>NZ_LSJA01000040.1 GCF_001556515.1 Caulobacter sp. CCH9-E1 | reverse complement strand
TGCATGAGCCGCTTCGTTGAAGGTGTTGATCGCCGACAGCCGACGCTGCTTCCCGAATGCCTGGACGACTATGTCGCCGCCGAGAACCCGGTGCGGGTGGTTGATGTGTTCGTCGATGAGCTGGACCTGGGCGGGCTGGGCTTTGAGGTGGCGCCGGCGGCGACGGGGCGACCGGCCTATCACCCGGCGATGCTGCTGAAGCTTTACGTGTACGGCTACCTGAACAAGGTGCAGTCCAGCCGGCGGCTGGAGCGCGAGGCGCGGCGCAATGTCGAGCTGATGTGGCTGACGGGCCGGCTGGCGCCCGACCACAAGACCATCGCTGACTTTCGCAAGGACAACGGCCCAGCGATCCAGGCGGCCTGCGCCCAGTTCGTGGTGCTGTGTCGCCAGATCGGTCTGTTCGGCGCGGCGCTGGTCGCCATCGACGGCAGCAAGTTCAAGGCGGTCAACACCCGCGACAAGAACTTCACGCCCTACAAGCTCAAGAAGCGCCTGGAGCAGGTGGCCGAGCACATCGCCGGCTATCTGCGAGACCTGGACACCGCCGACCGCCAGGAGGGCGAGACCATCGAGGCCAGGTCCGACCGGCTGAAGGAAAAGGTGGAGCGTCTGCGCGAGCAGATGCGGATGCTGCAGGCGATGGACGCGCAAGTGGCGGCCTCGGCCGACGGTCAGGTCTCGCTGACCGATCCCGACGCCCGATCGATGGCCACCAGCGGGCGCGGCAGCGGCATCGTCGGCTACAATGTCCAGTCCGCCGTCGAGACCGAGCATCATCTGATTGTCGCCCACGACGTCGTCATGACCGGCAGCGACCGCCAGCAGCTGTCGTCGATGGCTGGCAAGGCCAAGGACGCCCTGGGCGTGGATGCGCTCGAGGTTCTCGCTGACCGTGGCTACTTCTCCGGCGAGGAGATCCTGAGCTGCGAGGCCATGGGCGTGACGCCCTATGTGCCAAGGCCGCTGACCTCCGGCGCCAAGGCCGATGGCCGGTTCGGCAAGCAGGACTTCGTCTACCTGCCCGACCAGGACGTCTACCGTTGTCCGTCGGGCGCGCTCCTGCCGCGCCACATGACGACCATCGAGAAGGGCATGACGCTGCACCGATACTGGGATCACTTCAGCTGTCAGACCTGCGCCCTCAAGCCCCAATGCACGCCCAGCGTCGCGCGGCGCGTGACCCGCTGGGAGCACGAAGCCGTCATCGACGCCCTGCAGAAGCGGATGGACCTGCGTCCTGGCGCCATGCGTCAGCGAAGGCGGACCGTCGAGCACCCCTTCGGCACGATCAAGGCCTGGATGGGATCGACACACTTCCTGATGAAGCGCCTGCCCAACGTGAAGACCGAGATCGGCCTCCACATCCTGGCCTACAATCTCAAGCGGGTGATCGCCATCATGGGCGCCCAGCCGCTCATGGCGGCAATCACGGCCTAGCGCCTAACTCGCCGCGCGCCGGAACCGCCATGCTACGGCGCCAACGTCCGCGAGTTTTTACACAGCCTC
>NZ_LSJA01000039.1 GCF_001556515.1 Caulobacter sp. CCH9-E1 | reverse complement strand
GTTCTTGGTTCGTACTTTTAGCCGAGGTTTAGCGCACAAACCTTGAGGTGAGGCCTCATAGCGGTAAGCACGAGCGAATGGAGGATACCAGGACACCCCGCCGCCGGCGAAGCGCACGTCGAAGGCGCCGAGGCGTCGTGACCAGCCGGCTCACATGTTCGGACTGGACTGAGCTACGTGCTCGCGCGCCTGCCGGCGCGCTCGAACAAGCTTTTCGGCGGATCGCCCGTGCGCCGGCCGGCCGGGCGGGCGGTCGCTGCGCTAGCTGAGGGCTGCGCGCCTGCCCTTCGGCCGGCCTCTAGTCGGCGAACTCAGCGACATCTCTAACCGGCGTAGACATTTTGATTGTAGCCGCAAAGTGCAACTGTCAGTGCCGCGCGATAAGAGACACCCGCCTGCGCTCAAGCTTGTGGAAGGTGACGCGATAGATGCCGGCCAGGCCATCAGGATGGCCGTGTGATGACTGAACTGGCGCCTTGGATCGCGGCTTCCGACCGGTCGGTGTTCGTGGCGACCGGGCCGATGTTATGCAGCGCCGAAGGATCCGATGGCTGGGCCGCAAGAACCTTTCGGCTGCGTTTTTCCCAGCTCGCGGGAGCGCTCTTGATTCTCAAGCGACTTGAGCATGTATCTTGTTGTTGAGATTTATTCTCATGAATCCCCAGGACACTTCGATGTTGGCGCTCGCACGCCTCCTTCTTGCAGTTGCCTTTGTCGGAACCGCCCAACTACCCGACACCGTCATGGCACAGAACGCGCCCCCTTCGGCGGAGGTCGCTTGGCGCCTCTTGGACTATATCGCCGTGGATTACCCGGGCGCAGTCTCCAAGGGCAGCATCATCAGCGAGGCCGAGTATGCGGAGATGCGGGAATTCTCCGCCTCCGTACGCAGCCGTATTGTGACCCTGCCGGCCAGTCCCGCTAAGCCGCAGCTCCTTGCGGAGGCAAACGCGCTCGTTGCATCGGTCGATCAACGGGCCGAGCCTGCGGACGTGGCGCGACGAGCCCGGACCCTCGCGACGGATCTCCTGAAGGCCTACCCCGTGCCGCTCGCGCCGCAGGAGGCGCCAGACCTCACAAAGGGCGCGGCCCTGTACGCCGAGCAGTGCGCGTCCTGCCATGGCGCCGCCGGTAGGGGTGACGGCCCGAACGCGAAAGAGCTTGAGCCGCCGCCAATCGCCTTCACCGACGTGGCGCGCGCAAAGGAGCGGAGTCTCTTCGGCCTCTACCAGGTGATCGGACAGGGGCTCGACGGCACGGCCATGGCGAGCTTCGCCCACCTCCCGTCTGAAGACCGCTGGGCCGTCGCCTACTATGTGGGGAGCTTTGCCTACTCGCGAGACGACGAGCGCGCCGGCGAGCAGGCTTGGCGCGCCGAGCCGCAGTTGCCAGCCGTAGTCCCCGACCTGCAAGTCCTGACCCAGACCACGCCTGCAGCATTGGCCGCTCGCGTGGGCGAGCCGCAGGCCACCCAGCTCATGGCTTATTTGCGCCGCCATCCCGAGGCTGTAGCGCCCAAGTCGAATGGCGGGCTGGACGTCGCGCGCCGCAAACTCGCCGACAGCCTGGCGGCCTACCAGGCGGGCGACCGCAAGCGGGCAGAGGAGCTGTCGCTGTCCGCCTATCTTGACGGATTCGAGCCTGTCGAACCTCTGCTTCGGGTGCGCGACGGCGCCCTGATGGCCAAAGTCGAGGCGACAATGGGCGAGCTCCGGGCGAGCCTTGCCCGCGGCGCGCCGTCGGCCGAAGTGACCGCGCAGGTCGGTGAGCTCAACGCATTGTTCGATAAGGCCGCTGGCGCGCTCGCCCCAGAGCAAGCCAGCGCCGCCTCGAGCTTCCTCGGCGCCTTCACCATTCTGTTGCGCGAAGGAGTCGAGGCGCTTCTGATCGTGATCGCGATGATCGCCTTCCTGCGCAAGACCGAGCGTCAGGATGTGCTGCCCTATGTCCATGGCGGCTGGATCGCCGCACTTGCGGCAGGGGGACTTACCTGGGCGGCGGCGACCTACCTCATCTCGATCAGCGGGGCGAGCCGTGAACTCACCGAGGGCTTCGGCTCGCTGGTCTCCGCGATCGTGCTAATCTCGGTGGGCGTGTGGATGCATGGAAAGGCGCAGGCGGGCGCGTGGCAGGCCTATATTCGCGACAAGCTGTCTTCGGCGCTCTCGAAGCGGTCGGCCTGGTTCCTGTTCCTGCTGGCCTTCGTCGTCGTCTACCGGGAAGTGTTCGAGACCATCCTCTTCTACGCCGCCCTTTGGAGCCAGGGAGGTCAGCTCGCGATGGTGTCAGGGGCGAGCCTGGCGGTCATCTGTCTGGCGGGGATCGCCTGGGCGCTGCTGAGCTATAGCAAGCGCCTGCCCATCGCGCAGTTCTTCTCCTATAGCTCGGTCCTCATCGCCGTGCTGGCCGTGGTGCTCGCAGGGAAAGGCGTGGCGGGACTGCAGGAGGCTGGGATACTGGGCGTGCGCCCCTTCCCCCACCTGCCTCGAATCGAGGTGCTCGGCGTGTTCCCGACCTGGGAAGGGCTCCTGGCTCAGATTCTGACGCTGACCGCGGTCCTGGTCGGCTTCCGGGCGGCGGGCCGGCGGGCCCAGGCCGCGGCGCGGGCCTAGGGACGTTGGCCACCGTGAGGCGGCCGGATCAGAGCAGAAGCAGTCGGAGGCTTCTGGCTAAAGGCGCTTTAGAATGGCCTTCATCTGCGCGATTTCGCGCTTCTGGGACTCCACGATCCCACTAGGGCCGAAGCACAGTTGACGGATCTCAGCGTCCTTGATCGACGCCTGGCCGCACATCAAAATCGCGCCGGAGTGGTGGGGTATCATGGAGCGAACGAACTGTCGGTCGCCGACAAACCCTTGGGCGCGAATTCCTGCCAACGAAAGAACGAATACGGCGGCAAAGACGACGTATAGGCCAACATTGAGTTTGGTGTTGCGATACATCGACTTCATCGTCAGCAGCATCACTGCGGCCATCGGCGCCCACATCACCAGCGCCATGTAGAAGAAGTTGATGTTCTGGACGAACTCTCCCCAGCTCGAGATCATCGCGAACATTGCAATATACATGATGACGAGGCTCAAGGCGAGATTGAGCGCGAGCATCATATAGTGATGCTGTATCATCTGGCGATCCATTGATCCTTCGATCTTATGTTCTGTCCGCACGTCCCTCTCCTATCGCGCTCAATTTCTAGATTGTGGCTTCGCCGTAGATGTGCGGCTACAACGCGGCATTATCGGAAGAGTTCAATCACAAGGCCCAGCTTTAGACTCCACACGCGCACGTGGTGGCAAAGGGATCGTCGGAAGAGTTGCGATCGCAGGCTCTAATCGATCGCGATCGGCTGTACGCCGATGAGGTCGACAACAAGCGGCGATCGTAGGCAGCCTATGTCAGCCTGGCCAGTGCGCGGTTCTCAGCACGTATGCGCACCCAAAGCATGGCGGCGTTCAAGGCGGAGAATATCAGGGCGTAGGTCGGCAAGCCGAAGGCGATCGGCAGCACCGCAATCTCGGCGACAACGACGGCATAGTTCGGGTGGGACAGGACGCGATAGGGTCCGCGCCTCACCAGGGGTGCGCCGGGAAGTACAATGATCCGGGTGGTCCAGCGATCTCCCAGCGTTGCGATGACCCAGATCCGCAACAGTTGCAGGAGCAAGAAGAGGCTCAGCCAAAGCGGCGCGACCGGCCGGTCCCAGGCCATCATCCAAAGACCGATCAGCCAGGCGGCGTGCAAGGAGACCACGATAGGATAGTGACCAGACCCCATCTCGACGCCGCCTCTGGCCAGGAGCCTTGCGGAGTTCCGGCGGGCAAGGAGAAGCTCGGCGATCCGTTGCAGGGTCACGAGGGCCAGGACCGTGACGGACAGGGTCACGCCGCGCGATCCAGGGTGACGGTGCTCGCGGTGAAGCCTGGTCCCAACGCCGTGAGAACCGAGCGCGGCGGCATGCCAGAGCGCCGAACGCGGTCGAGGACGAACAGCGCGGTCGGGGCGGACATATTGCCATGGTCAGCCAAGACCTCGCGTTCTCGATCCAGGCCGCCCTGCGGGATCGACAGCGAAAGCTCCAGCGCCTCGATCACTTTCACGCCGCCGGGATGGCAGATGAACCGGTCTATGTCCTCGACCTCTAGATTCTGGCCGCCCAACATCGACGCCATGGCTGGCCGCAGATTGGTTTTGGCGAATGGCGGGATCGCGCGTGCGAAGATCACCCCGAGGCCCGTCGGCTCGACCCGCCACCCCATGACATCGAGCGTGGCGGGCCAGGTATGCTCGGCGATCCCAGTCACCTGGGCGAAACCGCCCTCCCCGGCCCGGACCACGCAGGCTGCAGCGCCATCGCCGAACAGCGCCGTGGCCACGATGTCGGCCTTGCTGAGGTTGTCCAGCCGGAACGCAAGGGAACAAAGCTCGACGGTGACGAAGAGGACGATGGCGCCTGGAGTCGCCGCCGCGAGTTTGGCGGCCAGAGCAAGACCGGTCGCGCCGCCGGCGCAGCCGAGACCAAAGACCGGCACACGGGCGGCGTCGGGTCGGAATTTCATGCGCTCCATCGCGCGCGCCTCCAGACTGGGCGTCGCGATCCCCGTAGACGACACCGTGACGATGACGTCGACGTCGGGGCCGGCGAGCCCCGCCTCGGCCAGCGCCGCGGAGGCCGCCTGCACGAACAGGTCCGTCGCGCCATCGAGGTAAGCTTCGGTGCGTTCGGGCCAGCCCCGGGGCTCGAAGTACCATTCGATCGGCCGGATCACCTGCCGGGTACGAACGCCGGCCGAGGTGAAGACCGGAGCCATACGCTCGAACTGCGGAAACTTATCGTAAAACAGGTCTCGCGCCGCCTGCTCCACTTGCGCTTGCGCCAGCACGTTAGGCGGGGACGCCGTTGCGAGCGACAAGAGGGCCACGGGAGGCGGCATGAACTGTGGAATCCTGCGCATGACGTCGTCCGACCTCGACGACGGATTAGGCAAACAGATCGCAGCTCGCAGGGTTCCCGAAGTGACCGATGATCGCAGACACCGTCTTCGCAAATCGACGCCGGAGGACTGCGCAAGCAAGCCGTTGCGTAGGCCCAGATTGGAGGGTGGCTCGGCGTTCGAATACTCGGTATGGCAACTTTGTTGTGTGGTTCTGAGGGGGAGAAGCGCGGTTGTACGTATATCCCTTAGATATGGGGAGGTTTCATGCGTTCCAATCGTTTTGCACTTCGCGGCGCGTCCGCGATGTTCACAGTGCTCGCCCTGGCGCCCGCGCCCGGGTTCGCTCAGTCCACCGCTCCTGAAGCTCTGGAAGAGGTGGTCGTCACAGCAGAGAAGCGCGAGACAAATCTGCAGGACACGCCGGTCGCCGTCACGGCGGTCACCGGCGAGACCCTTCGCGCGCTCGGGGTCTCCACCCTCGAGGATCTGCAGGTCTTTACGCCGGGTGTCACCATCACCAACGACTCGATGGCGATCGTGAACATCCGAGGCATCGGCACCTCGGCCTTCGGTGTCGCCACCGACCCGAGTTCGACGGTCCACTACGACGGCGTCTATATTCCGAGGCCGACCACTAGTTACCAGGACATGTTCGACGTGGAGCGCATCGAACTGCTCCGTGGTCCCCAGGGCGTTCTGTTCGGACGCAACTCCGCCGGCGGCACGCTGAACATCACCTCGCGGGCGCCCACGTCTGAGTTGGAAGGGATACTCAGCGCGACGGTAGGCAACTACGATCGACGGACATTCTCCGGCTCCGTGTCCGGGCCGCTTGGCGAGCGCATCCGCGGCCGCCTGACCGTCCTCAAGAACGATCGCGACGGCATCTACGACAATCCGAAGACAGGCGAAAAATACCAGGACATCGACCGTTTCGCCGCGCGCGCCACGCTCGCAATCGACCTCGCCGAAAACTTCGATCTGACGCTGCGCGCCGACTATGGCCGCGACCGCGAGACGGGCTATCCGTCCATTCGCCAAAGCTACCCGGCGGACTTCGCGCGGGCCGGCGCGACCATCCCGCGCGGCGAGGACGAGCTGATCCTCGACACGCGACCGCGCAACAACGTGGAGAACGGCGGCGTCTCGGCGACCGCTACGTACGTGACGGCTCCCGTGACCCTGAAGTCGATCACTGCCTATCGCGGCAGCACGGTCAACCAGGTTCTCGACGTAGATGCGACGGACCTCTTCCTACGCAACATCACCCTCTACGAACGGTCGCGCTCCTTCACGCAGGAGCTGCAGCTTAGCAACAACGAGCCTGAGCGCCTGGAATGGATCGTCGGCGCCTTCTACCTGCGCGAAAAGGCCCGCGACCAGCTGCAGATCCTGGAGCCCGCCCGCACCCTCGGCCTGCCCGAAAGCAACGTCACCAATGCGCTGGCGGCCTACGGCCAGGCCACGTTCCGGCTGACCGATCGGCTCCGGCTCACCGGCGGCGCCCGTTATAGCTACGAGGAAAAGGATTTCGCTTACCGCGTCCTTTCCGGAGGGACCGATGTGGGCGGTGAAGCGGCCAAGGCGTCCTGGCGTGCATGGACCCCGAAAGTCGGGATTCAGTACGACGTCAGTGAAGACGTGATGGCCTACGCCTCCATCACGCGCGGCTTTAAGTCGGGAGGCTTCCAACTTGGGGACGGCCGGCCGTTCCGGCCGGAGTATATCTGGAGCTACGAGGGCGGGGTGAAGTCCATGTTCTGGGACCGCCGTGTCCGGGCGAACCTCAGCGTCTTCTACTACGACTATACCGACCTGCAGGTGGTTGAGTACATCAACGGGGTGGCCACCACCACCAACGCCGGCAAGGCCACCCTGAAGGGCGGCGAGCTGGAGGTCACGGTGAGGCCCGTCCGCGGCCTCGACCTGAACGCGACGGCGGCCTACCTCGACGCTGAGTACGACCGCTTCTTCGACAATGGGGTCAGTCTGGCCGGGAACATCCTGCCGAACGCGCCGCGGTGGAACTTCACAGGGGCCGCACAGTACCGGTGGGAGTTCGTCGACGGGCACAGCCTGACCCTGCGGGGCGACATCGCCTGGCGTGATCGCGTCCAATTCAAGCCGAACAACCTGCGCCAGTTTTCGGGCGAGCCGTACACGCTGCTGAACGCCCGGGCGACCTTTGCAACGGCCGGCGATGTCTGGGAGGTGGCCGTGTTCGGCCGCAATCTTACCGACGAGCGGTACGCGACCTACAAGACCGTCGGAACCGACGCCACCGGAGCCTCGAACCCGGCCCTGCCGCTCGCCGTCTACGGAGAGCCGCGGCAATATGGTGTGCAGCTCGTGCGCCGGTTCTAGGCTTCTTGCCCCCTCCGCCCTCGGCGGAGGGGGATCTTTTGGGTTTCGAGAAAAACAGATGCAACATCACCATTTCGCCGCGTTCGCGATCTTGGCCATCGCCGCTCCGGCTTCGGCGCAGACACAGGCGGCGCAGGCGCCGGCGGCCGAGGTTCGCAACGTCCTCGACGCGTTCACGACCGCCCTGGAGCAACGCGAGGTTAGAGAGTTGGCGCGGCTCTTCACCCCGGACGCCGCCGTCCTCGAAGGCGGGCGTTACGAGGGGCCGATCGGTCAATACCTGAACCATCATCTCGGGCCGGAGCTCGCCGCATTCGACAGTTTCGAGATCAAGAATCGCAAGGTGGACATTCAGGTGCTGGGCGAGGTGGCGTGGGCCCGCGAGGAGCACGGCTACGTCATCCGCGCCAAGGGCCGCCAAGGCGTCATCGAACGGCGCGGGGTGAGCACGGCCGTCCTGGTGCGAAGCGCCGGCGCCTGGCGCATCGCACAGCTTCACCTGTCCTCAAGGGCGCCCTGAGAGCGACCCGAGCGCGCCTCCATGCTGTGGGAGTGAAGCAACGTCCGCTCCCGGATTGATCGGAAAGTGCCGACGGGCGGCGGGAGCCGGCGCTTGTGCGCGTCAAATTCTGCCTGTCCGCGTCGCAGACGCGAAGAACCAGCCTGGATCGTGAGCCTCTGAAGGCGGCGCGGTCACGGTTGCTCGACCCGACCGGGAGTATTGACGCTCGCGCATCACTCCCGGTCAAATCTCAGAGCCCGACGTGGGTCGTGCTAGACCTTGATGTCGAGCGTGCCCGCAGGCTTGCTATTGTGCGAGGTCTCGCCAGTGGCGTGGCTCGTCTCAGGCTTGGCCGGCGGCTGGGTTTGCTGCGGCGCCCGAGCGGCCTGCGCCAGGGCGGCAGAATTCACGGCGCTTGCGGCGGAGACGTTCATCGGAATGTTCCTTCCTCGTTGTGCTCTTGCTGAGCTCAGAAATCGCTAGCGGGAGCGCACTGAAGAAACAGTGAATGGCCCCCACTATTCATGGTGCGCGTCTTGGCAGAAGAGCATGCCTCCACGTGCCCACAAGCAGGTCAGGCACGCCTTCAGGTCCTCGCCAATCTCTAGCGATGCGGCGCTATCACAGCGGGAGCGCGCCGACGTTTCGCGTTTCAGCCCTCGTGGCGTCCATTTACACCAGCCCTTCAGCGGCGACACCATGGTTGGCCCTGCAAGCAGGCAAGTGGTCTGTTGAGGAAGTGGCAGCCCAATCCCTGCCCATCAACGGGGCCGACGGTAAGGTCCGGCGCGCAGTCCGTCACTAGAGACTGCGATTCACCGTGAATGAAATGCCGCGCTAGGCGAGGGGTATCCATCTCGCCGCGCGTAACACCTTCAAGGAGCGAGATTGCGGCCGGGAGCCCTGGGCTGAACGGGCGATCTCTGCGGCAGGAACGGCAAGCGATGAAGCACATCTTTGCGCTGGTCCTGTGCCTCGGCGCCGCTACGGCTGCGAGCGCGCACCCCGGGGCCGGGGACGGACCGTCGACCCCTAGGCCGGCAAGCCGGCCCGCGCCACGTCCGCAGGCGATCTCGCCCCCGGCGGCCCCGCCATTGAAGATGAGTGAGATTCGCGGCGTCGGCCTGGTGCGAGCCATCGATGCAACGGCAGGCAGGATCACAATCGCCTACGACGCCATCGAGCCGCTGAACTGGCCCGCAGGGACGATGGCCTTCGCCGTGGGCAAGAGCGCTCTTCTGAATAGCGCTACGGTAGGGGACAAGGTCCGCTTCAGGTTGGAGAGCCAGCAGATCACCGAACTGACCCGCTTCTGACGCTACGCCTCAGCGTCGCGGCGCAGGGTGACCAAGATCGAGCGACGCAAACAATGGGAGAGATGATCAGGCGGCACGATTCGACGAGACCGTCGTTAGGTCCCTGACCGAAGACACGAGGTGAAGGTGGACGCCGAGGCGTCCGACAGCAGACTCGCCCGATCAGCCGCGGCTGGGGATGATCGGGCCTTCGCCCTGCTCGTTCGTCGCCATAAGGATGGCCTCTACCGGCTGCTCCGCCGCTACACCGGGGACGCCGACGAAGCTTACGAAGCCGTGCACGAAGCCTTCATCGCCGCGTGGAGCGCACTGAAGCGCTACGATTCGGAGCGCCCCTTTGGCGCCTGGCTGCGCACGATCGCGATCAACAAGGCGCGCGACCGTGGCCGCCGATAGGTGGTCCGTCGTGTGATCTTCGGGTCGGGCGGTCTCGAGGATACCGAGGCGCTGAGCGCGCCCGACCCGTCGCCCAGCGCCGAGGCCGGCGTTTTGGTGGACGAGCAAGCGATGCGGCTGGACCGCGCCATCGCGCGGTTGCCGGCGCCCCTGAAGGAGCCGCTTTTGCTCACCGCCTTCGAAGGTCTGAGTCATCACGACGCCGCCCAGATCCTCGGCGTCTCGATCAAGACCATCGAGACGCGCGTCTACCGGGCCCGCAAGCTGCTGGCCGAGCAGCTCGACACCGACATGCGGCCCTCCGCTAGGTAAGCCGGTGGGAGACTTTCTCGAGCGCGGCGACCCCGGACCCGAAACGGGCTATCGCCTCTCGATGCTGCTCCAGGGCGCTATACGGGAGATACCGCACGCTGAGGTCGGCGATCCGGCTGAAGGCCGGTCTGGCGATCTGCGCCCGCACGTCGGCTTCGCGCTTGTCGGGCGCGACGAGGAACAGGCTGTGAAGTCCGCTCGCGTCGCCGCCCAGCGCCAAGTCCAGCATTCGCACGATCCCCGAATAGATCGAAGTCGTGTGCTCCACCTCGAAAGCCGCCACGATGGACCCAACCCTGTCGAGCCAGAGCACATCGATGAGCCGAACGGCCTCGGCGCCGGGCCGACTGTCGAGGACGCTCGGCAGCCGCTCCAGGCAGTGATCGCCCAGGCGACCGGGCCCAAACGGGCGCCCACGATCGTTCTGCGCGATCCATACCTCGTAGCCGAGCGCGCGCGCCAGATCGCGAAGCCAGCCCTGGATTTCCGTGTGGGTCCGCGCGTCAGCCTCGGCGGCCGAGGGTTTGACGGCCTGCGCGCGAACCCTGGCCAGATCCGCCTCCCATTCGGTGCGCGCGGCGGTGTCATTGGTGCGTGGCGGCGGCGCATAGAGCCCCATGCCCAGGTCGAAGCAGAACGCCGCGGCCGCGCCGAGGTCGTTGGACAGCTGGTCGCGGTATTTGCGATTAAAGGCGATCAGGCCCTGCCGCATCGCCAGGTACTCGTCCCAGCGCCCAAGCTTCACGTTGGCGCCAGTCAAGGCGTTGTAGCCGCGCACGATCGCCGTGTTGAACGGCGGCGCGATGGTCGGGTGCAGGAAGTAGAGTATGTTGGCCACCGCTGGGCCCAGACCCTTGATCTTCAGCGCATCGATCCGGTGAATCTCCGCCAGGACGTGCTCTTCAGTGTCGCAACAGACGCAGGCGTCTAACAGTTGGCCGAACGCGCGCTGGTTGCCCGGGTGCTCATAGATGTCAGGGATGCGCAGCTTGGGCTTCCACAGGAAGGCATGGTCCGCCCCTTTGAACACCTGCCGCTGCTCGGCGATCGAATGGACGACGGTCTCCAGAGACGATCCGCGGTAAGCGACGCCGAAGCGCTCGGCCTCGATCTCGGCGGCCACCTGTTGGACGCCGCGCCGGATCGACCGGAAGTTCTTCAGGCGGTCCTCCCAGAGGAACCAGCTCTGATAGGCGCCTGCCGGATCGTTCCGCCACCGGCTCAGCAGTTCACGTGTCAACTCGTCGGACAACTCTATTCCCCCCGCAGGCGCGCATGTTCGCTGCACCGACTTCCAACCACAAGCTCTCCCCCCTGCTGAAAAGGAACATTGATGGTTTATCTCGCCAGACTGACCTCGGTCATGGTCGCGGCCCTGCTCGCCGCTCCGATGACGGCGTCCGCCCATGATCCGGTCCCCGGCCCTTCGCTGATGGCCGCACATCTCAACCCCGCAGCCGCCGAGGCAGCGACTGTCGTCGACGCCTTCCATGCGGCTCTGAAGGCGGGGGACGCTTCAAAGGCCGCGAGTCTGCTTGATGACGCCGTCCTGATCTTTGAGGCCGGCGGCGCGGAGCGCTCAAGATCGGACTACGCGGCCCACCATCTGCCGGCCGACGCGGCCTTCGCCAAGCTGGCTACGGAAACCCTGAACCGTCGCAGCGGCGGCGGCGGCGGAAACTTCGCCTGGATCGCTTCGGAGGGCGCAGTTCGTCCGCAGGCCGAAGGAAAGGCGCAGCCACGGATCACCACGGAAACCATGATCTTGGAGAAGGCGGCCGGCGTCTGGCGGATCGTCCACGTGCACTGGTCATCGCGCGCACTTCCGCCGACGTCTCGCTGAAGCTCCGGAGAGTATCCCACAAGCCGCGTGCGCGAAGCCGGCGAGAAGTACCAAGCCGACAACACTAACGTTCCAGGAATGTCAGTGTTGTCGGCTGGATCCGTTAGATTTCGCCGAACTCCATACCTCCAAGTTACACGGCCTTCACCAAGCGTTAATCACGATACCTGAGCCTCGAGGAGATGATGAGGGATAAACCGTCATGGCGAAGATCGGAACGCAGGGCGACGGCGTCGCCGCCATTGCCGCATCGGCGCTTCGGGCTGAGCAAGCGCGAATGCGGGTCATCGCAGAAAACATGGCCAATTCATCCTCGACGGCGCAAACTCCTGGCGGCGAGCCGTACCGGCGCCAAATCCCTGTGTTCAAGGTCCTGCGGATGGACGGTGGGAATGGGGTTCAGATGGCGGGCGTCAAACCCGATCCCGCGGAATTCTCAAAAGAGTACGACCCTGGTCACCCAGCGGCAGATGCGCGCGGCTACGTCCTGCTACCCAACGTGAACGGTCTGATCGAAGCGCTGGACATGAAGCAGGCGATGCGCGCCTACGAAGCCAACCTTAACGTTCTGGAGAACCAAGACGCGATCGAGAAGAGGACCCTCGACCTGTTGAAGCGATGATGCGGTCTCTGGAGCCTGCGGGGGCCAAGCGCTCAACCAGTATTAGCGCAGCATGTGCAGCGGGAGCGAGGTCAGCTTCTGCGATTGCGCATACGCCACGCGCCCCGGTGGCTCAGGTCGGCCTTGGAAATCATTGCAGGTGCAGTTATGGCCGGCGCGCCAGGAGCACCGCCGACACGCAATCTAGTAGTTGCGCGCTCGTGAACGGCTTGCGAAGCACAGCGTGCGCGCCGAGCATGGTGGCCGTGCGGAGGAGCTGGCCGGCTTCGATGACCCCGAAGCCGCCGCTCATCGCCACGATCCGCGTCAAGGGCCAGCGCCGCCGGACCTCCATGATGACTTCGACGCCGTCCTTGTCTGGCATCAGCAGATCGGTCAGCAGCACGTCCGGCCGTCTCGCCGTCAGGTCGATGGCCCCACGACCCCCGTCGGCTTGCAGGCAGTCATACTCGGCGTCGGCCAAGATCTCTGAGATGAGCTCCCGGCATGCCGGGTCGTCATCCACGACCAGAACGACCTCACGACGCATAAGACTCCGTCACCCCACACAGACACTTGGGTCCTAAAGGGGTTACGCGGGAGGTCGCGCCTCGCCCTCACCCAAATCGCGGCGGAGCTGCAGATCGAAATGCTGGTCGTATCGCCGACGGGCCAGAAGTCTATGGTCGCGATCGAACACGAGGACCTCGGCACACTGCCCCCGGGACGCTGCCAGTTCCTTGGCCTTGGCTTCCGCGCGCCCTCCGGAGAGGAACATGAGCGGCAGGCGGAAGGGTTGTTCAACCGCCCAGCCACCGGGCGCCGGCACGACCGAATAGGTCCAGGTTTCCATCGTCCGGTCCTCCCGTCTATCCGCGCCGAAAGCACCGAAGCTACCCTCAAAGAGCGCCGCCGACGACCATTCTTAGGGGATCGCGCTCAGCGGTGCGGCGGCGAGTTTAAGGATTAGATTTAATGGCTGCGCCCGCCCGCGCCGTGCCCACCGCCGAAGTGGCCACCCCCACCGTGGCCGAAGCTCGAATGGGCCCCGCCGAAGTGGCCGCCACTGTGGTGGCCGCCACTGAAGAAACTGAGGCCGAAGGAGCCGTAGAACGGCCTGGAATAGTAACTCGGCCCCCATGGATCGTAAGCGTAAGACGAATAGCGCGGGCGCGGCGGCGGACCCGCGCCGGTGGCGACCGGTACGACACAGACGGCCTCCACCGGCAGGGCCGGGTCGGCGGATGGAGTCAAGGCCGGCGTCGCCGCGATCGCGCCCGGGCTCCCGCACGGGACGACGTAGTAGACGAAGGGCGGCTGCGTGGGACCGATGGGTTGTGCGACGCCGATGGGCGGCGCGGCCAGTCCGGCTGTCGCCATCACAGTTGCACAGGTGATTCTGATCATGGGGGGCGCTCCTCTGCGCCAAGCAAGCTGACCAGATTGACCCGCCAGGTGTCGTGGGCATGGGAGCCGGATGAATTCCATTTCATCATGGCGTCGGCGAAGCCGTCCATGAACATGAAATCGAGTTCACGCCGGCCCCACGCGCCTGAAAGTTCTTGGCGGCATCCTCGTCGGTGGCGGCGCGGTGACGCCGAGCGGTCCACCTGCCCCCCGTGGACGCGCTCGAGGCGCCGGCCAAGCCCGCCAGCTGCCGGTCGACCCCGCCGGCAGCTGGCGGCGATCGCCGAAACTGACATCCCCCTGGATCGGATGCCGAGGACCCTTCAGACTCTGCCCATGAAGCTTCTCCTGATCGAGGATGACCGCGCGACGGCCAGCTATGTCCAG
>NZ_LSJA01000004.1 GCF_001556515.1 Caulobacter sp. CCH9-E1 | reverse complement strand
CGTCGTGGATGCCCTTGCGCTTGGGATTGAGGAACGGGCCCTCGATGTGGACGCCTAGCACGCCGGGCACGCCCGCCTCGATGGCGGCTTCGGTGGCGCGCAGGGCCTTGTCGACGACGTCGAGATCGTCGCTGATCAGGGTCGGCAGGAAGCCGGTCGCGCCATAGGCGCGATGGGCCGCGCCGATGGCGGCGATGGTCTCGACGGTCGGGGCGTCGTTGAACAGCACCC
>NZ_LSJA01000391.1 GCF_001556515.1 Caulobacter sp. CCH9-E1 | reverse complement strand
CGCGGAGCGACTGAGGGGGCCAATGCGGCCTAAACCGAGCTCGCCCCCTCCGGCCCTCTGGGCCACCTCCCCCGCATCGCGGGGGAGGAACGATTGAGCCCTACCCCGGCAACCGGATCAGCGCCCTTAATCCCCCCATCGCCGACCGTGACAGCACCAGGTCTCCGCCCAGGCCGCGCGCCATGTCGCGGGCGATGGCGAGGCCTAGGCCGACGCCCTTCTCGTTCTGGTTCCGGCTCTCGTCGAGGCGCGAGAACGGCTTGAAGGCCTCCTCGTAGCGGTCCTCGGGGATGCCGGGACCGTCGTCGTCGACGGCGATCTCGACCCCGCCCGTCTGGCGGGCGGTGGCCGTGACCTTGACGTGGTCGGCGTGGGCGACGCCGTTATCGACCAGGTTGGCCAGGGCGCGGCGGAAGGCCAGCGGCCGCAGTCGCGCTTCCAGTCTCGGCGCGATCTCGGTCTCGACCACGGCCCCGCCGCGCTCGGCGTCGGCGACCACGCCCTCGATCAGTTCGGAGAGATCGACCACCCGCGCGTCCTCGCCGCCCTCGCCGCGGGCGAAGGCCAGGTACTCGTCGATCATGTGCTCCATTTCGGCCAGGTCGCCCTTCATCGCCTCCAGCTGTTCGCTGGGCTCGGACATCGCCATTTCCAGCTTCAGGCGGGTCAGGGGCGTGCGCAGGTCGTGACTGACGCTGGCCAAAAGGGCGGTGCGCTGCTCGATATGGCGGACGATGCGGGCCTTCATGGCCAGGAAGGCGCGGGCGGCCTTGCGCACCTCGCGCGCGCCGTGCGGCTTGAAGTCGTGCTCCTCGCCCCGGCCGAAGGCGTCGGCGGCGTCGGCCAGGCGCTCGATGGCCCGCACCTGGTTGCGGATGAACAGGATGGCGATCGCCGTCAGCAGCATGGTCGCCACCACCATCCAGAGGATGAAGATGTGCCCCTGGGTGGCGTAGGCCCGGTCGCGCAGGGCGTAGATCTGCAGGACCCCGTCCTTCACCTGCACCCGGATGTCGATATAGGCGGTGTAGCGGGTGGTATCGAACCAGAACGGGTTGTCGAGCCGGTCGTCCAGGGCCTGCTGCAGCGAACGGTCCAGGGCCGCGAACAGCGACGGCCGGCGGCTGGTCGGCAGCTTGCGGCCCTTCTGGAAGGCGATCGACAGCGACATCGAATCCTCGGCCCGCTTGGCCAGCTTCTCGACGGCGGCGGGGCTGGGATCGTCCTCGTAGGACTGCACGGCCCAAGCGATGTCGCCCGCCAGGCCCTCGGACAGCTTGCTGGTCACCGACTGCCAGTGGGCGTCGAAGAACGCCCAGGTCACCGCGATCTGCATCACCGCCACTGGCAGGATGATGATCAAGAGGCTCCGCCCGAACAGCGAGGTCGGCAGCAGGCGCTTGAGGAAGGGCGGCAGGTTAAGGCGGGTGGAGAGGGGCACCGCGGGATCAATCCGGCGCCAGCCGATACCCGATCCCGCGCACGGTCTGCAGATAGCGCGGATTTTTCGGATCGGGCTCGATCTTGCGGCGCAGACGGGTGACCTGGACGTCGACGGCGCGGCCGGTGGCGTCGGCGGTGTCGCGAGCCAGCTCCAGGCGATCGACCGGTTCGTGGGCCGAGCGGGCCAGGCGCCGCATCAGGGTGACCTCGGCCTCGGTCAGGCGGATCACCTCGCCGTCGCAGGTCAGTTCGCCGCGCTCGGGCTCGAACGTGCAGCGGCCCAGGCTGAGGGCGGCGGTGCGGGTCCCGACCGGGCGCGCCGACGAGCGGCGCAGGATCGCCTCGATGCGCAGCAGGAGCTCCTGCGGCTCGAACGGCTTGCCCAGATAGTCGTCGACGCCGTTCGAGAGGCCCTCGATCCGGTCGGCGGTCTGATCGCGGGCGGTCAGCATCAGGATCGGCGTGCGACCGGCCTCGCCGCCCTTGGCGCGCAGCCGCTTGGTGAAGGCCATGCCGTCCTCGCCCGGCATCATCACGTCCAGCACCATCAGGTCGAAATCCAGCGCCTCGAACAGCTTGTCGGCCCCCGCCGCGTTCGAGGCGGCGGTGACGCGGAAGCCGGCGCGGCCCAGGAATTCCTTGATCAGCTTGCGCAGGCGGTCGTCGTCGTCGACGACCAGCAGGTGGCGCTCGCGGCGCTCGTCCGGAGTCATGGCGCTATTCTCACGCGGTTTGGCCTCACACGTTCTGGCGCCGCGGCGCGCCGACGCCCTGGCGGGGGCCGGCCAGGGCCGCCAGGATGCGCCTCGCGCCGGCCACGCCGTCCAGGCCGCCCGTGCGGTAGGCCCGCGCCAAGAGCGCCCGCAGGCGCTCGGCCGTCCGCTGCTCGAAGGCCACGCCGTCGGGGGTCAGGGTCGCGGGGCGGCGGCGGCCGTCCAGCTCGCCAGACCCGCGCTCGACCAGCCCGGCCTTCTGGAGGTCGGCCAAGGTGCGGCTGGCGGCCTGCTTGGACAGGCTGGTCAGCTTCGACAGGTCCTGCACCCCGATCCCCGGACGGCGGCGCAGCAGGAAGGTCGCGCGCCAGTGCGAACGGCCAAGACCCACGCTCTCGCTCTCCAGCGCCGCGTCGACGGCGGCCCACAGCGAGGCCTCGGCCAGCAGGATCAGTTCCAGCCCGCCGTCCAGTTCCTCCTCACGGAGGATCAGACGGGGATCGTCCGAACCGGGCTGCAGCGGGGCTATCATCGCGCGGAGTCCATTTTATTTGACGCGCCCATCCACCGGGCGTCTAAGGGCCGGGTTTTCATAAGGAGGTCTTGGGCCGATGTCTCTGGTTCCCTTCGACGATCGTGATGGTTGGATCTGGCTGGACGGCCAGTTCGTGCCCTGGCGCGAAGCGAAGGTGCACGTCCTGACCCACGGCCTGCACTACGCCTCGTCCGTCTTCGAGGGCGAGCGGATGTACGGCGGTGAGATTTTCAAGCTGACCGAACATACCGAGCGCCTCTTCAAGTCGGCCGAGATCCTCGACTTCAAGATCCCCTACACGGTGGCCGAGATCGACGAGGCCTGCAAGGCGACGGCGGCGAAGAATGGCCTTAAGGACTGCTACGTGCGTCCGATCGCCTGGCGCGGCAGCGAGATGATCGGCGTCTCGGCGCAGCAGACCAAGATCCACGTCGCCATCGCGGTCTGGGAATGGCCCAGCTATTTCGACCCGGCCACCAAGGCCAAGGGCATCCGCCTGACCTGGGCCAAGTACCAGCGTCCGGACCCGAAGACCGCCCCGACCGCCGCCAAGGCCGCCGGCCTCTACATGATCTGCACCATCTCCAAGCACGCCGCCGAGAAGGATGGCTACGCCGACGCGATGATGCTGGACTATCGCGGCTATGTGGCCGAGGCGACCGGCGCCAACGTCTTCTTCGTCAAGGACGGCGTGCTGCACACCCCCAAGCCCGACTGCTTCCTGGACGGCATCACCCGCCGCACGGTGATCGCCATCGCCAAGGACAAGGGCATCGAGGTCGTCGAGCGCCACATCCAGAAGGAAGAGCTCGCGGGCTTCACCGAATGCTTCATCGTCGGCACCGCCGCCGAGGTTACCCCGGTCTCGGAGATCGGCGAGTTCAAGTTCACGCCCGGCAAGCTGTCGCTGGACCTGATGGACACCTACGCCGCCCTGGTGCGCGGCCAGGCGATGGCCGAGGCCTAGTCGGAACCCTTCTCCCCTTGCGGGAGAAGGTGTCGGCGACGCCGACGGATGAGGGGTTTCTCGGCGCTTGCCGCGCGACCCCTCACCCGGCCCTCCGGGCCACCCTCTCCCGCAAGGGGAGAGGGGTCGACTCCCAAGAAACATCCCTTTAAGCTCAACGACGATGACCCTCGCCGCCAGCCACACGCTGTTTTGGTATTTTAGCTATCCGACGCCTCTGGCGCCGGGAGGGTTTCGTTCGGCCTGAGATCAGGGCCACTTAAGAACACCTTCACCAGCCGCCAGGGGACCCCCGGGCGGCTTTTTTGATGGCCGCCGGACCTTCCCAGACATCTTCCGGAGCCATCCATGCCGTCTTCCGCCGCCCATATCGTCTCGCTGCCGGTCCCGACCGACGACCTGCGGATCGAGAAACTCCAGACCCTCAGTCCGCCCGCCCAGGTGATCGGCGAGGCCCCCGCCACCTCGTCGGTGGCCGAGGTCGTCGGCGCCGGCCGCCGCGCGGTCCACGAGATCCTGCACGGGCGCGACGACCGCCTGGTGGTGGTGATCGGGCCGTGCTCGATCCACGACCCCAAGGCCGCCCTGGAGTACGCCCAGCGCCTGGCCGCCGAGCGCCAACGTCACGCGGGCGAGCTGGAGATCATCATGCGGGTCTATTTCGAAAAGCCCCGCACCACGGTCGGCTGGAAGGGCCTGATCAACGACCCGGACCTGGACGGCGGCTTCCGCATCAACGAGGGCCTGCGGCTGGCGCGGCGGGTGCTGCTGGACGTCAGCGCCCAGGGCCTGCCGGCCGCCTGCGAGTTCCTGGACGTGACGACGCCGCAGTACATCGCCGACCTGGTGGCCTGGGGCGCGATCGGCGCGCGCACGACCGAGAGCCAGATCCACCGCGAGATGGCGTCTGGCCTGTCGTGCCCGGTGGGCTTCAAGAACGGCACCAATGGCGACGTGAAGGTGGCGGTCGACGCCGTGACCGCCGCCAGCCAGCCGCACCACTTCCTGGCCGTGACCAAGGAGGGCCGCGCGGCGATCGCCACGACTACCGGCAACGGCGACTGCCACCTCGTCCTGCGCGGCGGCAAGACGCCGAACTACGACGCCGCCAGCGTCGCGGCCGCCGCCGAGGTCCTCAGGAAAGCCGGCCTGGCCGAGCGGATCATGGTCGATGTCAGCCACGCCAACAGCGGCAAGAACCACGAGAACCAGCCGGCGGTGGTCGCCGACGTGTGCGCCCAGGTGGCGACCGGCGCCTCGCCGATCATGGGCGTGATGATCGAGAGCCACCTCGTCGCCGGCCGCCAGGACATCGTCCCGGGCCAGCCCCTGACCTACGGCCAGTCGGTTACCGACGCCTGCGTGGATTGGGAGACGTCCGTCCGTATGCTGGACGACCTGGCGGCGGCGGTGCGGGCCGGACGTGCGGCGCGGGGGTAGGGCGAGGGCCCTACTTTCTCGCCGCCGCCATCACCGCCGCGACCTCGGCCCGGGCCATGGCGATGTCGCGCAGGAAGGTCTCGGAGCGGTGCTGGGCGGCGTAGATCACCTCGCCCGACTGGAGGCCGGCCTCGGTGGCGCTGAGGGTGTGGCTGCCGCAGATCCAGCGGCTGTCGGCGTAGTCGCGGCCGCGCGCGTAGAGGGCGTCGGCGCGCGAGGGGACGACCTCGGCCAGGATCATGGCGACGTGGCCGCCGAAGGCCGAGTGACCGGACGGATAGTCGGGATTGGCGGTCAGGTCGGGCCGCTTGGGCTCGCAGACCGGGGCGGAGTCCTTGCCGATATAGGGGCGCTTGGTCCCCCAGAAATGCTTGGCGACGCTGACGGGCGAGCGGTCGTCGCCGGCGCGCTCCAGCAGGGCCGACAGGATCGGGGCGTTCTGGGCGGTGAGCTTTACGCCCAGGGCCTTTTCGAAGTGACCGAAGGCGGGGCCGCTGACGTCGGCCGTCGCCTCGGCCCAGCGCGCCGGGTCCTTGTCCTTGATCGCGCGGCTCTGGTCGAAGACGGCGGCGTCGGCGATGGCGCGGGGCGAGCCCGGCTGCGGCGGCGGGGCGAGGATCTTGGTCAGGTCCGGACGCGCCTCGGGCTGGAGATAGCCGCGTTCCGGCGTCCCCGGCAGGGCCTCGATCGGAAGATTGTCGCAGGCCTTGGGCTCGCGCACCGGATTGCAGATCGCCACGTCGCCGCCAGTCAGGCGCACGGTGTAGCCGCCGGCAAAGCGCGGATCGGGCCACATGTAGTCGGTCGAGACATACTGGGCGCCGCTGGTGAAGGCGGCGGTGCGGCGGTTGACGTCGTTGCGGCGCGCTTCCCAGGTGTCGGCGTCGGCGCGGGTGCGGACGATGAAGCCGGCCTTCACGGCCGCGGCGATGCGGTCCTTCTGGGCGACCGGATCGTTCAGCGTCAGATAGGCGGCGGCCGGCGAGGCCTCGTCGGTGTTGACGAACATCGCCCGGCCCTCCAGCGAGGCGCGCTTGCCGCGATAGATCGCGACCTTGGCGGGGTCTTCGTCCAAGGCGAAGAACACCTTGCCGCGCGCCTGGCCGATCTTGGGCCAGCCACCCGCCAGCACCGCCTCGCGCAGGGTCCTGGCCTTGCCCTGGACCTGGTCGGGGGTGATCAGGCGATCATCGCCAAACACCGAGCGGATCTCGGCGTCCAGCGCGTCGAACAGACCTTCGGTGAAGGCCAGGGGCTTGACGCCGCCCGGTACGGTGGCCTCGCCTTCCTTGGCGTTCAGCATGATCAAGATCGGCGCGTGGTCGCGGTGGGCGTCCGACCAGGCGCGGACCTCCTGCAGGCACGAGACGAAGGTCACGCACGAGACGCGGAAGTCCACATCGGTCATGTGGATGGTCTTGAAGCCCGGCTTGGCCAGGGCCGCGGCCACTTCGGGCGGCAGGGCCGTCCCTTGGCCGAAAACCGTCAGCGGCTTGGCGTAGCGGCCGCCGTCGGGATCAGCCACGACGTCCAGTTCGATCTGGCGCGCGCCGGCGTCCAGCTGCTCGGCCAGACGGCGATGGCCGTAGTCGACGCCGAGGGCGGCCTGGCCGCGCGCGGCGACCATGGCCGCCATCTCGTCGGCCGGGATGAGCTGCTTGTAGGAATTGTGCGTGCCGACGGCCATCAGCTCGTTCATCGGCAGGGCGTCCATCCGCTGCCGAATGCACGGCGCGCTCTCGTCCGAGGCGGGGCAGGGGGCGGCGGCGACCGCCAGGGCGGCGAGCAGGGGAAGCATGAGCGAACTCCAAGGCAGAGCGTCGCCATATCGCTAGCACATGACGGTTTGACGTCGCCGCGGGCAGCGACCGTCATCAAGCTTTTAAAACTGGGAAAGGGCACGCTGGAGGATCGCCTCGACGGGATCACCAAGGTGTTCAGCCAGCGCCGCGACCAGTCGTGGATCATCGCCGCCCGGGAGCGATCCCGGGCGGCGTTCTTGTTTTCCGCCGGCGTAGGCCTTGCTCAGGCGTAGCCGGCCCAACCGCGCCAGGTGAAGGCGGCCCAGAACATCGCCACGTCGTGAAAGCCCGCCTCACGCAGGACGGCCTCGTCTTCCTCGGGCGCGATCATGCCGGCCATGGCCGATACGGCCGAACGAGCGCCGAAGGCCTCTTCAGCCTCGACCCCCTGGGAGATGGCGAAGGCGGCGTAGCGGTCGAGCCAGAGGTCGCGTTCGCCCGCCCCCTGCGGGAAGCTGCCGTGCGCGGCGACGAATGGGGCGCCAGGTTTCAGCCTTTCGCGGATAGCGGCGGCCGTGCGCACGCGTTCGGCGCGATCCAGGAAATGCAGGGTCAGCAGGCAGGTGGCTCCGTCGAACCCCTCGGCCGCGACATCCTCGACATAGCCCTCGACCAGCTCGACGCGATCGGCCAGCGGCCCGAGGGTGCGCTCGGCCTGGCGCAGCATCTCGGCGGCGGGGTCGACGCCTACGAACGTCCAGCCCGGATGGGCGCTCGCCAGCGCCCTCAACTCAAGGCCGCCGCCAGCGCCGACGACCAGGATGCGGGCGTCTTCAGGCGCCCGCTCGGTCAGCAGCAGGCCGCAAAGGGTGTGCATCGCCTCCAGACCCGGCACGAAGCGGCGGGGGCCATCGGCGTACTTGGCGACCGCCTCCGGGTCCGAAAACGCCGCCAGGAACTGTTTGGAACCGTCCTCAGGACGCATGGGTCGCCTCTTGGATACGCGCGGTCATGCCGGCGTGGAAATCCCGCCTGAGCATGGCCAGTGTCACCGCGCCGAAGCCGGCCCTCAGCACCGCCTCGGCCTGGTCGAACACCGCGCCTAGGGCGTTGTTGACCGCCTGCTCGACGAGGCACGAAGGGGCTTCGGTGCGGTTGCCGATGGCTAGCAACTCCGCCGCACCGAGGGCTTCGTGCACCTGCAGCATCGTGATGTCCTCAAGCGGCCGCGCGATCGTCCAGCCGCCGCCATGGCCTTTTTCGGACGCCACAAGGCCAGCGTCGCGCAGGCCGCCGAGAATGCGCCGCACCACCACGGGATTGGTGGACATGGCCTTGGCCAGCTCCTCCGAGGTGGACGGGCGGTCGTGTTCGGCCATGTGCAGCAGCACGTGCAGCACGCCGGAAAGCTGACTGTTCCTTCTCATGCAACTTCATATGTTGCGAGAATCGGCGGACGTCAAGCGCGCACGAAGAACGCCGCCCGGGATCGTCCCGGACGGCGTTAGCTTGGTCTAGCGATGGGCGACGAACCTAGGCCGCGACCTGCGAGGCCTCGGCCGGCAGGCGGATCAGGTAGTCGAAGGCGCTGAGCGAGGCCTTGGCGCCCTCGCCCATGGCGATGATGATCTGCTTGTACGGCGTCGTGGTCGCGTCGCCGGCGGCGAACACGCCGGGGATCGACGTCTCGCCGCGATAATCCACCTCGATCTCGCCGCGCGGGGTCAGGGCAACGCCGGACTCCTTCAGCCACTCGGTGTTGGGGACCAGGCCGATCTGCACGAACACGCCTTCCAGATCGACGCGGTGGGTCGCGTCGCCGTTGCGGTCCTTGTAGGTCAGGCCGTTCACCTTCGCGCCGTCGCCATGGATCTCGGTGG
>NZ_LSJA01000390.1 GCF_001556515.1 Caulobacter sp. CCH9-E1 | reverse complement strand
GACCTCCTGCACGGAGCTGCTGGCAATGACGCCCTCTATGGCGGCAACGGCGCCGACCGCCTTTGGGGCGACGACGGTGACGACTACCTGCAAGGCGGGCTTGGCGACGACATCATCGACGGCGGAGCGGGGGTGAACCGAGCCGCCTATTTCGGCTATGCTCGGGACTACAGCTGGACAAAGCAGGCCGACGGCTCGTGGATCGTCACGGGTCCGGATGGAACCGATACGCTCAGGAATATCGACTATCTGACCTTCGCAGACCGCGGGGTCTCGTTGGGACCGGCCTTCACCAACGAGATTGCGACCGCCTTCAGCTCCATTCTGTTCCAGCAGGCCAGAAGTAGTTACTTTACCGGCCCGTATAATGACGTCACCGATTTCATGGAGACGAACGCCTCAACGCCAGCCGTAATCAACGAGATCATCCGGATAGCCGGGAAGACAACTTCCGTGGCCTCGCTGGCCTATCTGTTCTTCACAGGCGCTATCCCAACCCAGCCCGGCTTCAGCTATCTCGTCTCGCCCACCAGCTATAACCCCAACAACCTCAACAGCGCCTACTACCAGTCGTTCAACCTCGAAAACCGCTACATCAACTTCGCGGTGAACCTGGGCAAGAACGGCGAGGGCAAGGACGCTTTCACGGCCAAGTACGGCGCCTTGAGCCTCTTCGACGCCGCCAAGGCGGCCTACAAGACCATCTTCGGCGCGACGCCGACCGATGAGAAAACCCACGCCCTGATCGACAGCCGCGCCGACTACTTCGCCTATTACGGCGGCGATGGTCCGAATGGCGTCGGAACCAAGGCGGCCATGGTGGGATGGCTTCTGGCCGAGGCGCAAAAGGCCGATCTGGGCGTCATGGTCCGGTCCAACGACGCCTGGCTGACGGACCTGGCCGACGGCTCCGCGCCGTTCGCGGTCGACATCCTCGATCCGGCCAAGGGCTACTACAAACCCGACTTCATCTTCGGCGGCGCCTGACGCCGGGACGGCGCTGGGCCGTCCCGGAAGTTCTGGTCTACTTCGGCTGAGGCGGCGTGGCCGTCGATGACCCCATCGGGTCGGTGGGCGTCGCCGGGTTGGGCAGGGTCGAGCCGTTGGGCTGCACGCCGCCGTCGGTCGGCGGGGTCGAGGGCATGCTGGACGAGTCCGGGGTCGGCGGGTTCACCGACATGCCGGTCGAGTTCGACGATCCCATGGAAGAGCTCATCGAAGAACCGCTCATCGTGCTGGCCGCTGGCGCGGTGGCCGAGGTGTCGGTGGACATGCCGGTGGCGGCCGTCGACGAGCCGGCCCACCAGTCCTTGCTGGCCCGGACCTTCGGCGAGGCCTTCATGTAGGCGTTGAGCTGCGAGTAGGGGATCGGCTGCTGGGGGCCGACGGCAGCGGAAGATTTGGACTGGGCGATGGCCGAGCCGCCGACCAGCATCGAGAGCGCTGCGGTCGCGGCGAACATCTTGGTCAACATCGTGGTTTCTCCGAGCCTGGGACGCCGCATGGCGCCATACCAGGAACGTTCCTGGGGCTGGGTTGTTCACAGCTTGGCCGTCCGGTCTCGGCGACGCCGATGCGGATCGTCACCAGGTCGTGATCGGCCTGCGGTGGCGGGCTCCCTGTCCGCCGCTTAAGCCTGGATAAGCGCTCCGCGTGGAGTAGCTTGGTCCTTGAACAAGTCGGCCAGGTTCATGGCCGCCATGGAGGCCCGCATGCCGCAAACCGCCGTCGAGAAACCGCACGTCCTGATCTCGCACGAGATGCTGCTGCCGCTGCAGCCGCTGCTTGAGGGCGCATACCAAGTGCATCGCCTGTGGGACTATCCGGACCGGCTCGCCTTCCTCGAGGGGCCAGGCCGGAGCATCAAGGCGATCGTGCATGCGGGAGAGATGGCGCTGGGGCGCGACATGCTCTCGGAGATGCCGCAACTGGGCCTGATCGCCTGCGTCAGCGTCGGCTATGACGGGATCGACGTGCCGTGGTGCAAGGCGCACGGCATCGCCGTGACCCATTCGACGGGCCTCAACGCCGCCGACGTCGCCGACCACGCGGTGGGTCTGGTGCTGGCCGCCTGGCGCGGGATCGTCGAGGGCGACCAGCGGGTGCGCGCCGGTCACTGGACCCACGCCGAACGCATGGCGCCGCGCCACGGCCTGCGCGGCCGGAAGGCCGGGATCGTTGGCCTCGGCCATATCGGCGAGGCGGTCGCCAGCCGTCTGTCGGCCTTCGAGATGAAGATCGCCTGGTGGGGGCCGCGTCCCAAGGACAGCGACTATCCGCGCGCCGACACCCTGATGGCCCTGGCGCGCGAGAGCGACGTCCTGGTCGTCTGCGCCCGACCGGACGCCGACAACCGCCACATGATCGACCGCGCGGTGATCGAGGCGGTCGGTCCTCAGGGCCTAATCGTTAATGTCGCGCGGGGCTCGTTGATCGACGAGGAGGCCTTGATCACCGCCCTCAAGTCGGGCGCGCTGGGCATGGCCGCCTTGGACGTCTTCGAGCAGGAGCCGACCCCGGCCGCGCGCTGGGAGGGTGTCCCGCATGTGGTGCTGACGCCGCATACGGCCGGCGCGACGCTGGACAGCATACCGGCCATGGTCAACCTGACGCTGGAGAACCTGCGCCGCTACTTCCATGGCGAACCCCTGGCGACGCCGGTGGCGGCCTGAGACGCCAATGGGCTTAACCTTATTTGGTCAGCCGCGCTTAACGCTTCCGGGTCAGGTTGCCGTTAAGCATCAGGGGTTCGCCATGCAGGTCTCGGCCGCCAACGTCGCCAGCTATACGCCGCCGAGGCCGGCCACGGGGCCCGCCCCGTCGCCGGCGCCCGCCGCGGATCTGACGCAACTGGCCGTGGCGCAGACGAACGTGAAGATGGCGGCGGCGGCCGGCGCGGCGCTTGGCCAGGTGACGGCCGAATTGAGCGGCGCCCTGGTCAATATCTCCGCCTGAGGGGCGGGCTTTCTCCGCACGCTCCGCAAAGGCGTCGCCAAAGCCCCGGTGGCTGCTAAGGTGTCATAAGGCAGGGCGCGCGCGGAGAAGAAGGCTCATGGCCAAGGTTCTGGGACTGGGCGGCTTCTTCTTCAAGGCCGACGACCCCAAGGCCGTCCGCGACTGGTATGCGCGGGTGCTGGGCTTCGAGATCCATGACTGGGGTGGGGCTGTCTTCGAGGCGCCCAAGGGCGGGCAGGCGACCTGGTCGCCGTTCGGCGCCGACACGGACTATTTTTGGCCGTCGGCCGCGCCGTTCATGATCAATTTCATCGTCGATGATATCGATGGAGTCCTCGCGCGGGCCGCCGCCGAGGGTGTCGAGCCGCTGGGCCGGCAGGACGAGGGCTATGGTCGGTTCGCCTGGCTGATGGACCCGGTCGGGGTCAAAATCGAGCTCTGGGAAGCCGCCAAGGCTGACGCCGAGGCATAATTTCCTCTTGCCAAAACAGACATAAAGATATCTTTATGTCCCTATGAAGCTCACCGCCGAACAGGTCGTCGAAGTGCTGCGCGCCGCCGGCGAGTCCACGCGCTTGCGTCTTCTGGCCCTGCTGGCGGCGGAGGAGCTGTCGGTCCTGGAGCTGTGCCGCATCCTCGACCAGAGCCAGCCGCGCGTCTCCCGCCACCTGAAGCTGCTGGCCGAGGCGGGTCTCGTCGAACGCTTTCCGGACGGCGCCTGGGTGTTCTACCGGCTGGCCGCCAAGTCGCCGGGCCGCTTCCTGGTCGAGCAGGCGCTCGATTTGATCGACGACGCCGATCCCGTCATCCGCCTGGACGCTGACAAGCTGGCCGCCGTGCGCGCCGAGCGCTCGATGGACGCCCAGGCCTATTTCGCCCGCAACGCCGCGCGCTGGAACGAGATCCGCTCGCTGTATGTCGACGAGGCCGAGGTCGAGGCCGCGATCCTGCGCGCGACCGGGGAGGGGCCGTTCGACGAGATGGTCGACCTGGGCGCCGGGGCGGGCCGCATGCTGACCCTGCTGGGCAAGCGCGCCAGCAACGCCCTGGGCCTGGATCTCTCGCAGCAGATGCTGAACATCGCCCGCGACGAGGTCGCCAAGGCGGGGCTCGCCAGCTGCGAGCTGCGCCACGGCGACATCTTCCGCACCGGCCTGCCCGGCGGCTGCGCGGATCTCGTCACCGTCCACCAGGTGCTGCACTACCTGTCCGATCCCGCCAACGCCGTGGCCGAGGCCGCGCGCCTCGTCGCGCCGGGCGGCCTGCTGCTGATCGCCGACTTCGCCCCGCACGACCACGAGTTCCTGCGCGAGGCGCACCAGCACCGCCGCCTGGGCTTTGACGACAGCGAGATCGTTCCGTGGCTGCGGGCCGGCGGCCTGCAGCTGGAAAGCAACATCGCCCTGCCGCCCTCCACGGGCGAGGGCCTGACCGTCAAGATCTGGACCGCGCGTCGCCCGCTGAGCCTCGCCGCCGAAAGGACCGCCGCATGACCCTTCCGCCCACCCGCCGCGTGATCGGTCCTGTCGCCCGCGCCGGCGAGCGGACCTATCGTCCGCGCGTGTCGTTCGAGTTCTTCCCGCCCAAGACGCCGCAGATGGAAGAGAGCCTGTGGCAGGCGATCACCCGCCTGGCGCCGCTGGACCCGGCCTTCGTCTCGGTGACCTATGGCGCGGGCGGCTCGACCCGCGAGCGCACGCACCGGACCGTCAAGCGCATCCTGGACGAGACGAGCCTGAAGCCCGCCGCCCACCTGACCTGCGTCGGCGCCTCGCGCGCCGAGGTCGACGAGGTGATCCGCGACTACTGGGACATCGGCGTCCGCCACATCGTTTCGCTGCGCGGCGATCCGCCGCCGGGCGAGGGCGGCATCGGCGGGGTCTATGTCCCGCGCGAGGACGGCTACGCCAACGCCACCGAACTGACCAGGGCCGTGCGCGGGATCGGCGCCTTCGAGGTGCTGGTCGGCGTCTATCCGGAGAAGCATCCGGAGAGCCCGTCGCTGGAGCACGACATCGACGTTTTGAAGCAGAAGGTCGACGCCGGGGCGACGCTGGGCGTCAGCCAGTTCTTCTTCGATCTCGACGCCTTCCTCCGCTACGTCGACAAGGTCCGCGCCGCCGGGATCACCATCCCGATCGTGCCGGGGATCATGCCGGTGACCAATTTCACGGGCCTGAAGAAGATGGCCGCCGCCTGCCAGACGACGATCCCGGGCTGGCTGGCCAACCTGTTCGACGGGCTGGAGGATGACGCTGAAACCCGCCGCCTGATCGCCTGCTCGGTCGCTGCCGAGATGTGCGCCAAGCTGCAGGAGCAGGGCTTCGAGGATTTTCACTTCTACACCCTGAACCGCGCGGACCTGGTCTACGCCATCTGCCGCGTGCTGGGCCTGCGCGAGACCGCGCCAGCGTCTGCGGAGGTCGCGGCATGAAGCGTCTCGCCATCGCCCTGGCGGCGTCGGTCTTGGCCTTCGCGCCCGCCGCCCACGCCGACATGCCCGCCAACTGGACCAAGCCGACCAAGCCCTACCGCGTGGTCGGCAGCATCTACTACGTCGGGACCGAGGGCATCTCGTCCTGGCTGATCACCTCGTCCGCGGGGCACGTGATCCTGGACGGCGGCCCGAACGCCGAGACCGGCAAGCAGATCGAGCGCAACATTGCCTCGCTGGGCTTCAAGCTGGCGGACGTGAAGATCCTGATCAACACCCACGCCCACTTCGACCACGCTGGAGGGCTGGCTCAACTGAAGGCCGACATTCCGACCGCCAAGCTGTGGATCTCGCGCGGCGACGAGCCGGCGATCGAGCAGGGCCACCACATCGGCGACAACGAGAACGGCCCGACGCCCATGCCGCCGGTCAAGGTCGACAAGGCGTTCGGCGATGGTCAGAAGCTGAAGCTGGGCGAGACCGCGATGGTCGCCCACCTGACGCCTGGCCACACGATCGGCTGCACCAGCTGGACCACGGCGGTGATCGAGAAGGGGCGGCCGCTGAACGTGACCTTCCCGTGCTCGCTGTCGGTGGCCGGCAACGTGCTGGTCGGCAACAAGGAGCATCGGACGATCGTCGCCGACTATCGCGAGAGCTTCGCCAAGCTCCGCGCCATCCCGACCGATGTCATGCTGCCCGCGCACGAGGAACAGGGCAGCCTGCTGGCCAAGCGCCAGAAGCAACTGCGCGGCGATCCCAACGCCTTCGTCGATCCGACCGAGCTCGCCCGGTTCGTTGACGCCTCAGAAGCCGCCTTCAACAAGGAGCTCGCGCGCCAGCAGGGCGCCGGAGCCAAGCAATGACTGATCTCTCGATCCGCGCGAACCGCGTCGCCGCCCTGAAGGCCGCCGCCAAGGAGCGTATCCTGATCCTCGACGGCTCCTGGGGCGTGATGTTCCAGAAGAAGGGCCTGACCGAGGCCGACTATCGCGCCGAGCGGTTCGCCGCCCACGACGGCCAGATGAAGGGCAACAACGACATCCTGTGCCTGACCCGGCCGGACCTCGTGGCCGAGCTGCATGACGCCTATTTCTCGGCCGGCGCCGACATCTCCGAGACCAACACCTTCTCGGGCACCACGATCGCCCAGGCCGACTATCACCTGTCGGAACAGGACGTCTGGGACATCAACATCGAGGGCGCCAAGATCGGCCGCTCGGTGGCCGACCGCTGGAACGCCGAGAATCCCGAGCGTCCGAAGTTCATCGCCGGCTCGATCGGGCCGCTGAACGTCATGCTGTCGATGTCGTCGGACGTGAACGACCCGGGCGCGCGCAAGGTCACCTTCGACCAGGTCTATGAGGCCTATCGCCAGCAGGTGGACGCCCTCTATCAGGGCGGGGTCGACCTCTTCCTGATCGAGACGATCACCGACACCCTGAACTGCAAGGCGGCGATCAAGGCGATCCTGGATCTGCGCGACGAGGGCCACGAGGAACTGCCGATCTGGATCAGCGGCACCATCACCGACCGCTCGGGCCGGACGCTGTCGGGTCAGACGGCCGAAGCCTTCTGGAACAGCGTCAAGCACGCCAAGCCGTTCGCGGTGGGCTTCAACTGCGCCCTGGGCGCTGATTTGATGCGGCCGCACATCGCCGAGATGGCCCGCATCGCCGACACCCTGGTCGCGGCCTATCCGAACGCCGGCCTGCCCAACGCCATGGGCCAGTACGACGAGGAGCCGCACCAAACCGGCCACGCCCTGCACGAATGGGCCAAGGACGGTCTGGTCAACATCCTGGGCGGCTGCTGCGGCACGACGCCGGACCACATCCGCCACGTCGCCGACGAAGTGCGCGGCGTGAAGCCCCGCCAGATCCCCGAGCGCCCCAAGGCCATGCGCCTGGCGGGGCTCGAACCGTTCGAGTTGGCTTAGTGGCCGTGACTTCAATTCTCCTTCTCCCCCTGCGGGAGAAGGTGTCGCCGAAGGCGACGGATGAGGGGTCTCGCCGATCCGTCAACCGTCTCCTCTCGGCGGCGATGGTCTTCAACCCCTCATCCGACCCGCTTCGCGGGCCACCTTCTCCCGCAAGGGGAGAAGGGA
>NZ_LSJA01000389.1 GCF_001556515.1 Caulobacter sp. CCH9-E1 | reverse complement strand
ACCAGGCCGTTCAGCACCGCCACGCCCGAGAGCGCGATGAAGCCGACGGCGGCCGAGACCGAGAACGGGATGCCCCGCAGCGCCAGGCCAAACACCCCACCGGCCAAGGCCAGCGGAATGGCCGAGAACACGGCCGCGGCCGGCGCGATGCCGCCCAGGGCCATGTAGAGCAGGCCGAAGATCAGCAGGAAGCAGAGCGGGACCACGAGCGCCAGGCGGCCTTGGGCGGCCTTCAGATTCTCGTACTGACCACCCCAGACCAGCCAGGAGCCGGCCGGCAGCTTGACCTGCGCATCGACCTTCTGCTGGGCCTGCGTGACGAACGAGCCCAGGTCCGCGCCGCGAACATTGGACTGGACGACGACGCGACGCTTGCCGTTCTCGCGGCTGACCTGGTTGAGGCCTTCCGAATAGGAGAACTTGGCCACGTCGCGCAGCGGCACAGATGCGCGGGCCCCGCCACCGGCCCGTTCCGGCAGCATCACCGGCAGGGCGCCGACGGCGTCCAGGTCGTTGCGGCTGGCGTCCGGCAAGCGGACCACCACGTCGAAGCGTCGGTCGCCCTGGAAGACCAGGCCGGCCTCGCGGCCGCCCATGGCCACGGCCAGGGTGTCGGCGACCTCTTCGACCGTCAGGCCCAGGCGGCCGATGGCGTCGCGGTCGAGCTGAACGTCGAGGGTCGGGAAGCCAGAGGTCTGCTCGACCTTGACGTCCGCCGCGCCCTTCACCGTCCGCAGGACCGTGGCGATCTCTTCGGCGGTGCGGCTCATGGCGTCGAGATCGTCGCCATAAACCTTGATCGCCACGTCGCCGCGCACGCCGGCGATCAGCTCGTTGAAGCGCATCTGGATCGGCTGGCTGAACTCGTAGGCGTTGCCCGTCAGGCCTTCCAGCTTGTTCTCGATGCGGCCGATCAGCTCGGCTTTGGTCTCATTCTTATTGGGCCATTCGTCCTTGGGCTTGAGGATGATGAAGGCGTCCGAGGCATTGGGCGGCATGGGGTCGCTGGCGACCTCGGCCGTGCCGGTCTTGGAGTAGACGAAGGCCACTTCGGGGAAGCCTGCCACGACGCGCTCGATCCGCCGCTGCATGCGCAGAGACTGTTCCAGCGAGGTCGACGGGATGCGCAGGGCCTGGACGGCCATGTCCTTCTCGTCGAGCTGAGGCGTGAACTCCCGGCCCAGGAACCCGAAGGTCACGGCGGCCAGGACAAAGAGCGCCACCGCGCCGCCGATCACCGGCCAGGGCTTGGCCACGACCTTGCGCAGGGCCGGTTCGTAGCGGGACTTGGTCCAACGGACCGGCGCGACTTCCTTCTCGGCCACCTTGCCGTTGATCAAGATGGCGATCATGGCCGGGATGAAGGTCAGCGACAGCACGAAGGCGCCGGCCAGGGCCAGCATCACGGTGATGGCCATCGGCGAGAAGGTCTTGCCCTC
>NZ_LSJA01000388.1 GCF_001556515.1 Caulobacter sp. CCH9-E1 | reverse complement strand
ATCCGCGACCAAGCCGACTGGAGACCCGCCTGAACTCAACACGGTTGCTCCCCCGTCAGGGGGAGGATTGAAGGCGCTAGCCCGCCTCGTACGCCGCCCGCAGCGCGGCGATGTCGATCTTCTTCATGCCCATCATCGCCTGAAACGCCCGGCCGGCGGCGGCGCGATCCGGGCTGGTGGTCATCTCGATCAGCTGGCGGGGCGTGACCTGCCAGGACAGGCCGAACCGGTCCTTCAGCCAGCCGCATTGCGACTCCGCCCCGCCATCGGCGGTCAGGGCGTTCCAATAGTGGTCGACCTCGTCCTGGCCGTCGCAGTCGATGACGAACGAGAAGGCCTCGTCGAGCTTGAACATCGGGCCGGCGTTCAGGGCGACGATCTTCTGGCCGTCCAGCTCGAAGGTCACGGTCATCACCTTGCCAGGCTTGCCGCCGCCGGGCGCCTCGCCCGGATAGTAGGAGACGTCGTTGATCCGCGAGTTCGGGAACACCGACACGTAGAGATTGGCGGCTTCCTCGGCCTGGGTGTCGAACCACAGGAACGGGGTGATCTTCGGCATGGCGTCCTCCATCGTCATGACCCAAGGACGGTCGGGTGAGCCCCGTTCCGACAGGGCTCGGAAATTCCAGCGCGCGCCGATTGACTGTCGCGACGGGAAGATTGCCTGATCCTCCAGATCGAGCGGGACGGTCCTGCGACGCGCGGGTCCAGACCCTATCTGCGGAGCGCCGGCGACAGCCGCCTGACGAAGGAGCATCCCATGAAGACGCGTAAACTCGGCGACGGCCTCGAGGTGTCGGCCATCGGTCTCGGCTGCATGGGGATGGGCCAGGTGTACGGCACGGCGCTGGAGACGGCCGACGCCCACAAGCTGCTGGCCCGCGCGGTCGAGCTGGGCGTGACCTTCTTCGACACCGCCGAGGTCTATGGCCCCTACGCCAACGAGGTGCTGGTCGGCGAAGGTCTCAAGCCCTTCCGCGACAAGGTGGTGATCGCCACCAAGTTCGGCTTCGACATCGCGCCGGAGGGAACGGGCGAGGGCTTCTCGCGCATGCGCGGGACCAACAGCCGCCCCGAGCACATCCGCGCCGTGGCCGAGGCTTCGCTAAAGCGCCTGGGCGTCGAGGTGATCGACCTCTTCTACCAGCATCGCGTCGATCCGAACGTGCCGATCGAGGACGTGGCCGGGACGGTCAAGGACCTGATCGCCGAGGGCAAGGTCAAGCACTTCGGCCTGTCCGAAGCCGGCGCGGCCACGATCCGCAAGGCCCACGCGGTCCAGCCCGTGGCCGCCCTGCAGAGCGAATATTCGCTGTGGTTCCGCGAGTTGGAGGCTGAGATCCTGCCGACCCTGCGCGAGCTGGGCGTTGGCCTCGTGCCCTACAGCCCGCTGGGCCGCGGCTTCCTGACCGGGGCGATGAAGACCGATCTGGCCGACAACGACTTCCGCCGCAACCTGCCGCGCTTCCAGGGCGAGGCCCTGGCCAAGAACCTGTCCCTGGTCGAGGCGCTGACGCAGATCGCCGCCGAGAAGGGCGCGACGCCGGCCCAGCTGGCGCTCGCCTGGATCCTGCATCAGGGCGAGCACATCGCCCCGATCCCCGGCACCACCAAGGCCGCGCGGCTGGAGGAGAACCTCGGGGCGGTCGATTTGTCTCTGTCCGATGACGACCTGGCCCGCATCGCCGCCGCCGTGCCGGAAACGGCGGTCGAGGGCGAGCGGTATACCAAGGCCGGCCTGGCGATGGTCGGGCGCTAGGAACCCCTCTCCCCCTGCGGGAGAGGGTGGCCGCCGGAGGCGGTCGGGTGAGGGGTCGCGCTCTGCTGTCCGGACACGATCTTCAACCCCTCATCCGGCCCTGCGGGCCACCTTCTCCCGCAAGGGGAGAAGGGAACGGTCGCGCAGCTTGAGCATTTCTCCGCCATGCTCTCGCTCATCCTCGACCTCTGCAACATCTTCGGCGGCTTCCTGCTGGCCATCGGCCTGCTGGTGCTGGCTCCGCGCATCGGCGACGATTTCGAACGGTTCGCGGCGCGGCTGGCGCGGTTCCGCTGGATCGTCGGGATCGCCGCCCTGGTCTGTGGCGGCTATTTCCTGATCGTCCACCTGACCAGCGGCCCGCACGTCTTCCACTTCGAGGTCGTCGGCGTCGCGGTCGGCGTGCTGCTTCTGTGGGAACGGCTCCGCGTCGGCCGGGCCTTGCCCGACAGCGCCGCGCGCGGCCCGGGCCTGCTGCTGGCGGTGTTCGGCGTGATCGCCATGATCGTCGGCGTGCAGGGCCTGTTCACGCCCGGCTGACGTCGCGCTTGATCGCCGCCGCAACCTAAGCCCACAATCCTCGCCATGGCCGACAATCCGCTTCGCACGCTCGATACCTTCGAACTCCTGAAGCTGGGCAAGGCGTCGGTGACGGTCGGCGGGCTGGCGGCGGGGGTGCTGATCGTCGGGGCGGCGCTGGTCGCCGCGCGACTGACCTCGGCGGGCTTCGTGCGGCTGCGCGAGCGGGCGGCGGGCGGCGCCGCCTCGCTGTACGCCGTCGAGAAGGTCTCGACCTACGGATTAGTCGTGATCGGCGTGGTGGTCGGCCTGTCGACCATGGGCGTCGACCTGACCTCCCTGACCGTGTTCGCCGGCGCCCTGGGCGTCGGGGTGGGCCTTGGCCTGCAGGGCGTCATCAAGGACTTCGCCTCGGGCGTTTCCCTGGTGTTCGAGCGGCTGGTGGCGGTGGGCGACTTCGTCGAGCTCCCCAACGGCGGCCGGGGGGTGGTCCACGCGATCGGCGCGCGCGCCACCCGCATCCGCACCAACGACAGCACCGACATCATCGTGCCGAACTCGGTGCTGGTGAACGACCAGGTGATCAACTGGACCCTGCGCGGCACCAACCGCCGCATTCGCGTGCCGTTCGTCACCGCCTTCGGCGCCGACAAGGACAAGGTGCGCGAGGCGGTGCTGAAGGCCGCCAGGGCCGCGCCATTCACCTCGCCCGACGACGCCACGCGCCGGGCCCAGGTCTGGCTGGTCGGCTATGGCGATCACGCCCTGAAGTTCGAGCTGATCGTCTGGCCAACCGTTGAGGCCGTCCGGCGTCCGGCGGCGATCTTCGCGGCCTATACCTGGCTGATCGACGACGCCCTGCGCGGGGCCGGGGTCGAGATCCCCTATCCCCAGCGCGATATCCGGGTCCGAGGCCTGTTCGGCGAGGAGGGGGAGGACGCGCTCACCAGCCTGCGGCTCGAACCAGCCCGCCGTCGCAAGGCCAAGGCGGCGCGCCAGGCCTCGAGCAACGACGCCGCCGCCGACCTTGAGCGCGAGGATCCGGAAGAGGCGCCGCCACCGTCATCCCGACCTGAACGCTGATCATCTTGACGCGCCTGCTGCGCCGCCGCATGGTCTTCGCAATTGCGAAATGACCGCCCAGGAGGGCGGCGCGACAACACGGGGAGTGACCGGCATGAAGACGCCGCGCGGCTTTTTCAAACCCTTGGCGATCGGCGCGCCGACGCCCTATCGCGAGCTGCCCGCGCGCGTGGAGCGGATGATCCACTTCGTGCCGCCGCACCTGGAAAAGGTGCGCGCCAAGCTTCCCGAGATCGCTCCGACGGTCGACGTCATCCTGGCGAACCTCGAAGACGCCATTCCCGCCGACGCCAAGGGCGCGGCGCTGGCGGGCCTGGTGGCGATGTCGCGCGAGATCGACTTCAAGGCGTTGGGCGTCGGCTTCTGGACGCGGATCAACTGCCTGAACTCGCCCTGGCACCTGGATGAGGTCGCCACGATCGTCGAGAAGGCCGGCGACAAGATCGACGTGATCATGGTGCCCAAGGTCGAGGGGCCCTGGGACATCTTCTACATGGACCAGCTCTTGGCCTCGCTGGAGGCCAAGCACGGCGTCACCCGGCCGATCCTGCTGCACGCGATCCTGGAAACGGCCGAGGGCGTGATGAACGTCGAGGCGATCGCCGCGGCCAGCCCGCGCATGCAGGGTATCAGCCTGGGCCCCGCCGACCTCGCCGCCAGCCGGGCGATGAAGACGACGCGCGTGGGCGGTGGTCACCCGGGCTATCGGGTGATCGAGGACCCGCACGCGGATGGTTCGGCCCGCGTCTCGGTCCAGCAGGACCTCTGGCACTACACCTTCGCCAAGATGGTCGACGCCTGCGCGGCGCATGGGATCAAGCCGTTCTACGGTCCGTTCGGCGCCATCGACGACCCGGTCGCCTGCGAGCAGCAGTTCCGCAACGCCTTCCTGATGGGCTGCGCCGGCGCCTGGAGCCTGCATCCCAGCCAGATCGCCATCGCCAAGCAGGTCTTCAGTCCCGACCCCGCCGAGGTCGCCTTCGCCAAGAAGATTCTCGAGGCCATGCCCGACGGCACCGGCGTGGCGATGATCGACGGCAAGATGCAGGACGACGCCACCTGGAAACAGGCCAAGGTGATGGTCGACTGCGCCAAGCAGATCGCGGCGAAGGATGCGGAGTATAAGGCGCTGTATGGGTTTTAGAGTCTAGAAGATGCTCCCCCGCGATGCGGGGGAGCTGTCGCGGAGCGACTGAGGGGGCTAA
>NZ_LSJA01000038.1 GCF_001556515.1 Caulobacter sp. CCH9-E1 | reverse complement strand
CTGCCGACGAAGCTGACCGCGCGGATCAGCGGGGGGGTCAGGATGGCGTCGACGGCGCTCTTGTCGCCATGGACCACGTTCAGCACCCCGGCGGGCGCCCCGGCCTCCATCATCAGCTCGGCCAGCTTGACCGGCACGGTCGGGTCCTTTTCGGACGGCTTGAGGATGAAGCTGTTGCCGACGGCGATGCTGATGCCGAACATCCACATCGGGATCATGGCCGGAAAGTTGAACGGGGTGATGCCCGCGCAGACGCCCAGCGGCTGGCGCATCGAATAGACGTCGATGCCGGGACCGGCGCCCTCGGTATATTCCCCCTTCAGGATGTGGGGGATGCCGCAGGCGAACTCGATGACCTCGAGGCCCCGCTGGATGTCGCCCTTGGCGTCGGCGATGACCTTGCCGTGCTCGGACGACAGGATCTCGGCCAGGGCGTTCATGTCGCGCTCGATCAGGCGCTTGAACTCGAACATCACCCGGGCGCGACGCTGCGGATTGGTCTGGGCCCAGCCGACCTGGGCCTTGGCGGCGACCTGAACGGCCGCGTCCAGCTCGGCGTCGGTCGCGAACTGGACGCGCGCTTGGACCTCGCCGGTGTTGGGATTGAAGACGTCGCCGTAGCGGCCGGAGGTTCCGACCAGGGCTTGGCCGTTCACGAAATGGGCGATGTCTCGCATGATGCGCTCCCTAACGCTTGTTTTGCGCGTCAATAGCATCCCCGGCCCGAGCCGTACCGCGCGAAATTATGCCGCCTTACTCCGCATCGACGTGGACCCGTCGGAAGCGGCCTTGCAGATAGACCAGCGGCTCATGATCCGGGTCGTAGCGTAGCTTCACGACCCGCCCGACATAGACCCGGTGATCCCCGGCGTCGAAGCTGTGATGCGTCTCGCACTCGAAGTTGGCCATGCAGCCGGGTAGGATCGGCACGCCGGTGCGCCAGGTCTCGGTCTCGACGCCGGTGAAGCGGTCGATGTCCTTTTGCACGAACTGGCGGGCCAGCGCCTGATGCTCGGCGTGCAGGACGTTGACGGCGAAGCGGCCGGCCGCGTCCAGCGCCGGCAGGCTGGCCGACTTCAGGTCGACGCAGATCAGCGCCAGCGGCGGATCCAGCGAGACGGACGTGAAGGAGTTGGCGGTCAGGCCCACGCGGCCGCCATCGACGCCGATCGTAGTGACGACCGTGACGCCGGTCGTGAAGCATCCGAACGCGTTGCGCAGGGCGCGGGCGTCGTGGACGCCGCCTTCTCCCAGCTCGATCGTGACCGCCCTACTCATCGCCTTAGCAGTGGGCCAAAGCGATGGCGGGAGCAAGCCGGCGCGCGCCGCGGATCAAGCGAAGGTCGCCTTGAGGATCTTTTCCAGCCACGCCTGGTCGGTCTCGTCAAAGGCGGCGGGCTTGTCGGAGTCGACGTCGAACACGGCGATCAGCTGGCCGGCCTTGTCGAACACCGGGACCACCACTTCGCTTTCCGAGCGGCTATCGCAGGCGATGTGGCCGGGGAAGGCGTGGACGTCGGGCACCAGCTGGGTCTGGCCCGTCTCGGCCGCCGCTCCGCAGACGCCGCGCCCAAACGCGATGCGCAGGCAGCCCAGCGTGCCCTGATAGGGCCCGACGACCAGCTCGCGCGGCTTGGCCGGATCGACGACATAGAAGCCGGTCCAGAAATAGTGGTCGAAGCTGCTCGCCAGCATCGAGGCCACCGTCGCCATGCGGGCGGTCAGGTTGGTCTCGCCGTCCAGCACGGAGGCGATCTCGCCGGCGACCTCGGCATAGCGGGTCGCCTTGTCGGCGGAGAGGGTGATGTCGTTGAACGCTTCGGCCATGCCGCGGATATAGCGCGGCCGGCGCGGGATGCGAGGGGGAAGTGGCTTGGGCCCTAACGAAAGCGACGCTTAAGCCGGCGGCCCCGCCGTCAGCGGCCAGCCGACGATCATGCGTTCGAAATCGACATAGGGAATGGTCTCGGCGTCGAACTCGAGGTCGGCGGCGATCGCCGGCAGGTCGGCCGTGAAGGCAGGTCATGGATGCCGTATCGGCATTCGCCGATCAGCCCTTACAGCTTGTCGATGCGGGTCTGGCCGCCGTCGTCGAGCTCCATGGCCGGTCGGGGACGTCTCAGAACTCCTCCCACTCGCCGGGCCGCGAGCTGGGCGCGACCTTCAGGGCGTTCGAGCCCTGGACGTAGCGCTGGCGGAAGGTCTCGCGGGTGGGGGCGGCGACCGTCGGGCGTTGCGGCGGCGCGGCCGGACGACGCTCGGGGCGGCCGGGCATCTCGTGGATCTCGGCCCCAACCTGGAAGCGGCCGATCAGGCGCTCCAGCTCGGCGGCCTCCTGCGACAGGGCGTGGCTGGCGGCGGTCGACTGCTCGACCATGGCCGCGTTCTGCTGGGTGACCTGGTCCATCTGGTTCACGGCCTGGTTCACCTCGGCCAGGCCCACGGCCTGCTCCTTGGATGAGGCGGCGATCTCGCCGACCAGCTCGTTGATCTCCGCCACCTGCACCAGGATCTCGCGCAGCGTGTCGCCGGTCTCGCCGACCAGCTTGACGCCCTTGCCGACCTGGTCGGTCGAGGCGGTGATCAGGCCCTTGATCTCCTTGGCCGCGTCGGCCGAGCGCTGGGCCAGGGCCCGCACTTCCTGGGCCACGACCGCGAAGCCGCGCCCCGCCTCGCCCGCCCGCGCGGCCTCGACCCCGGCGTTCAGGGCCAGGAGATTGGTCTGGAAGGCGATCTCGTCGATGACGCCGATGATCTGGGTGATCGATTGCGAGGACTTCTCGATGCCGCTCATGGCCTCGACCGCCTCCTTGACCACCGCGCCGCTGCGTTCGGCGGCGGCCTTGGCGCTGATTGTCACCTGGCGCGCCCGCTCGGCCCCCTCGGAGCTGCGCCGGACGGTGGCGGTGATCTGGTCGAGGGCGGCGGCGGTCTGCTCCAGGCCCGCGGCCTGGCGCTCGGTGCGCTGCGAGAGGTCGTCGGCGGCGCTGCTGATCTCGGCGCAGCCGCTTCGGATGCTGCGCGCGGCGTTGAGGATGCCGGCCATGGTCGCCTGCAGGCTCTCGACGGCGGCGTTGAAGTCGCGCGGCATCTTCACCGCCTCGCCGTCGAAGTCGTCCTCGCGCATGCGCCAGATCAGGTCGCCGTCAACCAGTCGCTCCATGCCCTCGCCCAGCGTGTGGACGGCGCGGGCCTGGGCCGCGGCGAAGGCCTCGGCCTCCTCGGCGTGGCGACGACGCTCGACCTCGGCGGCGGCCCGTTCGGCCTCCTGCTCGGCGCGGCGGCGCTGGCCGTCGGCCAGGTCATGGCGGAAGCCGTCGAGGGCGCGGGCGATGGCGGCGATCTCGTCGCCGCCTTCGATGCCCGGAACGGCGTCGTCGTAGCGGCCGGCGCTGAGCTTGTCGACGCTGCGGGTCAGGCCGGTGAGCGGCTTCTTGACCAAGGCCGCGCTGGCGAAGAACAGGGCCGCCAGCACCGCCAGGGTGATGACCAGACCGCCGATGAACAAAATCCGCGCCAGCTGGTCGGCCGGACCGGTGATCGCCGCCAGCGGCACGTCCATCACCAGGGCCCAGGTGGTGTTCAGGGCCGGCATCGGCACGGGGCGGACGATCCGGGCCATCGGCACGCCGTCGGCGACCACGCCCTTGACCTCGACCGCCTCGCCGCCGGCCAGCACCGCCTGAACCTGGTCGGCGCCCGGATCGTCATAGGCGGCCATGCGCTTGGCCGGATCGGGGTGGGCCACCCACTTGCCGCTCGGCGACAGCATCATCACCCGGCCGCCGCCCAGTGGCTTCATCGCCCCCAGCTTGCGCGAAAGGCTGTCGAGCGCCAGGTCCAGGCCCGCCACGCCGATGAACCGGCCGTTGGAGGTCACCGGGTAGACGATCGAGGTCATCAGCACCGACTTGCCGGCCACGTCGTAGGGATAGGGCTCCACGACCGCGGCGCGGCCGGTCTTCTTGGGAATGGCGTAATAGGGTTGGCTGTATTCGTCGCCCTGATCCAGGGGCTGGAAGATCACCTTGTCGCCGTCATGCACCCAGTAAGGCTGGAAGTTGCCGACCTTGTTGGAGCCCATGGCCGTATTGCCGGCCAGCTCGGCGTCCTTGCCGTCGAAGCCGTTCGGTTCGGCCATGAACCAGCTGCCCAGCACCATGTCCGAGGACTCGGCGTTGGGCTTCAGCATCTCGATCACGGTCTTGCGGTCGGTCATGCCGGCCTGGTGGGCCGCGCCGATCGAGACGGCCATCGACCGCGCGGTCGACTCCACTCGCCCGATGTCCGCCTGCGCCGTCTGAATGGCGTCGTCGGCGACCGCGCCTGCATAGCGGTTGGTCAGGCCCGAGACGATGGCGCTGGTGTGCGAGGACACGGTCGCCGCCGCCGCGATCAGCAGCAGGCCAATCGCAAGCCCCGCCACGAGGATCAGTTTCCAGGCGATCGTCAACCGACGAAACGGCTTCATGCGAGATCTCCGGCCGCGAACATGGCTGTTACCCTGTCTTCGCTACCGAATCCTAACCGCCCGTTAACCACGTTCGCCAAGCGCGCGCCTGCGACAATGCGCGCGTCTTTTTCGCCCCTTTCAGCGCCCGAAACGGGCTTTCACCGGCGCATAGCTGTCCCACACCTGGCCATCGCTGACCGAACGCAGCAGCTTGACGTACTCGGCGTGACTCCAGGCTAGGGGCGTGGCGGAATCGGTCCCCTCGCCGCGCACGTAGCCGTGGGCGCTGGCCGCGCCGACGCCGTCCCAGACCTGTTCGGGGATCAGCAGGCCGTCATTGGCGAACAGCTCCATCGCCCGCACATAGGTGTCGCGGACCTTCTTCACCGCGGCCGCGTCCGGCTTGCCCGAGACGCCGGCCAGGGCGAGCTCGTAGTGGCCGCGCTCGCCGGTGAAGATCGGCCACACGCGGCCGCGCTGACCGGGACGCATCTGGCCGCCTTCGCCATAGTTGGCGCCGGTCTTCACGTCCTCCCCGTAGCCGTCGACGCCGTAGCGCCGCCAACCGGGGAAAGTCCCCGTCTCGCCCGCGAAGGTGAAGTCGTAGCGGACGCGATAGAGGTCCTCCATCGCCTGGTCATCGATCTTGGGCAGGCTGGCCACGATGGCCGGATCGTCGGCGCGGCGCACGCCGTAGCGGACGAGCTCCAGGAAGCCGGCGTCCAGCATCTTGTCCTCGGGGACGGCGGCCTGACCGTTGCGCTCCTCGACGGGGCTCTTGTTGTCCGGATCCTGGTCGCTGTTCAGGCGCAGATAGTAGTGGCCGTCGCCGAACGTTCCCTTGGTCGTGACCATGCGGGCTTCGACCTTGGCGGAGTAGTCGTCGGCCGTCTGGCGGTACAGAGTCGCCGAAGCCTTGTCGCCGGCCGCTTCGGCGATGTCGCCGGCGACCACCAGGCCTGCGATCACGGCGGCGGTCGTCGAGGGGGAATAGCCGCCCTGCTCTTCCCAGCGCTCCTGCTGGGTGAACGGCGGGGTGATGGTGGCGCTGTTCCAGCCGAGGCCAACCTTACCGCCCTTCACGAGGAAGTCGGCCGCCGGCTTCAGCATGCGACCGTAATAGGCCTTGAGTTCGGTCTCCGGCAGCCAGCCCAGCTTCCACAGTTTCCAGCCCAGCATGATCGGCATGGCGGTCTGGTCCAGCTGGACGCCGACCCATTCGGGCGTTCCGTCGACGTGCGACTTCTGCAGGAACCAGCCGCCGACGCCGGTGTTGCCGGGCGTCTTCGGACCGACCTGCACGGTGGGCAGGTAATGGAACGCCGCCAGCGGCGTCTGCTGGTCGCCCAGCGCCGCCAGGGCCATGGCGCACTGGTAGAAGTCGCGCGGCCAGACGGCCTTGTAGCCGGTCGAGGACTGGGTGGCGTCGACCGTGTCGCCCCAGGGGTTCGACAGCGAGGCGATCAGGGCCCCGGCGTGGGTGCGGTCCTCTTGCACCTTCAGCATCAGGGCCGAGGCCTGGAGCAGCTTGCCGCCGTCCTCGGACGCCTCGCGCAGGCGCGGCAGCTCCGAGAGCGAGGCCAAGTAGTCTTCCCAGCCGACGCGCGCGCCCTCGCCGTTGAAGCGGGCCAGCACCTCGGCGTAGCCGGTCTTCAGCGTGGCCGAGGCGCCCGCGTCGGCGGCCTTGGCGTCGGGGCCAAAGCCGATGGCGAAGTCGAAGGTCTCTTCCTTGGCGACCGCCGGCAGCTGGGCGGTCAGCACGATCGCGCCTCTCCCCGAGGTCGTGGTGGCCTCCAGGCCGGCCAGGGCGTCGCCGCCTTGCAACGTGCTGGCCGAAGCCTTGGCGAAGGGCGCGGCGCCCTTCAGGCTTAGATGCGCCTTCCCTTCGAAAGCGGTCAGGGCCGTCATTGAGGCGTCCCCCGTATCACCGCCGCCGGTATTGGCCATGTGCGGCTCCAGCACCAGGGTCGGGGTCACGGGCCCCTTCAGCGCCTTGACGGTGACCCGCACGAACAGGCTGTCGCGGTCCGGATCGGTGAAGATCCGCTTCTCGATGACGAAGCGACCCTGCTTGTCGGTGGTGGTGATCTTGTATGCCGGCGACAGCGGCCGGCCGGCGCCGTCGACGTGCAGATATTCGGTCTTGGCCGTGGTGTCCGCGCCCTCGACCGCCAGGCCGGTCGGCGTCTGGACGGCGATGCGCATCTGCTTGATCTGGGCCTCGTGGATCAGGCCGTACATGGTCTCGGTCAGCACCCCATCAGCGATCGAGAACCAGACCTTGGACACAGCGCCCGTCGGCCCGCCGGGCCTGTAGGCGCCGTCGACATAGGCCTCGTACGCGGCGCCGACGCCGGTCTTGGCGGCGTAGGCCCAGGTCGTGGCCGGCCCGGCGGCGTGGGCGGCGCTGGCGAGGGCGGTGGCGGCCGAGGCCAGGGCGAACAGTTTCAGGCGGCGCATGGCGAGGACCTCGTCAGGCTTGGAGAAAACAAGGGATCAGGCGGGCTTGGCGTCGCGAACCGCGAAGGTCGCCAGGGCCGCGATGAGGAGGGAGCTCGCGCCCAGAACGAGCGCGTAGATGGCCTGGCCGCCGAAGAAGGTCTTCAGCAGCAGGCCCAGCACCGTCGCCGCCAGGAGCTGGGGAATGACGATGAAGAAATTGAAGATCCCCATGTAGACGCCCATCTTCCGGGCCGGCAGGGCGCCGGCCAGGATCGAGTACGGGGCCGACAGGATCGAGCTCCAGGCGAAGCCGACGCCGATCATGCCGATCCACAGCAGGCCCGGCTGGCGGATCAGCAGGAAGGACAACAGGCCCAGCGCGCCCAGAGTCAGGCACGCGGCGTGGCTGACCTTGCGGCTGGAGATCTTGACCATCAGCGGGATCAGCAGCGCCGCCAGGGCCGCGACGCCGTTGTAGACGGCGAACAGCACGCCGACCCAGTCCGCGCCGTTGTTATAGGCCTTCGACGCGGTGTCGGCGGCCCCGAAGTGGACCGCCGCCACGGCGGGCGTCGTGTAGATCCACATGGCGAACAGGCCAAACCACGAGAAGAACTGCACCACCGCCAGCTGGCGCATGGTGATCGGCATGCGGAAGGCGTCCTCGAGCACCTCGGAGAAGCCGTTGTCGGTTAGGCCCAGGCGCTTGAACCGCGCCCCGGCGACGCCCGCCACGCCGAACGCCATCAGCAAGCCCGCCAGGACGTAGAGCTCCTTCTCCAGCCCCGCCCACCAGACGACGAGGGCCAGCGCCGCGCCCAGCAAAACGCCGCCGACGCCCAGGGCGATGTAGGCGTTGATCGAGGGCGCCGGCTCCTGACGCGGGCCAAAGCCCCTCGCCTCCTCGGCCTCGAAGACCAGCAACTGTTCGGGCGGATATTCGCGGGTCGTGAAGACCGTCCACATCACCGCCAGCAACAGCCCCGCGCCGCCGGCGTAGAAGGCGATCCGCACCGCGTCGGGGATCTGGCCCGCCGGGGCGACATTGGACACCTGGAACCAGTTGGTCAGCATCCACGGCAGGGCCGAGGCCAGCACCGCGCCGAGGCCGATGAAGAAGCTCTGCATGGCGTAGCCGGTCGCCCGCTGCTCGTCGGGCAGGTTGTCGCCGACGAGGGCTCGGAACGGCTCCATGGTCACGTTGATCGAGGCGTCCATGATCCACAACGCCGCCGCCGCGACCCACAGGGTGGGCGAGTTCGGCATGACCAGGAGGCCCAGGGTCGTCAGGATCGCGCCCCAGAAGAAGTAAGGCCGTCGGCGGCCCAGACGCCCCCAGGTCCTGTCGCTGAAATGGCCGATGATCGGCTGAACCAGCAGGCCCGTGGCCGGCGCGGCGATCCACAGGATCGCCAGATGGTTCACGTCGACGCCCAGGGTCTGGAAGATGCGGCTGGTGTTGGCGTTCTGCAGGCCGAAGCCGATCTGGATTCCGAAGAATCCAAAGCACATGTTCCAGATCTGCAGGAAAGTCAGCCTCTGCCTGGCCATCCGTCTCCGCCCCGCCGGGATCGGTTGGACCCGATCCGTTTTCTCAATATTTTGCACAAACTGCGCGCGATGCATTTGCACATGACCGTCAGCGCGTTGCAACGATAAACAAGGGTTTTGTCGATATTTTGCGCCATCACGCCTCAAGGCCGCTGACCCAACCCTCGCCGCGCCGGTCAATAATTTGCATGATTTTTCAGTGCGCTCGGGAGCATCGTCCTCGGCCGCGCGGCGGTTGCAAATCTCGCCGAACATGGCCTTATGGCCAATGAAAAACTTTGCAGAAATGTTTGCGGCGACGCGTTGAGGGACGGGGGTTAGGTGAGCAGGGGCGCGACACGACTTGAGGACCTGGCCAAGCTGGCCGGGGTTTCGATCTCCACCGCCTCGCGGGCGCTGAACGACAGCCCGGCGGTGAACCAGCGCACCAAGCAGCTGATCTGGAAGCTGGCGCGCGAGATGGACTATCCGTTCCGCCGCTACATGCCCGCCGGCCCGATCGGCGCCGAGGCCACGATCGCGCTCGTCACGCCTCGCCCCCAGGGCCGCGACAGCGGCATGTCCGACCCGTTCTTCCTCGAATTGCTGGCGGGCGTCGGCGAGGCGGCCAAGGAGCGCGGCTGCGACGTCATCCTCAGCCACATCGCGCCGGCCAATTTCGAGGATCTGGCGGCGGCGATGAACACCAGCCGGGCCGAGGGGGTGATCTTCCTGGGCCAGAGCTCGCTGCACGCGGCCTTCAACCGCCTGGCCGAGACCGAGACCCGCTTCGTGGTCTGGGGCGCGCAGTTCCCCGACCAGAACTACTGCTCGGTCGGCTCGGACAACATCCAGGGCGGCCGCCGCGCGACGCTCCACCTGGCGCGCCTGGGCCGCAAGCGCATCGTCTTCCTGGGCGACACCGAGGCGCCCGAGGCCATGCACCGCCACCGCGGCTATCTGGAGGCCCTGGAGCAGGCCAAGCTGGGCGTCGATCCGGACCTGATCGTCCCCGCCCACTTCGAGGTGGAGTCGGCCGAGGCCGCCGTCGACAGCCTGATCCACCACGGCATCCAGTTCGACGGCGTGGTCGCCGCGTCCGACCTGATTGCCCTGGGCGCCATCCGGGCGCTGAAGCACGCCGGCCTGTCGGTTCCGGGCGACGTCTCGGTGATGGGCTTCGACAATGTCCCCTTCAGCCGCTACGCCAGCCCGGCGCTCTCGACCATCGCCCAGGACACCGCCAAGGCTGGCCGGCTGATGGTCTCCAAGCTGCTCGACAGCGGCGAGCGCGCCAGCCGCTCCGAGCGCGTGCCGACGGATTTGATCATTCGGGAGAGCTGCGGGGGCTAGGCGCGCCGCGCGATCAGCCCCGCGCACGGCGGCATCTCGCCGTCGACGCCCAGGTTGACGCCGTCGAGCAAGGCCCAGCCGTCGGGCAACGACCAGGCGACCGGCTCGTGGCCCAGATTGAAAGCCAGCAGCAAAGCGTCCGCCCCCTCGCCCCGCTGGAAGATCAGCAGCGGGCTGTTGGTGTCGAGAAAGGTGATCGCGCCCGTCCGCAGCGCCGGGTGGCTGCGGCGCAAGGCGATCAGGCGGCGGGCGACGTGCAGGGTCGAGTTCGGATCCGCCTCCTGCGCGTCGACGGCCAGCGCCATGTGCTCGGGATCGACCGGCAGCCACGGCTCGACGGCCGAGAAGCCGGCGTTCAGCGCATGAGCTTGCCAGGGCATCGGCGTGCGAGCCCCATCGCGGCCCAGGGTCTGCGGCCAGTTGGCGATGGCTTCCGGATCCTGCAGCCGCTCGAACGGGACGTTGGCCTGGGGCAGGCCCAGCTCCTCGCCCTGATAGACGAAAACGTTGCCGCGCAGGCCCATCAGCAGCAGCAGGCACATCTCGGCGAAGGCCTTGCGGTCGCGCCCCTCGGCCCAGCGCGACACCGCGCGCGGCGCGTCGTGGTTCGAGAAGGTCCAGGAGGGCCAGCCCTCCCCGTCCGCGCCCGGCCACATGGCCGCGCCCTTGGGGATCATGTCGCCGGTCAACTTGTCGGCGTAGAGATAGAGGAAGCCATAGGCGCTGTTCAGCCGGTCGTTGCCGGCCGTGAACAGCTTCATCTCGCGGTCGGCGTGATCGCCGCCGACCTCGGCCACCGAGAACCGCCCGCCCGCCGCGTCGGTCAACGCCCGGATGCGGCTGAGGAACTTCGGAATGTCGGCGTGGCTCTGGTTGTGGATCTTGTCCTGGAAGTCGAACGGTCGCGTGCGCTTGCCGCCCGGCGGCAGCGGCGGATTGTCGGTCAGCGCCGGGTCGTGCATCGAGAAGTTGATGGCGTCGAAGCGGAAGCCGTCCACGCCCTTGTCGATCCAGAACTGGGTGACCGCCAGCAAGGCGTCCTGGACCGCCGGATTGTGCAGGTTCAGTTGCGGCTGGCTGCTGAGGAAGTTGTGCATGTAGTACTGGCCGCGCCGGGCGTCCCAGGTCCAGGCTGGGCCGCCGAACACCGACTGCCAGTTGCTGGGCGGGCTGCCGTCGGGCTTGGCGTCGGCCCAGACGAACCATTCGGCCTTGGCGTTGGCCCGGTCCTGGCGGCTCTCGGCGAACCAGGGGTGCTCCTCCGAGGTGTGCGAGAAGACCAGATCGATGATGATCTTCAGGTCCAGGGCGTGGGCCTTGGCGACCAGGGCGTCGAAATCAGCCAGGGTCCCGAAGATCGGATCGACGTCGCGATAGTCCGAGACGTCGTAGCCGAAGTCCTTCATCGGCGACTTGAAGAACGGCGACAGCCACACGCCCTCGACGCCGAGCGAGGCGATGTGCTCGAGCCGCGCGGTGATCCCCGGCAGGTCGCCGACGCCGTCGCCGTTCGAGTCGGCGAAGCTGCGCGGATAGACCTGATAGATCACCGCGCCCCGCCACCACTCGCTCATCAAGGTCTCCGCAGGGGGCTTGGCTAGAACTTCAACGGTCACGGTCGTCCCTCGGAAACGCATAGCATGTAGTCGAGCGGCGCAAGCTCGATGGAATAGCTGCCCGGCGCGTTGGCGCGAGGCGAACAGGCGCCGTGCAGCGAACGCCACGACGCCGAACCAGCCTCGACCGGCACGTTCGCCCTGATCGGCTTGTCGCCGGTGTTGAAGACGGCCAGAACCTCGGTCCCCGCCAGCAGGCGCGAGAAGGCGAAGAGGCCGGGCTGCGGGTCAGCGACGCGCGTCACCTGGCGACCCTCGCGCAGGGCCGGCGTCGTGGCCCGCAGGCGAGCCAGCTCGGCGATGCGGCGGTAGAGCACGGAGTTGGAATCGAAGGCCGATCTTGGCCCCTTCGCCGACACCCCGATCAGGCGGTTGTCGTTGTAGCTGGCGACCCGGCTTTCGAACATGTCCTCGCGGGAGTCGGCATAGTCGCCATCGCCGGTGAAGCCCTGCTCGTCGCCGTAATAGATCGTCGGGACGCCGCGGGCGGTGAGCAGAATGGCGTTGCCCAGGCTCGCTCTCGCGAGCAGCTCCTCGTCGCCGATCCCGGGCCGGGCCTTTTGCAGGAACCAGCCGATGCGGCCCATGTCATGGTTGCCCAGGAAGGTCGGCAGCTGGCGCGCAGTCGCCTCGCCACCTTCGTAGACGGAATCGGCGGCAAAGACGCGCGCCAGGCGCTCGGGGCCCGCCTTGCCCGTGACGACATCGGTCACCGCCGCCTGGAAGGCGAAGTCCAGAACCGCCGGCAGCTTGTCGACCCGCGTGTGGCTGGCCAGGATCGCGGCGTCGGCGTCGAAGACCTCGCCGAAGATGTGGAAGTTCGGGATCCCCTTGGCCTTGGCGCGCGCCAGCATCGCGGGAACGAAGGCTTGCCAGAATTTCGGGTCCACGTGGCGGGCGGTGTCGATGCGGAAGCCGTCGATCCCGAAGTCGTCGATCCACTGGCCGTAGACCTCGATGAAGCCCTGCACGACGCGCGGGTTCTCGGTGAAGACGTCGTCCAGGGTGGCGAAGTCGCCCAGCAGCGAGCTCTCGCCCGCGAACGTGCTCTCGCCCCGGTTATGATAGTAGATCGGGTCGTTCAGCCAGTCGGGCGCCTTGGCGTGCTCCTGGCCCGGCGGAACGAACGGCGCATAGGCCCAGTCCGGCCGCGTCAGCTTGCTGAAGTCCTTGCCCTCGAAGCCGGCGTTGATCGCTGACCCCGCCGCCCCGCCCTTCCGCGTGTAGGGGTAGTCGGCGATGCTTCGATAGGGACAACGGCCGTCCGGGCGCTCGCGATACTGGATCACGTCGGCCGTGTGGTTCACGACGATGTCCATATAGACCTTCAGGCCCCGCGCGTGGGCCGCGTCGACCAGGGCCTTGAAGTCGGCCTTGGTCCCGAAGTGCGGATCGACATCGGTGAAGTCGGTGATCCAGTAGCCGTGATGCGCCGCCGACTCTTGTCCCGGCGCGCCCTGCACCGCCTTGTTCGTGAAGATCGGCGCCAGCCAGATCGCCGTCGCGCCCAGGCCCTGGATGTAGTCCAGCCGGCGGGCCGCGCCCTTCAGGTCGCCGCCGTGATAGAAGCCGGCGCGCGTCGGATCGAAGCCGTCGACCAGCGCCCCCCGGTCCGGGCCGCCATGGTCATTGGTCGGGTCGCCGTTCTCGAAGCGGTCGGGCAGCAGGAAATAGATCACCTCGTCCTGCGGCTTGCGCTGCAGGTAGGGCGCCGGCGCGGCGAAGGCCGAAGCGGCCAGGGCGCTCAGACCCAGCGCGGCCAGCAGCGTGCGTCGCCAAGGCGTCATGATCGACATCGCTCCCTCCCCGCGCCCGGTTCAGCGCCGGACCGCCATTGCAACTCTTTGCAAGAATTTGCAGGGACGGGCCAGCCGTGTCAATCCGGGTTGTCAGACCAATTTGCAGCGATTTTCCGCCAGAGCACGCCGCGATAAGTGGGGCAAATAAGCCACATATCGCCGTCAGCACGGGACATCGAGAGCCTCTCCAGCGATCGTTTGCACTTTTTTGGGTTGATTACAGCGGATTAATTTGCAGTAATTTTCACCAACGGCCCGCCGCATCATCAAAGCGCAGAGCCGGACAGGGAGGGTGAGACTCATGAACACTGCAATTTCGCGCCGCCGCGCCTGGCTGATGACCGGTGGGGCCACGGGTCTGGCGCTGACCTTCGCGCTGGCCGGTTCGGCCCAGGCGCAGACCGCCGCCCCCGCGCAACAGGACAACGCCCAGGTCGAGGAAGTCGTCGTCACCGGCATCCGCCGCGGCATCGAAGGCGCCATCTCGCTGAAGAAGAGCTCGACCTCGATCGTCGAAGCCGTCTCGGCCGAGGACATCGGCAAGCTGCCCGACATGTCGATCGCCGAGTCGATCGCGCGCCTGCCCGGCCTGACCGCCCAACGCCTGGACGGCCGCGGCCAGGTCATCTCGATCCGGGGCCTCGCGCCCGACTTCACCACCGCCCTGCTGAACGGCCGCGAGCAGGTCTCGACCGGCGACAACCGCGGGGTCGAGTTCGACCAGTACCCCTCGGAACTGCTGAGCGCCGTCGTGGTCTACAAGACCCCCGACGCCAGCCTGATCGGCCAGGGCCTGGCCGGCACCGCCGACATGCGCACCGTGCGCCCGCTGGCCTTCGGCAAGCGCGCCCTGGCCGTCGGCGCCCGCTACGAGTGGAATGACATCGGCGCCCTGAACGCCGGGACCAAGTCGCACGGCAACCGCCTCAGCATCTCGTACATCGACCAGTTCATGGACGGTAAGCTGGGTCTGGCGCTGGGCTACGCCCACATGGAGTCGCCCTATCAGGCCGAGCGCTGGAATTCGTGGGGCTATCCGACCGACGCTTCCGGCAATCTGGTGATCGGCGGCGCCAAGCCCTACGTGCAGTCCAGCATGCTCAAGCGCGACGGCTTTATGGGCGTGGTCGAGTTCGCGCCGACCGATCGCTTCACCTCGTCGCTGGACGTCTTCTATTCGGAGTTCAACAACCACCAGATCCAGCGCGGCGTCGAGCTACCTCTGGTCTGGGGCGGCATTCCGCTGACCAATTCGAAGGTCTCGAACGGCATGGTCGTCGGCGGCGCCTTCAACGGCGTCAAGGGCGTGGTCCGCAACGACGGCAACGACCGCGACGCGACGATCAAGTCGCTGGGCTGGAACAACAAGTGGGAGATGGGCGACGCCTGGACCCTGGTCACCGACCTCTCCTGGTCCAAGGTCGAGCGCACCGACCAGGTCGTCGAGTCCTATTCGGGCACGGGCCGCGCCGGCGTCGGCGCCACCGACAACATGACCTTCATGATGGACGGCGACGGCAAGGCGATCTTCACCTCGACCCTGAACTACGCCGACGCGGGCCAGATCAAGCTGACCAGCCCGCAAGGCTGGGGCGGCGACATCATCACTGGCGGTCAGGACGGCTATCTGAACCAGCCGACCATCGAGGACGAGCTGAAGACCGGCCGCTTCTCGATCACCCGCGCGCTCGACCAGGGCCTCTCCAGCGTCGAGCTGGGCGCCAGCTACAGCGAGCGCACCAAGGGCCTGGTGAACGACGAATGGTTCCTGCGCGCCAAGGGCTCGCCGGCCAGCGTCGCCATCCCCTCGTCAGCCATCGTCGGCAACACCTCGCTGGGCTTCATTGGCCTCGGCAATGTGATCAGCTACGACCCGTTCGCCCTGATCCGCTCGGGCGCCTACGACCTGGTCCGCAACCCGAACGCCGACGTGCTGGTCAAGAGCTGGGACGTCGAGGAGAAGGTCGCGATCGGCTACCTGAAGGCCAATATCGACGCCGATCTCGGCGGCGTGCCGGTCACCGGCAACTTCGGCTTCCAGGTCGTCCACACCGACCAGGGCTCGACCGCCCTGGGCGCCAGCGGCACCGGCAGCGGCGTCGTTCGCGCCAACCTGTCGGGCGGCAAGAAATATGTCGACTTCCTGCCCAGCGTGAACCTGCGCTTCGCCCTGCCGGCGGAACAGAGCCTGCGCTTCGCCGTGGCTCGCACCCTGGCCCGTCCGCGCATGGACCAGATGCGCGCCAGCAAGACCTTCAGCTACGACCAGGCCAAGGCCGGCAACAGCAACATCAACTTCTCGCCCTGGAGCGGGACGGGCGGCAATCCGGAGCTGGAGCCCTGGCGAGCCGACTCGTATGACGTCTCGTACGAGAAGTATTTCGGCCGCCAGGCCTACGTCTCGCTGGCCGCCTTCTACAAGGACCTGAAGACCTACGTTTACGACCAGAGCGTCATCTTCGACTTCACCGGCTTCCCGATCGGCGGCGGGCCAGAGCCGGCGACGCGCCTGGGTCTCGTCACCACGCCGCAGAACGGCAAGGGCGGCTCGGTCAAGGGCGTCGAGTTCGCCGCCTCGATGCCGGGCGCCCTGCTGACCCCGATCCTCGACGGCTTCGGCGCCACCTTCAGCGCCTCCTACACCGACAGCTCGATCCAACCGAACCCGAACGACAAGAGCTCGACGATCCCGGGCCTGTCGAAGACCGTCGCCAACCTGACGGTCTACTATGAAAAGAACGGCTTCTCGTTCCGGATCAGCGATCGCTATCGCTCCAAGTTCCTGGGCGAGGTCACCGGCTTCGGCAACGGCCGCAACTATCGGATGGTCAAGGGCGAGTCCGTCATCGACAGCCAGATCGGCTACACCTTCAACGAAGGTCCGATGCAGGGCCTGTCGGTGCTGGCCCAGGTCAACAACCTGACCGACGAGCCGTTCACCACCTACCAGAACAACGACCAGCGCCAGGTGATCGACTACCAGCGCTACGGCCGCACCTACCTGATCGGCCTGTCCTACAAGTTCTAGCCGCCTATCCCTCCCCTAAGCCTTGAGCCCTCGCCGGTCCTGCCCGGCGAGGGTTTTCTTTTTGGCCGGCCTAGAGCTTCTCCGCCCGCTCGGCGGCGCGGCGCTTGACGACGCTGAACACCAGGGGCAGCAACTCCCAGCTGAAGGCGCCGACCGCGAAGCCGAACAGATAGGGTTCGCGCACCGCGGGCCATGGGATGACCGGCAGCGCCGCCTTGACGAGAAACGCCGCGACGATGACGGCCGAACCGGCCGCGCAGGCCAGACGGATCGTCAGGTCGCGCAGGTTCGCGCGCTCGGCCACGCTCAGCGCGCCGATCTGCACCAGGCCGTAGACGGCCACGCCGCCTAGCGCGCCCACGATCGCGCGCAGGCGATCGGGATCGATGTCCATCGAGGCCTCCTCCAGCCCGGGATCTTGGGGTGACGGCTCAAGGGTGTTCCGCTCTTCGCGCCGCGGCCGCGGCTGCGCTCGGAACGCCCTCGCCGTTAACGACTCTGCCCATCGGCGAGGCCGGAGTCGACTCGCTTCAGAGGACCATGCGTCCGCATTTGACGTCGAGTCGCCCAAAGATGTTCCAGTGGAGAAACGGAACAAATTGAGAACAAAACGCCGCGACAGCCAAGCTTGCGCAGTCATAGCCGTGGGGGAGCGTGGTAGGCCCGGAGGGACTCGAACCCCCAACCAGACCGTTATGAGCGGTCGGCTCTAACCATTGAGCTACAGGCCCGCGCGGAGTCGCTTCACGGCGCACGCGAGCCGGCGGATTAGCACGGGCCGAACGCGGCTTAAAGGTCCGGTTCAGGTTGGAGCTGTCATCAGGGAACCATAGCTGTCCGGCCACGCTTCGCCTGCGCCGGACAGATCTGGAGAACAATGATGACCAACACCGCCCGCCGCCCCGCCAAACTGATGGCCGCCTTAGTCGCCCCCGCCCTGATGGGCGGCGCCCTCCTGATGGGCGCGGCCGCGCCGGCCCTGGCCCAGACCAGCGCCGAAAGCGCCTTCAAAGCCACGACCTTCAACCTGTCGGCCTATGGCGAGACCCGCGTAGCGCCCGACATGGCCACCATCACCCTGGGCGTGCAGACGGAAGCCCCGACCGCCGGCGAGGCCCTGAAGGCCAACGGCGCGCGGATGAACCAGGCCATGGCCGCCCTGAAGAAGGCCGGGATCGCCGAGCGCGACATCCAGACCTCGAACCTGAACCTGAACGCCCAGTACGCCTATGAGCAGAACCAACCGCCGAAGCTGACCGGCTACCAGGCCTCGAACCAGGTGACGATCACCGTGCGCGATCTCGCCAAGCTGGGCGCGACGGTGGACGCCGCCGTCGGCGCGGGCGCCAACACCGTCAACGGCATCGGCTTTGGCCTGACGAACCCGCAAGCGGCCGAGGACGCCGCGCGGCTGGAGGCGGTGAAGGCCCTGCAGGCCAAGGCCGAGCTCTATGGCCGCGCCACCGGCTACAAGGCCGTGCGTCTGGTCAATCTGAGCGAAGGCGGCGGCTACACGCCCCCCTCCCCGCCGATGCCGGTGTTCGCCATGGCCAAGCGCGAGATGGCCGACTCGACCAGCATCTCGGCCGGCGAGCTGAAGGTGCGGGTGGACGTCAGCGCGGTCTACGAGGCGGCGCGGTAGGCGGCTTCTTCTCCGTGTCATCCCGGATAGCCTCTTCGAGGCTTCCGGGATGACACGAGCTTTTTGGTGCTAGAACCCGGCCTTCTCGAAGGCTTGCTCGGCGCGTTCCTTGATCTCCAGGCCCGGCAGGGCGCGTTCGCCCTCCATGACGGCCACGTAGCTCAGGCCGCGCTGGGGCTTGCCCTCGCCGGTCGGGACGGGACCGACGGCCCAACCCACGGTGTTGTTTCCAGTCGTCGGGCAGCTGGTGAAGCGGGCCGGCTTGCCCAGCCCCGCCTTCAGCACGTCGGCCGCGGTCGTGGTCTCGCCCTGGCAGGTCGGTAGGTTGCGCGAGCAGGTGATGTAGCCGCCGCCGCGCCAGACGGTGCGTCCTTGCGCGTCGGCGACGATCACGCAGGTCGAGGGGGAGCCGATCGACTTGCCGATCGCCTGGGTCAGGACGGCCTCGTCGATGTCGGCGGGCAGCTTCGCCGAGCAGGCCGAAAGGCCCGCGGCGGCGATGGCGACGAGGGCCAGGCGGCGGGCCATGCGTCAGGCCGCCTTCTTGATCAGATTGCCTTCGTCCAGCAGCACGACGGTCGGGGCGTAGTTGCGCGCCTCTTCGGCCGGCATCTGGCAGTAGGTCACGACGATGACGAGGTCGTTCTTCTGCACCAGGCGCGCGGCCGCGCCGTTGACGCCGATGACCTTCGAGCCGCGCGGAGCCTCGATGGCGTAGGTGGTGAAGCGGGCGCCGTTGGTGATGTTCAGCACGTCGACCTGCTCGTTCGGCAGGATGCCCGAGGCGTCCAGCAGATCGCGATCGATGGCGATCGAGCCTTCGTAATCGAGGTCGGCCTGGGTCACCGTGGCGCGGTGCAGCTTAGCCTTCAGCATGGTGAGCAGCATGGCGGAGTGTCTATCCCTTTGATTGGATGAGATATTTAGGGCCGCCACACACAAGGCCCAACGATCAGCTCCCGCCATATAGCCATGACGCCGGCGCGATTCAATCGCACCGCAACATGACGTAACGGCAGATCGGGCGACAGCCTGGGGCGGCGAGCCCAGGCCTACAGCTTGTAGCCGCCCGCCTGGAGCTTGGTGAAGACCGCCTTGGTGATCTTCACATAGCCCTTGTTCGGATCGCGGAAGTACAGCGGGTCCTTGGTCCGCGTCGGGTCGAAGCCGTCGCCGACCAGGTCGACCTTGCGATACTTGAAGGTCCCGGTCGTCTCGATCGCCTGCTGCAGCCGCAGGAAGATCGGCCGCGCATAGCTGGGCAGGTGCTCGTCGACATGCTGGGCGAAGGCCGCCAGATCGAATTGCGGATCGGTGACCAGCGCGGCCATGCCGGCCTTGCCGTCCAGGTCGCCGACCGGGACCCCATAGACATTGACCTCGAGCACGTGCTCGACGGCGGCCAGACGCTCGGCCACCTCGCTGGTGGCGACGTTCTCGCCCTTCCAGCGGAAGGTGTCGCCGATGCGATCGACGAAATAGATGTAGCCGTCGCTGTCCACCCGCATCAGGTCGCCGGTGCGGAACCACGAGTCGCCCTTCTGGAAGACGTCGCGCAGCACCTTCTTCTCGGTAGCGGCCTTGTCGGCGTAGCCGACAAAGTTCGAGCGGGCGTCATTGGCGATATGGCCGATGCACTCGCCGACCTCGCCGGGCGCGCACTCGATGCAGCAGCCGTCGGGGCCGCGCACGGGCGTCTCGGTCTCGACGTCGAACTTGACGACGCGAATGTTGAACTTGCTGCGCAGGTAGCCTGGCACCCGCCCGATCGCGCCGCGTCGGCCGTCGAAGTTGAACAGCGAGACATTGCCCTCGGTCGCGCCGTAGAACTCCAGCACCTCGCCGACCTTGAAGCGGTCCAGCATGTCGTCCCAGACGTCGGGCCGCAGGCCGTTGCCGAAGATCAGCCGGATCTTGTGGGCGCGTTCCAGCTCGTGTTCGGGCTGGTTGGCCAGATAGCGGCATAGCTCGCCGATATAGACGAACATGGTGCAGTTCTCGGCGACCACCTCGGGCCAGAAATGGCTGGTCGAGAACTTCTTGCGCAGCACGATCGAACCGCCGTTCAGGAAGGCCGCGCCCAGGGCGCAGAGACCGCCGGTGGCGTGATAGAGCGGCAAGGTCACATAGATGCGGTCGCTCTCCTTGGCCCCGGTCGAGCCGGCGAAGCCGCGCATGTAGAGCTGGGCGCGCATGTGCGTGATGCGCGCGGCCTTGGGCATGCCGGTGGTGCCGCTGGTGAAGATGTAGAGCGCGGTGTCCCGGGCGGTGATGCCTTCGCGTGCGGTGACGCGGTCTGGCCGCAGCTGGCTGCAGCTCTTCAGCGCCTTGACCAGATCGCGCTGCTCGCCGTGGACCGGGCCCAGCACCCATTGCTGCATATGGCGCTCCAGGCGGCCCTTCACGTCCTCGAAGCAGGGCGAGGTCTCGGGATCGACGATGCAATGCAGCGCCTGCGAGATGTTCAGGCAGTGAGCCAGGGCCGCGCCGGTCAGCTGGTTGTTGATCAGGGCCGTGGCGACCCCAACCTTGGTCAGGCCGTACCAGACCGCGAAATATTCCAGGCGGTTGGGCATGAAGAGCGCGACCGTCTGCCCGCGCGTCAGCCCCTGCCCCTTGGCCCAGTGGGCGTAGCGGTTGGCCATGGCGTCCAGCTCGGCGTAGCTGATCGTCTTGCCTTCGAAGGTGATGGCCGGGCGATCGCTCCACTTGTCGACGGCCGCCTCGATGTCGTCGCAGATCAGATTGGCGCTGTCGGGAGCAATGGAGTTCACGCGCTTGAGTGTCCGGACCAACCCCTTCAGGAACTTGACCTCTCGACGGATCTTCTGGCGCAAACGCATTCTGCTCTCCCTTCAAACAACCATTGGAGAGCGCCGGGCGAGCGGTCAAGCGGCCGTTCGCCGCATCGCAAAACGAACGCCGTTCCGGGTTTGCCGTCATCGGCCGATCCGGAACCGCACCTCGTTTCGCCTCAGATCCAACGCGACCTTGTCAAAGTTTCTAAGCACGTCGGCGCCGATCACGAGGGCCGGACGGTCCTGCAGCCCCCAATATTCGAAGGTGTGGATCGGCCCGATCACGATAGGCAGGCTGCGCAGCGTCATGGGCCCGAGCGTGAGGCTCGAGAGCACGGCCGAACGCCCCTGCAGGACCTGACCGGTCACGCTGACCAGCTCGGACGGCCCCAGGCCGCCCACCAGCCCGTTTCCGCGGCGCGCGGCCTCCAGCAGGGCGATGTTGCCGGCGGTTGTCGTCGAGCCGCTGTCAATGAAGGCGATGACCCGGTGGCTCGGGATCGAGGCGTCGATGAGGATGAGGCCACTGCGCAGGAGCTTGGACTTCACGATCACCGTCTGTTCGTCCGGGATCGGCAAGGCCTCGCCCACGACCATGCGCCGCCGTCCGAAGTCGAGCAGCAGGCTGGCCTGGCCCAGCCACTCCAATCCGAGCACTCCATCCATGCGCAGCTGGGCGCGCGGCAAGACGGCGACGAGCATGTCGCGGCGTTCGCGCTTGCCCACCGAGAGGCTCGAGACGCGCACCATGCTCACGGCCTGGGCTCCGGCGATGCTGTGCAGCCGCCCGCTCTCCCGACGCGCCAGACCCAGTTGATCGGCGAGTTCGGTGGAGATCACAGAGGTCGTCGCCCCCGTATCGACGAGGAAAGCGAAGGGCCCCTGCCCGTTGACGAAGGCCTGGACGGTCAGGCGATTGGCGGCGTCCAGATAGCGCAGCGGATCGGCGTCATCGGCGCTAGGCCGCTGGAAGGCGTGGGCCGCGCCAGTGGGCAGCGCCGTCGCCGCCAAGCCCCCGATCAGCGCGCGGCGCGCCGCATCCTGCAAATCCATGCGCTTCCTCCCCAAGAGGAAGCTATCGTCCCGGGACGGACGACGCCAGATAGCGCCGTTCTCTAGCCCGCGGCCAGGCGGCGCTGGTCGTCGCGAGCGGCCTTCAGCTTCTCGGCCACCAGGAAGGCCAGTTCCAGCGCCTGCTCGCCGTTCAGGCGCGGGTCGCAGTGCGTGTGATAGCGGTCGGCGAGCTCCGTCTCCGAGACCGCGCGGGCGCCGCCCAGGCATTCGGTGACGTTCTGGCCGGTCATCTCCAGGTGGACGCCGCCGGGGTGCACGCCCTCGGACTGGGCGATTTCCACGAAGCTCTTCACTTCGGAGAGGATCCGGTCGAACGGGCGGGTCTTGTAGCCGGTCGAGGCCTTCAGCGTGTTGCCGTGCATCGGGTCGGTCGCCCAGACCACCGAACGGCCGGCGCTCTTGGTCGCCCGCATCAGGCGCGGCAGGCGATCGGCGATCTTGTCCGAGCCGAAGCGGCCGTACAGGGTCAGGCGGCCCGGCTCGTTGTTCGGGTTCAGGACGTCGATCAGGCGCAGCAGGTCGTCGCCCTCCATGGTCGGGCCGCACTTCAGGCCGATCGGGTTCTTCACGCCGCGCATGAACTCGACGTGGGCGCCGTCCAGCTGACGGGTGCGCTCGCCGATCCAAAGCAGGTGGGCGCTGGTGTCGTACCAGTCGCCCGAGGTGCTATCGACGCGAGTCATGGCTTCCTCGAAGCCCAGCAGCAGGGCCTCGTGGCTGGTGAAGAACTCGACGCGACGCAGGTCGGGCTGGGTGTCGGGCGTGACGCCGACGGCCGCCATGAAGGTCAGGGCCTCGGAGATCTTCTCGGACAGTTCGCGATAGCGCGCGCCCTGCGGGCTGTCGCCGACGAAGCCCAGGGTCCAACGGTGGATGTTGTAGAGGTCGGCGTAACCACCGCTGGCGAAGGCGCGCAGCAGGTTCAGCGTCGCGGCCGACTGGCCGTAGGCCTTCAGCAGGCGGTCGGGATCGGGAACCCGCTCGGCCTCGTTGAAGTCCATGCCGTTGATGATGTCGCCGCGGTAGGACGGCAGGGTCACGTCGCCCTGGACCTCGGTCGGCTCCGAGCGCGGCTTGGCGAACTGGCCGGCGATGCGGCCCACCTTCACCACCGGCTTGCCCCCGGCGAAGGTCAGCACCACCGCCATCTGCAGGATCAAGCGGAAGGTGTCGCGGATATTGTCGGCGTGGAATTCCTTGAAGCTCTCGGCGCAGTCGCCGCCCTGCAGCAGGAAGGCCCGCCCCTCCGCGACATCGCCCAGCAGGCTCTTCAGGCGGCGCGCCTCGCCGGCGAAGACCAGCGGCGGCATCTGGCGCAGCGTCTGCTCGACCCGCTCTACAGCGCCCGCGTCCGGATAGTCGGCGGGGATGTGCTTGGCGGGTTTGGCTCTCCAGGCGGCGGGGGTCCAGCGGGCGGTCATGACAGGCTCAACAGCAACAAGGGGCGGCGTAGATACCGCGAATGGAACCGAAAGGCAAAATCGTGCGATCGATGCGCGCCGATCCGGCCAGATGAGGAATTTCGTTATCGCGCTATCGCGACGAAGCGCTGGATTTTTGCGCAACGCCGCAGGCGATGACGGTCAAAGCGCCGAGGGCCAGCCACCACTCCTGCCAGACCCCGAAGCTGAAACCGCTGACCACCAGATAGGACACCGCCGCGCCGGCCGCCATGGCGCCGTCGCGCCGGTTCGTTTCGGTCCAGCTCAGGACGCCATACAGGATCCAGGCGTAGAAGGCGGCCGCCATGGCCGCGCCGAACGCGCCCAGCTCCAGCCAGATCTGCAGGGGCGCGTTATGGGTGTGCAGCGGGATGGCCGCGCCAAAGGTGCGGCTGGCGTCGATCCCCCACCCGCGCATCGGGTGCTCCAGGATGCGGTCGGTGGCGAAGGCCCAGATGTTCAGGCGATGATCCCACGAGGGCGGAACCAGCGCATGCAGCCAGGCGACAAAGCCTGACTTCTGGCCCCACAGCATCGCCATCGGCGCGAAGATGAAGGCCGCGGAGACCAGCGGGATCAGGACCCGTACGACGGGTTTGCCGATGAACCGCACGCCCAGCCAGACCAGCCCGCCCAGCAGCAGGGCGACGACCGGGGCGTCCGCGCCCGTCAGGTGCGCGCCGACCAGGACCAGCACGAACAGGATCGCCGTCAGGCTGTTGCGCCCCTTGAGGGTCGAGGCGCCCAGCACGCGCGCGCAGGGCCACAGCAGGAGGACCAGCGGATAGGTCCCCATCGACACCTTCACCATCGCCAGATCGGGCGTCAGGGGATCGCCGCTGGCCTGGCGGACCGCCTGATAGATCTTGGCGCCCAGCACGCCGTCCAGGCAGGTGACCAGCGCCAGCAGCGCGGCGCAGGCCAGCATCACCCGGGACGCCAAGCGCGTCGAGCGCGTCGACATCTGGCCCAGCATGGCGACCGCGGCGCCATAGAGTCCTAGTTGCAGGAACAGCTTGAAGGCCGTGAAGCTCTCGACCGCGCCGAACTTCTTGAGCCTCGCCGGATCCGGCAGGGCCGGCGTCCAGTTCAGGCTGATCAGCGACCACAGCGCCAGCAGCGCCAGGGCGAACATGGGCAAGAGCGGCGGCCGCGATCGGAAGAGGCCCGGCGCGGCCAGCAGGCCGACGAGGCTGAGCAAAGCGGCGAACTGCTTGGGCGCCAGGTAGCCCAGCAGCGGCGTCATCACCATCATGAAGACAGCGAGGCCGCCCAGCCAGCGGGTGCGGCGCTCCGCAGCGTCCGGCAGGACGCCCGCCTCAGTCATCCCACCCCGCCGACTTCGACTGGCACGTATTTCTCGCGCATCGTCACCAGCTCTTCGGCCAGCGTGGGGTGCACGGCGCAGGTGGAGTCCCACTGCGGCTTGGTCACGCCCATCTTCACGGCGATGGCGGCCATCTGGATGATCTCGGGCGAGTCAGGGCCCACCACGTGAACGCCCACGACCTTCTGGTCGTCGGCCTTAACCACCAGCTTGATCAGGCACCGCTCCTGCCCCCCATAGAAGGTGATCTTCATCGGACGGAACACCGAGCGATAGATGTCGACCGCGCCGAACGCGTGCCGCGCCTCGGCCTCGCTCATGCCGACCGCGCCGACCGGCGGCTGCGAGAACACCGCCGAGGCGACCATGTCGTGATCGAAGGTCGTGGGGTTGTCGTAGAACTCGGTCTGGGCGAAGGCCGCGCCCTCGCGAATCGCCACCGGCGTCAGGTTGATCCGGTCGGTGACGTCGCCGACAGCCCAGATGCTGTCGACATTGGTCTTGGAATAGGCGTCCACGGCGATGGCGCCGCGCTCGTTCAGCTTCACGCCCGCCTTCTCGAGGCCCAGGCCCTGGACGTAGGGCTCGCGGCCGGTGGCGAACATCACCGCCTCGGTCTCGAAGGTCAGGTCGTTGTTCAGGACGCTGAGCAGCGCGCCGTCTTCCTGCTTTTCGATGCGGGTGTGCGAGCAGCCCAGCACGACCTTGACGCCCCGCTTGCCCAGCTCGTCGGCGAGGTGGGCGCGGACGTCGTCGTCGAAGCCGCGCAGGATGTTGGCGCCGCGATAGAGCAGCGTCGTCTCGACGCCCAGCCCCGCGAAGATGCCGGCGAACTCGACCGCGATATAGCCGCCGCCGACGATCATGATGCTTTTGGGCAGCGTCGGCAGGTGGAACGCCTCATCCGAGGTGATGCCGAACTCCGCGCCGGGAAACTCCGGCTTCACCGGACGACCGCCCGTGGCGATCAGGATCTTCCGGGCGGTATAGGTCCCCGCGTCGTCGGACCCATCCTTGGGCAGCACCTCGACGGTGTGGGCGTCGACGACCTGGGCGCGGCCGTGGAGCAGATCCGCGCCAGCCTTCTGAAGGTTGGTGACGTAGATCCCCGACAGGCGGGCGATCTCGACGTCCTTGTCGTGCAGGAATTTCTTCCAGTCGAACTTGGCGTCCTCGAACGTCCAGCCATAGCCCTTGGCTGTCTTCAGCTGGCTGGTGACCTCGCTGGCGTAGACCATGAACTTCTTGGGCACGCAGCCGCGGATCACGCAGGTGCCGCCGACCCGGTACTCCTCGGCCACGCCGACCTTGGCGCCGCTCATGGCGGCCAGGCGGGCTGCGCGCACGCCGCCCGAGCCCGCGCCGATGACGAAGAGATCATAGTCGTAGTCAGCCATCACCGGCCTCCGAACCTAAGCGTGGGGCTCTATGTAAGACGTCAGGGAACCAGGCGCACCACGCCCTCGTCCGTGCCGACCAGCGCCTCGTCGGCGAGGTCGAGGAACAGGCCGTGGTCGACCACGCCCGTGACGCTCTTCAGAGCCGTGGCCAGCGCCGCCGGCTCGTCGATGCGGCCCGAGGCCATGTCGTAGATCAGGTTGCCGCCGTCGGTGACGACGACGCCCCGCTCGGCCGTGCGCAGGCGCGGCGGCGGCAGGTCGAACTCGGCGGCGATGTCGGCCAGGCGATGGCCGGTGTGGACGTGGCCAAAGCGCACGACCTCGATCGGCAGCGGGAACTTGCCCAGGGCCGGCACGCGCTTGGCGGCGTCGGCGATCGCGACGCAGCGGGTCGAGGCTTCCCAGACCAGCTTCTCGCGCAGCAAGGCCGCGCCGCCGCCCTTGATCAAGCTAAGGCCCGGTCCGATCTCGTCGGCGCCGTCCACGGTCAGGTCGATCGTCTTGACGTCGTCCAGCGCGACCAGCGGGATGCCCAGCTCGCGCGCCAGGGCGGCGGTGGCGTCCGAGGTCGGCACGCCCTTGATGTCGCTCAGCTTGCGCGCGGCCAGCGCCTTGACGAACCAGGCGGCCGTCGAGCCGGTGCCCAGGCCCACCACCATGCCGTTCTCAACGAGTTGCGCGGCGGCCTCGCCCGAGGCGCGCTTCTGATCGTCGGCGCTGCTCATTTCGTCTTCGCGTCCTTCTTCTTATCTTTTTGGGCTTGTTTGAGGGCGCGGAACTTGGTCGCCCACCCTGCCTTGATGGTCTGTTCGGGACGCGCCAGGGCCAGCGCCCCGTCCTCGACGTCCTTGGTGATCACCGAGCCCGAGCCGGTCATGGCCCCGTCGCCGACCCGCACGGGCGCGACCAGGGCGCTGTTGGAACCGATGAAGGCGCCCTTGCCGACATGGGTCTCGAACTTCTCGAAGCCGTCGTAGTTGCAGAAGATCGTGCCCGCGCCGATGTTGGCCTTCTCGCCGATCGAGCCGTCGCCCAGATAGGAAAGGTGGTTGGCCTTGGCGCCCTTGCCGACCTTGACCTTCTTGACCTCGACGAAGTTGCCGATGTGGGCCTCGGGGCCGATCTCGGCGCCGGGGCGGAGGCGGGCGTAGGGGCCGATCAGGGCGCCCTCGCCGACGCGCGCGCCTTCCAGGTGGCTGAAGGCCTTGATCACCGCGCCGCTCTCGATGCTGACGCCCGGACCGAAGACCACGAACTGTTCGACCACCGCCCCGCCGGCGATCTTGGTGTCCCATGACAGGTGAACGGTGTCGGGCGCGGGCATGCTGACACCCTCGACCATCAGGGCGTGGCGGCGGGCCCTCTGCCAGACGGCCTCGGCGGCGGCCAGCTCGCCTTGCGAATTGACGCCCTGCACCGAGGCCTCCGGCGCGAAGGCCGCGCGGGTGACCAGCTTGCGGTCGTGGGCCAGGCCGACGACGTCGGTCAGGTAGTATTCGCCCTTGGCGTTGTCGTTGCGGACATTGGCCAGCAGGTCGAACAGCACGGCGCGGTCCGCGGCCAGGACGCCGGAGTTGCAGTGCTTGACCTGCTGGGTGGCGAGGTCGGCCTCCTTCTCCTCGACGATGCGCAGCAGCACGTGGCCGGGGGCCAGGATCAGGCGGCCGTAGCCGGTCGGGTTGTGGGCCTCGAAGCCCAGCACCGCGACATGGGCGCCGCCGGTGATCTGGTCGAACAGCGGCGCGATCACCCCGGCGGTGGTCAGCGGGCAGTCGGCATAGGTGACGACGACGTCGCCGTCGAAGTCCGCCAGCGCGTCCTTGGCCGCCAGCACGGCGTGGCCGGTGCCCAGCGGCGGGTCCTGGACCACGGTCGCGTTCGGCCCCAGGCGCTTGCGCGCGGCCTCGCCGACCTGAGGGCTGTGCGCGCCGACCACGACGACGATCCGCTCGCAGCCCAGGCCCTCGGCCGCGTCGATGGCGTGGTCCAGCAGGGTCCGCCCCGCCAGCCTGTGCAGCACCTTGGGAGTCGGCGACTTCATCCGCGTGCCCTGGCCGGCCGCCAGGATCACGGCGGCGCGCGGCCGAACGGGCTGTAAGACGGGGACGGTCATGGCTCTCGCGACTCCCTGGAGGCGAACCAAAGTTGCATTAGCCGTGCAATTGGCCGAAAGGCCAGACCCATGCACGCGCTTCATGACCTGAACGGGGCGACGATCGCCTTCGACCTGGACGGCACGCTGGTGGACACCGCGCCCGACCTCGTCGGCTCGCTGAACGCCATCCTGGCCGAAGAGTCCCTGCCCGCCCTGCCCTTCGACGAGGTGCGGCTGATGGTCGGCCGAGGCGCGCGGGCCTTGCTGGAGCGCGGGTTCGCCGCCGCCGGCGCGCCGCTGGACGCCGAGCACGCGCCCGCCCTGGTCCAGCGCTTCATCGACCTCTACCTGACCCGCATCGCCGACGAGAGCGCGCCCTTCCCCGGCGTGGTCGAGACCCTGACCGACCTGAAGGCCGCCGGCGCGCGCCTGGTCGTGTGCACCAACAAGCTGACCCACCTGTCGGTCGCGTTGCTGGACGCCACGGGCCTGACGCCCTTCTTCGACGCGGTGGTCGGCGCCGACAGCGCTCCGGCCGCCAAGCCCGACGGCCGCCACGTCGCCGCGGCGGTGGCCGCTGTCGGCGGCGATGTCGCCCGCGCGGTGATGGTCGGCGACAGCATCAACGACGCCCTCGGCGCCAGGAACGCCGGAGTGCCCAGCGTGCTGGTCTCGTTCGGCTACACCGAGGATCCGGTCGAGACGCTGGGCGGCGATTTGGTCATCCACAGCTTTTTGGACGTGCCGAACGCCTGCATCACGCTATTGGCCTCTTGCCCCGCGGCGAACACCGGGCTATAGGCCCCCTCCTCTCGCGGACGGGTTCGTTTCGGACCCCTCCACACGGCGGATGCGTAGCTCAGCGGGAGAGCACCTCGTTCACACCGAGGGGGTCACAGGTTCAATCCCTGTCGCATCCACCATTTTCCCCTTATTTTACGATGCCGATGCGGGCTTGTCCGAGGCCATCACGCCGCACTGGGTGCGCCCCACCGCCGCCCCCCCTTCTTATGGAGGCCAATGTCGATATCTGGCTCGCGGCCTCCTACCTTGGCATGAGCGCGATGACGCTCGAGCGTCACTACGCTCACCATCGAACGGACTTCCAGGACGTGGCCAGGAGCCGCCGTTGGCGGCGTACCAGAACTCAGACACTCGATCGCCATTCGCAAACGGCAGCTGACGCACAAGAGCGATGGACTGTGCGGCTGGCGACATGAAATCGCCAGCCGCCCTGGCCTACCAGCTATATCGCAATGTCGCCGTGACCGTCCGCGCCGCGCCGAAGTAGCAGCTGTTGTTGAAGGGGCAGGCGGAGACATAGGTCTTGTCGAACAGATTGGCGGCGTTCAGCGCCCCCTCCCAGCCCTTCAGGTTCGGTGAGATCTGGCCCAGATCGTAGCCGATCAGCGCGTCGACGAGCACAAAGCCGTCCGTGCGGAAGCGCCGGAACGTCGTGACGTTGTTGATCACGGCGTAGGTCGTCGTGCCGTCCGAGCCGCCAACATAGCGAACGCCGGCGCCCAGTCGCAGCCCGGCCAGCGCCCCCGTCGCCCATCCGCCGCGACCGAAATCATACGAGACGAAGCTCGAGGCGCCCCACTCGGGAACCCCCAGTTGACGCGTGCCGGTCGTCGTGGGCGCGCCACTGTTGGTGGCTGTCGCCGCCACAGCGGGCGCGCCCTGGGTAATGATCGCGTCCGTATAGCTGACCGCGGCGACCACGCTGAGGCCGCGCGCGACCTCGCCGCGACCTTCCAGTTCGACGCCGCGCACCCGGACCTCGCCGATCTGCACCTGCGAGGTGCTGGGAATCCCATTCGTGCCGGCCAGCGGATCGGCGACCGGCACCTTCTGGCGCTCCAGTTCATAGGCGGCCAGGGTAAAGAGGGCCGAGGTCCCCTTGGGCTGATACTTCACGCCGCCCTCGATCTGGCGCCCCGTGACAGGCACGAAAGCCTCGCCCCGCCAGGTCGCGCCAGCCTGGGGCTCGAACGATTCCGAATAGCTGACATAGGGCGCCAGGCCGTCGGTCAGCTCGTAGAGGCCGCCGACCCGCATGGTGAAGGCGTTCTGCTTGAGCGTGCTGCTGGTGGCGGTCTTCTTGTTGTCGGTAACCTGCTCGTACCAGTCGTAGCGGCCGCTTGCGATCAGCTGCAGCCGGCCGATCGACATCTGATCCTGAGCGTAAAGCCCCTTCTGCTCGCGCCGTGAGTCGGTGTTCACGTAGGCCGCCGACAGCGTCTTCAGATCGAAGCTGGGCAGCGTTCCGCCATAGGTCGGGGCGAACAAGCTCAGGTTCGGGATGCTGGTCAGCGGGTTGCTGGTCTGACCCGTGTTGAACTGCTGGAAGTTTTCGCCGGTGATCCGCTGATAGTCGAGACCGGCCAACACCTGATGCTTGATCGCGCCGGTGGCGAACTGGCCGCTCAGCTGGTTGTCCAGCGTCAAGGTGTTGAAGTCCTCGTCCGCGCCGCCGCCGCCGCGAATGATGGTCGAGTAGTCGGTGTTGCGGTTCGCGCCTGTCCCGGTTGTGGCGAAACCGGCGACATACAGCTGGCGATACGAGAGCGTGTTGTTTTGAAAGCGCGCGTTGGAGCGGAAGGTCAGGTTTTCGTTGAGGTCATGGCGGAAGAAGGCCGCCAGCGACTTGGCCTTGTGGTCGTAGCGCTCATAGCCGGGGTCGCCGGTGTTGATGTCGCGCGGCAGCTTGCCGAACGGATTGGCCAGCACCGAGCCATAGGCCGGGACGCCGGAATAGCCGCCGCCGCTGGGTGATTCCTGATAGGCCGCGACCAGGGTCAGGCTGGTGTCAGCCGTGGGCTCGAAAGTCACCATCGGACTGACGTGGAAGCGCTCGCTGAAGGTGCCTTGGGTGAGGCCGTCGCCCTTTTGCCAGCCGGCGGCCAGGCGGCCCAACCACTTGCCCTCGCTATCCAGCGGCGTGTTGATGTCCGCCGCCACGCGCCGTGAGTCGTAGTTGCCCAGCTGACCTTCCACGCGGCCAAACCGGCCCTCCTCGGGCATCTTACTGGCTAGGTTGACCAGGCCACCGGGCGTGGCGTTGCCGTACAGCACCGAGGCTGGTCCCTTGACGATATCGATGTGGTCGATGCGATTGAAGTCGATTTGCGGCATCGAGTACGGCCCGGCGATCAGGCGCATGCCGTCCAAGAAAACGCCTGGCGTAAAGCCGCGAACGACCAGTTGGTCATAGCGCGTGACCATGCCGCCGCGCTGGTTAGGGGCGACGCCGGCGACGAAACCCAGCGCCTGGTTGATCGACTGAACGTTGCGGCGCGACAACTCGGCGCCGTCGATCACGGTGATGCTCTGGGGCGTCTCGATCAGCGGCGTTTCGGTCTTGGTCCCGGCGGCGGCGCGACGGGCCTTCAGGCCGGTGATCTCGACGCGCTCGACGGCGTTCGGATCGCCGTCGGCGTCATCCGCGCTTGCCGCGCCGACGCACAGCCCCTGCAACGCGGCGGCGGCGGCCAACGTCATGACCAGCCCTTTCCAGGCCTCCCGGCCGGCGGTCGCGCCGCGCGCGCACTTTGAACGGATGATCATGAACGCCCCTCATGGACTTTATTAAGATTGCGAATTAGTTGCAAATATAGAGGCAAGCGGTTAGACGCAAGCCAGCTTCTGGAGGGCGCGTGGGTCACGATCGACAGCCGAGAAAGACGATTGCCTGGCACAGCGCGGCGCGGATGACCGCGCGTGGACTCACCGCCTTGGTGGGCGGATACGCGGCCGCCGCCGCCTTATCCTCGCTGCTGGCCAGGTTGTTGCCGGGACCGCCGGCCGAGGCCTCGGCCTGGGGCATGATCGTGTCGTTCGCGCTGTTCGCCGGGCTCGGGCTGTGGGCTTTCCACGCGCGTCGGCTGGCCCACGTGGCGGCCGTGCTATGGGGCGCGGCGCTGCTGGCCGGCGGCGCGGTCTTGCTGCTCGGAGTCAGGCCTTGAACACCCGGTCGAACCCGAATGAGAGCTCACCGGCCGTCCGGGGCCTTCGCCAGTCGATGGCCTGGATTCACGCCTGGCTCGGCTTGCTGGCGGGCTGGATCCTGTTCGCCATGTTCCTGACCGGCACGGCGAGCTACTTCCGGCCTGAGATCACCCGTTGGATGCAGCCCGAGCTGCGCTCGACCCACGCCTCCGCCGAGCAGGCAGCCCAGGCGGCCATCAACCACCTGCAGGCGACCTCGCCGGGCGACCAGCAGTGGTTCATCTATCTGCCCGACGACCGCACCGGGGTGACCCGGGTCTTCGCCCGCGCCAAGCCCAACCCCGCCAAGCCCGCGCCGCGTCGTCCCGAACTGAAGCTAGACCCGGTCACGGGTCAGCCGCTGACGGCCCGTGACACCAAGGGCGGCGAGCACTTCTACCGGTTCCACTTCCAACTCCAGTTGCCCCATCCGTGGGGGCGGTGGCTGGCGGGGGTCTGCGCGATCTTCATGCTGGCGGCGATCATCTCCGGCGTGATCACCCACAAGCGCATCTTCGCGGACTTCTTCACCCTGCGCTGGCGCAAGGGTCAACGCAGCTGGCTTGACGCCCACAACGCCTCGGCGGTGCTGGCCCTGCCGTTCCACGCCATGATCACCTACACGGGCCTGATCACGTTGGTGGCGATGTACATGCCCTGGCCCGCGCAGGCGAACTTCAAGAGGTTCGAGGACTTCACGGCCGCGGCCTATGGCGCGCCGGCGGAAGGCAAGGCGTCGGGACACGCCGCGCCGCTGCGACCGGTGGGCCCGATGATCCAAGCCGCCGAGCGCGCTTGGGGCGGCGATCCGCCTCGCACCATCGTGATACGCCATCCGAACGACGCGGCGGCCACCGTCACGGTTCTACGCACCACGGCCAGCCGTCTTAACGCGCGGCCGGACTCGATCACCTTCTCCGGCGTGACCGGCCAACAGCTCTCCAAATCGCCTCCGCCCGGCCCGGCCATATCCACCGCCGGCGTCATGCTGGGCCTGCATCTTGGCCACTTCGCCGACCCCGCCCTGAGATGGATCTGCTTCCTTCTGGGCCTGACCGGCGCGGCGATGGTCGGGACGGGTCAGGTCCTTTGGGTGGTCAAGCGCCGCAAGGCGAACGCTCCGCCCTTCTTCGGACTGCGACTGGTCGAACGCCTGAACATCGGCGCGATCGCCTGCCTGCCTGCGGGAATGGCCGCCTTCCTGCTGGCCAACCGGCTGATTCCCGCCGGCCTGCCTGGCCGTGCAAATCTTGAGGTCTCGGCCATGTTCTGGGTCTGGTTCGGCCTGGCGGCGCTGTCGCTGCTACGCCCCGCCCGTCGCGCCTGGATTGAGACCCTGGGGCTGGCGGCCGTCGCGTTCGCCACGATTCCGGTCGTCAACGCCCTGACCACCGATCGCGGACTTGTCGCCAGTCTGGTCGCCGCCGACTGGCTGTTCGTCAGCTTCGACCTGGCCATGCTGGCCATCGCCGCGCTCTGCGGCTTCGGCGCGCTGAAGGCTGCTCGCCAACCGGAGCCGCGCTCCTTCGCGCCCGCTCGCCAGGCCCGAGCCGCGACGCTCAAGCCAGCATCTGTCCGGGAAAACGCCGATGCCGTTTGACAGCGGCATGATCAGCTACGCCGCCTTCGCCAGTCTGGCCCTGGCGATGAAGAAGCACGGGAGCAGCCTGGGTTGGAGCGCCCTGCCCCCTCAGCGCGTACTCCGGGTGCTGGGATGGGCCCTGCTGGCCCTATCGGCCATCGTCGCCGTCGCGCGCCTGGGCCCCGCCTTGGGCGTAACCGCCTGGATCGGCCAGATGTGCGTGGCCGCGCCACTGCTGGTGCTCATGTTGTCGTGGCGGCCAAGGCTGTCAGCGATCCTGGCCGGCGTCAGCCTAGTCTGCGCCCTCTTCACCGCGATCCATTGACCCTAGACTCTCATCGACATCGCGGTGTGAACCTTGTCATCACAAGCCCATCCGCCTTCGCCCGCACAGCGCGCGGTGAGCCGCGCGCCTCAGGCCCCGTGTCCTGGCTCGCCCCCCTGGCGTATCGCCCTACTCGGGGAGACGCCGAAGGCGCGTCGATAGAGACGCGCGAAGTGGCTGGGATTGGCGTAGCCGACTTGTAGCGCCGCTTCGATGACGCTCACCCCTTGCTCGGTCATCAGGGCGCGGGCTCGCCAAAGGCGCTGGTCCTGTAGGTAGCCGATCACACCGACGCCATAGACCTCGCGGAAACCCTGCTTGAGCGTCTTCTCGCCCAGGCCAATGCGGCGAGCCAGGGCGGCGATGGTCCAGGGGTGGGCCAGTTCCGCGCGCATCAGGGTCGCGGCCTCCTGGACGCGGCGGCGGCGGCGTCCATCGAGCCCGTCGGCCCTGGCGGCCTCCCGTGGAACGATCAGGTCCATCGACAGAGCCAGGAAGTCCAGGGCGCGAGCGTCTAGCGTCAGGTCGTCGACCTGCTCGGCCCGCGCGGCGGCGTGCAGTTGTTCGCCGACCCGGGCTAGCATGGGCGTCACCGGCGCGGCGCCCACCCAGACGCCTGGCCGTGACATGCAGTGGCGCGGATGGCGGGCGTCGAGCACCATGACATCGTCCAGCCGCCCCAGGCGCGCCAGGAAGTCGTGCGAGACTCGCAACTCCACCAGCCGATAGCGAGAGCCGGCCGGGGCCGCCGAACGCGCGCCCAGGGCGCGGGTCGAAAAGCTGGCGTACCAGGTCATCGGCCGGTAGGCGACGCCGAGGGCCGGACCGTCCGCGTCGCCGAGGATGACGCCTTCCCCTTCGCCCTCAAAGAGCAGCGTCAGGGCCAGGCACGGTTCGGAGCGAACTTCCTGGCTGGCGGCCTCCAGCACCAGGACGTCGTGGGTCAGGACATCCAGCCCTTCGCGCGCGGCGAAGCGGCGACTGACGCCCGACACCGGGATCCGATCGGTGAAGTACTGGGCCGCGGGCATGCCCACGCAGGCGGAGAGACCCTTGGCCGCGTGCTGCGCGAGGCGGCGCTCCTGGAGGTGGAACTGGTGGTCGACGTCGAGAGGCATGCGCAATTCTATTTGCGAATAGTTCTCAAAGTCAATTTTTCCCTGATCGCGGCCTTGTCGCCCCCGATCGCGTTAGCGGGCCTCCCAGCACGCGTCTAAGCGCGGCCATCGAGACAAGGCGCGCTGTCGGGGCGACGCCAGGCTCGCGGGAGTCCTGATGATGTCGAAGACGCTGTGGTTGCTGAGCGCCAGCCTGTTTGTCGGTCTGTGGGGCCAAGCCTATGCCGACGACGGATCGAACTTCCAGTCCGAGGCGCTGATCGTCACCGCCAGCAAGCGGGCCCAGGCCCTCGACTCGCTGGACGGCCAGGCCGTGGTGATGCGGGGCGACGATATCGGTCTGTCGCGCGCCAGCTCGGTCGATCAGCTGGGCGGAGTGGTCGGCGACCTGACCGTTCGCCAGCGGGCCAGCAGGACCTATCTGAGCCTGACCTTGCGCGGCCAGTCGTCGGTCGACTTCTACAATCCCACCGTCCAGATCTATCTGGATGGCGTCCCCCAGGATCAGGCGACGTTCGGCCAAGCGCTGCCGCTGAACCTGCAGCAGGTTGAGGTTCTGTACGGCCCCCAGAGCACGCTCTATGGCCGTGGCGCGATGGGCGGGGTCATCAATCTGGTCTCCAGCCCGCCGGACGGCCAGACCTTCATCGCTCAGGGCGAAGTCGCCTCTCGCTTTCGCGCCGGATCGGCCCTGGCCAACCTGGCGCTGGGCGCCTCGACCTTCTTAGAACTCTCGGCTGGTTATCGCGATGAGGACGGCGAGTATCGTAGCCCGGTCGACGGCTCGCGCCTGGGCGACAGCCGCGCCGTCAACGGCCGCGTCCGCCTGCGCGTCGCGCCGGAAGGCGGTCCGGTCAGCGCCCTCCTGACCCTGTCGCGGATGGATGTCCGCTCGCAGGAGGAGCAGTACGTCCTGGCCTCCGACCTGCCGACCCGCACCGTCTATCCGGCCGACAGCCACCACCGGCTGACCCACGACCTGGCCAGCCTGCGCCTGGACGCCGACCTGGGGCGCGCCAAGCTGACCTCGGTGACGGCCTACCAGGACCGCGACTACCAGCGCACGGTGCTGAGCACCTACAGCCCCGAAACCCAGAAGACCTTCACCCAGGAGTTGCGGCTCAGCGACGACGCGGCGGCGAGTGGAGCGCTGTCCTACGTGGCGGGCCTGGCCTTCGAGCACACCGACTTCACCTTCGCCCGGCCGCAGTACGGCCAGAGCGCGGCTCAGACCCTGAAGACCTACGCCGCGTTCGGCGAGGCGACCTACAAGCTGTCCGACCGTCTGGACGTCACGGGCGGCCTGCGCCTGGACCAGCACAGCGTCGAGGCCACCGCCGGCCAGGGCGCGCTGATCCTGAAGAGCGACAAGGACTTCCACAGCGTCTCGCCCAAGCTGGCGATCGGCTATCAGCTGCGCGAGGACACACGGCTCTACGCCCAGGCCAGCAGCGGCTACAAGGCCGGGGGCTTCAGCCGGTTCGTCACGCCCGCGACGGTCGGCTTTTCCTACAAGCCCGAGAAGCTGTGGAACCTGGAGGCGGGCCTGCGCGCCCGACGCCTGGAGGACCGGCTGCGCTTCACCGCGGCGGCGTATTTCACGCGCAGCGACGACTATCAGTACTATGTTGGCTTCGCGCCCAGCCAGTACCTCAGCAATGTCGGCGAGGTGGAGTCCAAGGGCGCCGAGGCGCGGCTGGACTGGGACGCCGACGCCGCCTGGCGGATCGAGACGCGGGTCGCCTACAACAAGGCCAAGTTCACCGACTATCACAACCCGACCAGCCCGACCGCGAACCTGACGGGCAATGTCCTGCCCTATGCGCCAAGCTGGACCGGAAGGGCGGCGGTCACGCGGCGCGTGGCCCTGCCCGGCGCGCTGGGTCGACTGGAGGCGCAGGTCGGCGTGAGCTATTCGGGCCGTTACTGGTTCGAGGAAACCAACACCCTCGGCCAGGGGGCCTTCGCGCTGTACGACGCGCGCCTGTCCTGGCGACCGACGGACCGCTGGAGCCTCGACCTCTACGGCGAGAACCTGGGCGACAAGCTGTATGCGCCCTATGGCGTGGCCTTCGCGCCGGGGGTCAATGTCTATCAGGCGGGTCCCAGTCGCCAGGTCGGCCTGCGCGTCCGCGCATCCTACTGAGGCCCGCCATGCGATTCTGGGTCTGGGCGCACAAGTGGTCGAGCCTCATCTGCACCGCGTTCCTGCTGGTGCTCTGCGTCACCGGTCTGCCCTTGATCTTCCGGGGCGAGATCGACCACGCCTTGGGGTATGGGACGGGCGGTCAAGCGGCGGCCAGGCCGGCTCCGCTGTCGGCCATAGAGGCGGCCGCGCGGGTCGCGCGGCCTCTTGGCAAGATCCACTTCCTGGTCTGGGAGCCGGACAAGCCCGGCGTGATCACCCTGTCGATCGCGCCGCCGGGGGCCAAGTCCTTCTTTGACAACGAGAACGTGCTGATCGACGCCGCCACGGCCAGCCCCCCTTCGGGGGGCGACCGCGCCAGCCCCACCCAGTGGCTGGTCGATCTGCACGGGACGCTACTGCTAGGGCCGATGGGGCCGTTGGTGCTTGGCGTTCCGGCTGTCCTGTTCATCGTGGCCCTGGTCTCTGGGGCCGTCATCTACGGCCCCTTCGCGCGCAAGGCCGGCTTCGCCAAGGTGCGCGGCGGACGCACGACGCGCACGGCATGGCTGGACCTGCACAACATGCTGGGCGCGGTGATCCTGGCCTGGATGCTGGTGGTCGGCGCCACGGGCCTCATAAACACATGGGGCGCCTCGATCATCCGATTCTGGCAGATGAGCGAGCTTTCGACCTATGCCGCGCAAGGCACGCCACCGACGGGCAGGACCGCCCCGATCGACACTATCGTCGACGCCGCCCGCGCCCGCTATCCCGATTTCCAGCCCTATTTCGTCGCCTATCCAGGCTCGCTGATGGCCGGCGAACGGTTCCACGCCGTCTATCTGCGGGGCCCGGACGGGTTGAAAGAGCACATCTTCCAGCCGGTCCTGATCGACAGCGTCACCGCCCGCGTGATCGGCGCGCCGCGGCCGCCCTGGTACATCTCCGCCCTGGCCCTCTCCCAGCCGCTGCATTTCGGCGACTACGGTGGCCTGACGTTGAAGGTGATCTGGGCGCTCTTGGACCTGACGACCATCGCCGTGCTGGTCAGCGGCCTGATCTTGACCGTCTCGAAGGGTCGCAAGGGACCGCATGATAGTCTCGCCGAGGTCGCCGCATGAAATCTGTTCTGCTGTTCCCCGTCCTCGTGGCGGTCGCCACTCTGGCCGGTTTGGTCCTTGCGCTGTTCGGCGCCGGCGGCTGGGATCTTCTCGCTTGCGCCCTGCTCTCCCCGGCTTTGATCCTGGTCGGCCTCCTCCTGGCTCGGGCCGTCGGAGCCCTGAAGGCCTGAGTGCAGCATCAGAAACTCAATGTTATTGCGAGTCATTCTCAACAAAGCTATCTAGACCGCCATCGACGCCGTAGCGGACGACAGAGGAGCGGCCCATGGCCACCCGGCAGACCCGATCGATGTCCTCCAGCCTGGCCGCCGTCGTGACGATGGCGATCGGCGTGGGTCTGCTAGGACTGGCGGTGCTGCGATGGCGCCAGAACGGTCCGGGCGCGCTGGTCTGGCTGGCGGCCCTGCTCGTCATGTTGGCGATCCGCACGCCTCACACGCTGCGCAACCGACGCAACGTCGTGGTGGATGCGCGCAAGGATTTCGCCGAGACTGCGCTGCTGGCGGCCATGTTCCTGACCATGATGGTGCTGCCGCTCCTGCAACTGGCGACCGGCGCCTTCGGCTTCGCCGACTATCGGCTGCCTTCAGGGGCGATCGCCGCGGGCGCGCTGCTCCAGATCCCGTGCCTCTGGCTGTTCTGGCGCTCGCACGCCGACCTCGGTCGCAATTGGAGCCCGGGGCTGGAGGTGCGCGAGGACCATAGCTTGATCACGCGTGGCGTCTATGCGCGCGTTCGCCATCCGATGTACGCGGCGATCTGGATCTCGGTCCTAGCCCAGCCCTTGCTGATCCAGAATTGGATCGCCGGCTTCCTTGTCGCGCCGGCCTTTGCAGCCATGTGGTTCATTAGGGTTCCCAAGGAGGAAACCATGATGCGCCTCCAGTTCGGCGAGGCCTGGGAAGCCTATTGCGCCCGCGCCGGACGCCTGCTGCCGCGGTGGACGGCATGATCGATTTGCTGACCACGGCCACGCGGTGCTGGCGTCTGGCTCGCGATCAGCACGCGCCAACCCAGCAGCGCCTTCACGCGGTTCTTGCGACGCGGCACGGGGAGATGCTGGCGCCCGTGTTCGACAGCATCATTCGCCTGCTGGAAGCGGTCTTGGGACGCCCGATCGCGGTCGGCGATTTGGCGCCCTCGGAAGACGAGCGTCTGCTGGCGGGACTGCTAGACGGCTCCCGCACCTGCGACGCCAACGTCCACTGCTCCGCGGGCCTGGCCGCCGCGCTGGACGGAGCGGTCAAGTCGATGCGGATCATGATGGCCATGAGTCTGCCCCTGTCAGCCGCGGCGTCGGCATGACGCCCGCCCCCTTCAAGGAGTCTGCTGCGTGACGCCTTTGGAAAAGCTCTGCCTGGAACGCGGCGTCCGCATGACCGAACAGCGGCGGGTCATCGTGCGGGTGCTCTCGGCAGCCGATGACCATCCCGACGTGGAAGAGCTTTACCGCCGAGCCCACGCCATGGACCGGCATATCTCAATCGCCACGGTGTACCGGACGATGCGCCTCTTCGAGGAGATCGGCGTGATCGAGCGGCGCGACTTCCGCGACGGGCGCACCCGCTACGAGGAGGCGACCGACCAGCACCACGACCACCTGATCGACATGAAGACCGGCAAGATCATCGAGTTCGTGGATGCGGACATCGAGGCGCGGCAACAGGCCGTCGCCCGTAAGCTGGGCTATAGGCTGGTCGACCACCGGCTCGAGCTCTATGGCGTCCCCTTCGGTCATTCGGAATAGGCGGCGTTGGGACCTCGGCCGACGCGCCGGGGACCTCGCCCGCCCGATATCCCGTTGTTCTCCGCAGAGCCGGACCGTTCTGGCCAAGTCATATAGCGAGAGCTGGTAGACACCGCTCAGTGAGCGGACCCATGTGCTGGCGACCAGCGCCGGCCAAGTTCGTGTAGATGACCCCGTCGGACATGGCTCCCGCTACCGGTGGAGCTGCCTCCGGCGGCTATCGGGCTCTCGAGCGCGGAGGACCCATTGAAGGAATTGGCCGCCACGCTGACGGCAAGGGCCTGAAACTCAGCCTGACACCCGCGCCATCCGCGCCAGGAACGCTTTTGACGGGATTGCACACCTGGCCCTAGCCGCGAAACCCTGGATTTCAAGGACGCCAGTCGAAGCTCAAAGGCGCCTCCCGAAAGGCGAAGCCGTACACGTGATCCCGTACAACCTCCCGCATGCGGTCGAGGCTATCAGCCTCTTTGCTTTCAAGGCGGATTTCCAGGACTTGCGGGTGCGCATTCAGGATCAAGATCGCATCGGGCAACGCCCACGCCAAGCTCACGCACGATGGTTCCTCCGAAACGCACCGCAGCGGAACGATGTCCGCCGTACTTAGCGCTCAGAACCGCGAGGTCAGCTCCAGACCCGCTTGCCGGCCGCGAGCCAAGGGAGCGTACCAATTTCCATCATTGCCGAAGCCGAGATTGCGGAACGCCATGCCGCTGTGGCGACGAACATCCGTCAGGTTCTCGACGAACAGCCGCGCGGCATAGCGCTGTGTCTCGAAGCCGAACTGCAGGCCATAGACCTGGGTCGCATTCTGTTTGGCCGAGCCGGTCGCCTCCAAGGTCTCCTCGCCTGTAAGGGCTGCTTCCGCGCGGACATACCAACCGCTGGTGTGCGCGTATCGGGCGGCCAGATAGCCATCATAGGACGGCGTCAGCTTCACGCGCCGGCCTTTGAGGTTCGTGGTCGCGTCGATCCGCAGATCCCGATAGCGGGCGTCGGCGTATCCCCAGGCCGCCGTCAGTTCCAGGCCCGGCAGCGGCAGAGCGACCGCCTCGAGTTCAAAACCCTTACTGTCGATGGAGGCGTCGGCTCCGATATAGTCCGAGGAGATGATCTGGCCCGAGGCGTTCGTCGCCACCTGGATCTCCTGCCAGTTGTCCGAGCGGATGTAGAACACCGCGCCAGACAGTCTAAGGCGGCGATCGGTGGAGCGCCATTTGAAGCCGGCCTCTCGACTCCACATCGTTTCGGAGGGGTATCGGAGGATATCGGCTCCCAGATCGGACTGAGCGGCGGCGAGGTTGAAGCCGCCCGGAATGTAGCCCTTGGCGACATTGGCGTAGAGGCTGAGATCGGACGACACGCGGTAGCTGGCGCCGAGTCGAGGAAGCGTCTGCTCGAAATCGGCGTCTAGGTCGGCCTCCTTGTAGGTGAGCACGCCTCCTAGCCCCAGATCGAGCGTTCCGGCCAATTGCCGCGCCGAGCGGTGGGCATGATCGAAACGGACGCCGCCGTTGATGGTCAGCGCGGGCAGCGCTGAGGGCGTCCAGCCTACCGAGGCGAAGAGGCCCCAGTCCTTGGCTTGAGCGCGCTGGGTCGGGGCGGGGTTGTAGTCATCCAGCCCGCCCGAACCGACGAAGGTCGCCAGGAACCGGTGGGTGTCCTGACGATAGATCGAAGCGCCCACCATGTAGGTGACTGGGCGGTCGTCGGGGGAACTGAAGCGCACCTCGCCGTTGATGAAGTCGGTGTCCTTGTGGTCTTGCCCGGCGGCGGTCGGCAGGGCGGTGAAGTCGAAATCCAGGCCGCGCGCGTCGACCTTGAGACGCCGATAGGACAAGGCCGCGTCCAGGGATCCAACGTCGAACTGGTAGCGCAGGCTGCCCCCCGCGACGGCTTCGCGCTCGTCGGTCCGCTTGGGCGCGTCGTTGACATAGGTGAAGTCGCTCACGGCGCGGCCGCCGTTGAAAGCGGCGGCGTAGGACTTGTTGTACAGCGCGGTGTCCATCGGCAGGTATTCCTGGTCGAAGACTCCCGGCGCGCGCGTGTCCAGGACGTAGGCCAGGCCGTTGACGGTCAGACGATCGTTTGGCCGCCACCGCAGACGCCCCTGAACGAACGCCTCCCGAATGCTTCCGGCCGAGACGTTGGGCGCCAAGTTTCGCAGGAAGCTGTCGCCGTTGGACAGCTTGAAGGCCAGCGAGCCTGTCAGGGCGTCTCCGGCTAGCGGGCCGCCGATGAAGCCGTCGGTCTCGACCTCGTTTCCGCCCTTGTAGGCGCTGGCCGTGACGCGCGCCTCGCCGGTGAATGCGGCGGTGGGCGCGCGGGTGTTGATAACGATCAGGCCGGACTCGCTGTTGGCCCCGTAGAGCGTCGCTTGCGGGCCACGAAGCACCTCGATGCTTTCGACCTGATTCAGAACCGCGTTCGAGAGTTCTCGGAACGGAACGCCGTCGATGTAGACGGCCGCGCGATTGACGATGAACGGGTTGGACTCGATGCCTCGGATGCTGATGAAGGTGCTGCCCAGCTGGCCGCTTTCGTTGAACTGAACATTGGCCACCGCCGCGTCCAGCTGACGGATGTCGCGGATACGAGCCTGGTCCAGGGCTTCGCGATCCAGGACCGTGGCGGAGAGATCTGCGTCCTGCAGCCGCGTGGCGCGCCGCGTCGCCGTCACGACGAGGTCCTCGACCGTGCTCGCATCGTTGCGCGCCTGGCGAGGGGCTTCTTGGGCGGCGGCCTGGAGGCTCAGCAAGGAGGCGGCAGCCGTCGAGGCCAGAACAAGAACACGTGTCATGAAAACTCCAAGGCGCGCCGACGCGCCTGTTGCGAACCATTTTCACGACCTCTAATGATATATTGTAACATCGCGTCCACTCCAAAGTCGGACGTCTTCACTCCGGAACGGGAAACTTCGCGCGTCATGTCGGAGGGCTCAGAGGCCGATCAGGTCAGGCGCGCGGCGCCCACGGATGGAAGGATCATCAGCGGAGGCGGCGCGGTGCTTGTCCGAGCCCGCTATCCCGCGCACGAAGGGCGCTACGAGAGCGGTGGTTTGCTACGGTTGGCCCTTTCGCTCGGAGACGCCGAGCGCCTGACCTATCGTTGCGGGAACACGCGCATCGAGGGACCGTGGCGGGCGGGCCAGATCGTCGTGACGCCGCCCGATGCGCCGCTGGAAAGTCGATGTGACGCCGTCGCGACTCTCGGCCTGGCGCTAGATCCATCGGTGCTTGGCCAGGGCTTGTCGTTCGAAGCCGTCGAGCAACTTGGACTGGTGGAGGACGAACTGCTGTCATCCGTCATGAGAGCGCTTTGGTGCGAAGCCGAAGCGCACGGCGCGTCCAGCGCCTTCTTCCAGCACGGCGCGGAGCTGGTGCTTAGGCGTCTTGAAGAGCTATCCGGCCGCTCCATGGCGCGTAGCGCCCAGCCGCGCCTCTCTCGAGAACGCTTGAGCCGTGTGCTCGACTGGGTCGAGAGCCATCTGGACAGCGACATCACGGTCGGCGGCATGGCGGCCCAGGCAGGGCGAGAGATCAGCGGCTTCACCCGTGCGTTCAAGACGGACATCGGTTGCACGCCTTACGCCTATATCACGCGTCGCCGGATGGTTCGCGCTCAGGCCCTGCTGCGCGCCGGCGAGAGTGTGGCCCGGACAGCTTGCGCTTGCGGCTACGCCAATCCCGCGCAGTTCTCGATCGCGTTCCGGCGATTGATCGGCGCTTCTCCAACCGTCTGGCGAGCGAGATCAGAGGCCCGGTAGGACGCTGTTGGCTGCCCCTCCTCACCCAAATGATCCTGCTCGTCAGGCGAATGGCGGGGGCCTGCTTAAGGCAGATCAATGCGCTCCCGCCTGAGGCCTCTACGCTACATAAGATTCGCGCCTCACCGCTTAGGTCACGAAAAAAGCCGAGCAAGGCGGAGATCATACGACAAATTGCGCGCCCGGGCGTCGATCCTCGATCACGCATCGCGCCAGGCTTTGGGCGACACCTTTGGGGTCTGCCTGATCGGAGACGGCCCTCAGATCAATGTCCAGTTTCCGGGGCGTCGCCTCGATCAAGGTGTAGCCCGAGTGTTCGATATCGGCGAAGCGGACGTGGTCATTGCGGGTCCGGACATCGCCATAACGCGCCGGCGGCGCGTGGCTGGCGGCCAGGCATGTCGTCACGAGCTCGGTCGCCACGGGCGCCGCATCGGCCTGGCCGATCCGCAGGTCGTTGACCATGTAGGCATGGATGTCGCCGCTTAGGACCACGGCGTTGCGCACCGATGGACGACTCATGCTGCGCATAAGGCGGTCGCGCGCCGCGGCGTAGCCGTCCCACTGATCCGACATCACGCCGTCGGGCGTCTCGATCGGCGCGAGCACCGTCTGCTGCGCCAGCAGGGTCCAGCGCCCGCGCTCGGCCTTTAGCGTCTGGTCCAGCCAAGCCTCCTGGGCCGCGCCCAGCACGGTGCGGGCCGGCGCGGTCAGAGCGGGGCAGTCGCGACGCGGACGGTTCCCGCTCTGGCGGGGCGGATTGCAGGCCTGGGGCGAGCGATACTGACGACCGTCGAGCACGGGAAGACTGACAAGGTCGCCCCAGGCGAGGCGCCGATAGAGCCGTGGCTGGTCAGGACGAGCCCACAGGCTGGGTCGCACCGGCAGGTGCTCGAAGTAGGCCTGGTAGGCCGCGGCGCGCCGACGGGCGAACACCACCGGGTCCAGTCCCTTGAGGTTGGCTAGATCGGCATAGTCGTTCTCGACCTCGTGATCGTCCCAGGTCACGACCCAAGGCGCCTGCCGATGCGCCTCGCGAAGGTCGGGATCGGACTTGTAGATCGCGTGCCGGCGACGATAGCCGTCAAGGTCCATGGGCTCGGGCGCGTCGAAGCGCCGGACCTTCGGAAACTGGGCATAGCTGTTCTCGTAGATGTAGTCGCCCAACTGCACGATCAGGTCGGGTTGGGCGGCGACCATGTCGCGATAGGCGCTGAACCAGCCCAGTTCGAAATGCTGGCACGAGCTGACGGCGATCCGCGCGCGTTCGGCGTGCTCCGGCGCGGTGGCGGTGCGGCCGACCGGGCTGATCGCGCCCAGGGCGTGAAACCGGTACCAGTAAGGTCGGCCGGGGCGCAAACCCGATAGCTCGACGTGAACCGAATGACCCAAGACCGGCGTCGCCGCGCGGCGGCCACGTCGTACGATACGGCGGAAGGCCTCGTCCTCCGCCACCTCATAGGCGACGGGAACGGCCGGTGCGTCGAGCGGCGCGCCGCCGGCGCTGAGGCGGGTCCAGAGCACGAAACCGTCTGTCGACGGATCACCGCTGGCCACGCCCATCGCGAAAGGTTCGGCGGGCGCGGCCCGACGAATCTCCAGTCCCCGCGCCGCTGTCGCGCGGGCCAGGAACAGGCCGGTCGAGGCCGACATCACCGCGCGGCGCGTCAGTAGGGACATCGCTGGAATCCCGTCGGAGAAACGAGGTGGAGGCGATCCGACCCGAGAGGATCGGATCGCCCCGCGATCAGAAGTCGAACCGCGCGCCGATCCCGTAGGTGGCGGGCGCTCCGACCAGTCGAGCCGCGCCGTTCAGCTCCGGGAAATAGACCTCGTCGGTAATGTTGCGACCATAGGCATAGACCGTCCAGTTCGATGGCGTGGCCAAGTCCACCCGCGCGTTGACCAGGGTGTAGGCCTTGGCTGTGTTGCCTGGCGCCGCGTTCAGGCGGTTGGATTCCTCGCCATGGTGGGTGACGCCCACCCGGCTGCGCAGCGACCAGCCTTCCCTCAGCGCGATGCTGTGGTTCAGGCTAGCGGTGGCCGATACATCCGGCGCGCCCGGCAGCGGGTCGCCCACCGTCTGCAGCACATCGGCCACGCGGTTGGAGGAGAACGACAGGACTTCGGTGTCGAGCCACGCGGCGTTGACGTCAAAGGTCAGGTTCTGGCGCTCGGTGCGCAGCAACTGGGCGCTGAGCGCCACCTCGACACCCTTGCTGCTAGCCTTGCCGACATTGGCGCGGCCGTTGGTGTCGTTGGCCAGGCGCGTCGTCGCCTGCAGTTCGCTGAAGCGGTAGTCGAAAACGTCCAGCGACAGGCGAAGGCGCGAAGTGGTCCAGCGCAGGCCCGCCTCGTAGGCGCGCACGGTCTCCGAGGCGAACGGCTTGGTCTCGGCCACGGTAAAGATCGAGGTGCCGTCGAAGCCGCCGCCGCGATAGCCCGTCCCGGCCGAAACGAAGACGTTCAGGGCCGAGGTGACGTCGTACTTCACGGTCAGGCGGCCCGAGACGTTGTCGTCGTCGAACTTCTCATCCCATGAGAAGGGGTTGGTGGTGGCGAAGGTCGTCGTGAAGGTGCTGATACCCCACGGATTGTGGTCGATGTTGCGGCCGACATAGTGGGCGTTGTCCCGCGTATACCGCAGGCCGGCCGACACTTGCAGGCGATCGAGCAGATGATAGTCGGCCTGGCCGAACAGCGCGAAGCTGTTGCGTTCCTGGCGGTGAAGGTTGTCGTACGTCGTCAGCGCCGAATAGCTGATCCAGTTGGTGTCGAACTTGACGTCGTCGGTCACGTAGAAGGCGCCGGCGATCCAGTCCAGCTTGCCGCCGGTGTCGTCGGCCAGGCGCAGTTCCAGCGATGACTGGCTGAGCTTCTCGTTGGCGTCGAAATAAGAGGCCGGATAGGGCGAGCCGTCACCGTTGCCTTTCACAGAGCGCTTGCTGCCCTGCCAGCCGCCGATGGCGGTGAAATTCAGGTTCTCCCGGACCTTGTGGCTGAAGCTCGCCGAGCCGCCATAGATGTCGATGCTCTGGGTCGGATAGCCGGTCGAGTAGAACTCGTAGGGATCGTCATTCTCGCCGGCGTTGGCGATCGTGGCGTCCCGGGCCCGCGAGATCCGGTCGTACTGACGGGTGTCGCCGCGGTCGCGACTGCCGAACAGCTTCACGACCAGATCGCTTTCCGGGGCCATCTTGACGTCGAAGGTCGCGCGGCCGGCGACGAGGTCCTTGTCGCCAAAGCCCTTTCGGCGGCCCGGATCAACCAGCGCCGGAACCTGGGTCTGGACGACGCCGCGCACCGAAGGCCGGAAGCCGGCCAGAAGGCCCGCTCCGGCGCCATCCATGAAGCCGCCGCCGTTCTGGGCCAGGACGGCGAGGCGAACCCCGAGGTTCTCGCTGATCGGCCCGCCGACCGAGGCCTCCAGCTCGGTATAGTCGTAGCTGCCGTACTCGACGCGGCCAGAGCCTTCCAGAGCTTGGCCAGGACCCCGGGTGATGGCGTTGATGACGCCGGCCGTGGTGTTGCGGCCGTACAGCGTGCCTTGCGGTCCCTTGAGCACTTCGATTCGATCGAGGTCGAACAGCGGCATGCCCAGATAGGCGTTCGAGGTCTGGTAGACGCCATCGACATGCAAGGCGACCGAGGGGTTGCCGTTGGGCTTGTAGTCGTCGGCGCCGCCGATGCCGCGGATGCTGATCAGGCCGTAGTTGGTGCCGCCGAAGGCATAGTTCACCGAGACGCCGGCGACCTGATCGACGAGGTCGACGACATTGGTGATCCCGCGCCGCTGGGCGTCGCCGCCTTCGACGACGGTCACGGCGATCGGGACGTTCTCGATCCGCGCCGAGCGCTTCTGGGCGGTGACAATCACTTCTTCCAGCTCGGCGACGACCGGATTTTCCTCCACCGAGATCAGAAATGTCCGCGGTCCGGTGGCCGTCGCCTTCAGGCCCGAACCCGCCAGGAGGTCACGCAGCGCCTCGGCGGGCGGGCGCGTGCCGATCACGGCGTTGGCCCGCTTGCCCTTCACGAGGTTCGACGCATAGAGCACCTGCACGTCGGCCTGCTTGGCGAAGGCCGGCAGGGCCAGTTCCAGGGGTTGGGTGGGCAGGGTGAAGGCCACCGACGGCGCGGCGGGCTCCTGGGCCAGGGCCGGCGCGGCCGCGCTCAGGACCATCACGGCGCAGCAGGCCATCAGGCCGCGCCGAAGACCAGCGGCGTGGGAAACTCGGTTCGTCATCGTGCTTTCCTAGGCAAATCCGGCCCCCGTCGACCGATCATCCCCAGGAACCGCGGCTCCGCCGAAAGCCTCACCTTGTCGCGAAAATTTCATCGAATGCCGGGACGCCAGCATCGGTCATTCGGCGATCTCCCAGGTTGTCCTGTCGACCTGATGGACGCGCACGCCAAAGCCCACGCGCAGGGCGTTGGCGAACTCGCGCGCGCCGTCGTAGCGGAACGATCCGGAGATCCGGATGTCGTCCAGCCGCGCGCCCGGAGCCAGGGACAACTGGTCGCTGGAATAGCGATTGAACGCCGCCGCGACCTGCGGCAACGGCGTGTCGTTGAACACCAGCCGGCCATCGCGCCAGGCCGTGAGCGCGTCGAGATCCGCCGCCGCCACGGATTTTGGCCCGGCCTGACCAGACACCATTTGGCCGGTCGTCAGTCTTCGCGGCGCGGCCTGTCCGGCCGCGGCGACGTCGAGCGCTCCGTCCTCGATAAGAATCTGCGCCGTATCGCCCTGCTTGGTCACTTGGAAGCGCCCGCCGCTGCCTTGGGCGCGCTCATCGCCAACAACGACCTGGAACGGCCGGTCGGGGGCCGAGCGCATGTCGAAATAGGCCTGCCCCTCAACGAGCCGCACGCGCCGACGCTGGGCGTCGTACTGCACACGAACCCTCGACAGCGGAGCCAGGGTCACGCTCGATCCGTCCGGCAACGGGGCGGTAAGGCGCTCGCCCGCGCTGGTGCGGATCGTCGCGCCGGCCGCGCTGGCCATCATCACCGCGACGCCGCCCCCGCCCGCCGCTGTCGCGGCGCCGGCCAAGCCGAAGATCGCGCGCCGACGGCTGATCCCGGATGCGTCGCGCAAAGCAGCCGCGCGCATCGCCATCAGGCCATCGGCGCCCTTGGCCGCCCTCAGGGACGACCAGGCGTCGGCGGTTTCCTGATAGGCCTCGGCGTTGCCGGGGGCTTCGAGCCACTCAAGGAACGCCTTGCGGTCGTCCGCCGCCAGCGGCCCGCGATCAGCCTTGGCGAACCATCGGGCGGCCTCGTCCTCGTCAACGATGCGACGCCTCATCATCCCTGCTCCCGCAAGGCGTTGCGCAGAACGGCCATCGACCGCACAAGATGCTTCTCGACGGCGCTGACCGAGATATTCAGCCGGGCGGCGATCTGGGCGTGGCTCATATCCTCGAAGCGACGAAGAATGACGATGGTGCGCGCCCGAGGCGAGAGCGACTTGAGGGCGATCCGGATGCGTTCCAGGTTCTGTCGCCCGCCGATGACGTCCTCCGCGTCCGGGAGGTCGTCGGCCAGGTCGATACGATCCAAGTCGACCGCGCTCAGCAGCGGCCGTGTCCGTTCCCGTTTCACCTTGTCGCGAAGGAGGTTCGCGGCGGCCTCGAACACGTAACCATCGATGCTTTCCAGGGCCATGAGGCCAGGGCGGCGCAGCAGTCGCAGAAACAGGTCCTGTACCAATTCCTCGCTGTCGGGCCGCGAGCCGGTGCGGCGAGTGAAGTAGCGCAGCAGCGGAACGCGAAGGCGTCGGGCCAGGGCCTCAAAGCGCTCGGCGCCTGGCGAGCCGGACGCCTCAGGCGTCAGGCCTTGATCGGAGGCGGGGATGGACATGAGCCGGCCATGCCAGCGCCTGACGACAATCGTGTGAAACTCCGTGTGGGAGACCCCGACGACTACAACGCGCCAGAAGCGGCCGTTGGCGCACCTCCAGGACTGACGTCTCGAGCGCTTTGAGCGATCGATACGGCGTGTGCGGTCATCCAATCGCGGCGACGCCGCGTATCTCTCATCCGAGCGCCAGCTAGGCGCTTGGTCCGAGGGAGCGGGAAAGCCATGTCGCACGCGCAAGAGATCGGCCAGGCGCGATCCCAGGCCAAGCTGATGACCTGGCTGGGCGGCCTGGGGCTGATCCCGTTCCTGGCGCCGCCGGTGCTGCGGATCGACTGGTTCGAACCGGTCTTGTCCTGGAGCAGCATCCAGGTCGTCTACGCCGCCGCCATCCTGTCCTTCCTGGGCGGCGTGCGCGCGGCGCAGGCGGTGTTCAGCGACGATTGCCGCTCCGACACCCTGGTCCTGGCGATGGCCCCGCCCCTGGTCGGCTGGGCGCTCGCCGCCGTCGGCGTCATGGGGCAGAGCGAACCCAAGCTGGCGGCGGACGCCCTGCTTGGCATGGGCGCCGCCCTGGCCGCGCAAGGCGTCTGGGACGTAACCTCCAAGTCTCTCCCCGAGTGGTACCGGCAGCTTCGCCTGCCGCTGACGGCCATGGCCTGCGTCGGCCTGGTGATCGGCGCGGCGGTGGCGGGCGGCTGAGATGACGCTCGATCAAGAGCCAGACCAACGCCTCGCGGTCGTGGTCGGCGCCGGCGGCGGCCTGGGGCGCGCCTTCGTCGAGGAACTGCGCGGCGAGCCGGGCTGGGACAAGGTGGTCGGCGTCGGTCGCCGGCGGCCTGACGACTGGCCCGACGATCCGCGCCTGCCCTTCCTGGCCGCCGACCTGCTGGATGAGCAAGCCCTGGCCAATCTGGCGATCGAGATTTCCAGGCTCGGCGCTCCGGGATTGATCCTGATCGCCACGGGCATTCTGCATGAGCCAGGTCTCGCGCCCGAGAAGTCCATGAAGGCGGTGACGGCCGCCAGCCTCTCTCGGCTGTTCGAGGTCAACACCGTGCTGCCCACGCTGGTCTGCAAGCACTTGGCGCCGCTGCTGCCCCGCTATGAACGCGGCGTGATCGCGGCGCTATCGGCCCGCGTCGGCAGCATCGGCGACAACAGCCTGGGCGGCTGGCACGCCTACCGCGCCAGCAAGGCGGCGCTGAACATGCTGATCCGCTGCCAGGCGATCGAGCTGTCGCGCGAACGGCCGCTGACGATCTGCGCCGCCCTGCATCCGGGAACAGTCGACACGCCGCTGAGCGCCCCGTTCGCGCGCGGCGCCCGGTCGATCGCGACGCCGCGCGAGGCCGTCGCCAAGCTTCTGAAGGTCGTTCACCAGTGGGAGGCCGCCGACAGCGGCGGCTTCTTCGACTACGACGGCGCGCCGATACCTTGGTGAGCGGGCCTTGGCGGGCTGACCCTCCGTAGCCGCCCGCGCTGCGCGCGCCCCGCGCGATCTGCTACCGCTGCGGCCTTCACGTGAGGAGCAGACCATGCGGGTGGCGATGTTCTCGGCCAAGGCCTACGATCGGCGTTTCTTCGACGCCGCGAATGGCGCCTTTGGTCACCGCATCGACTACTTCGAGGCCCGCCTCGACGCCTCCTCGGCGCCGCTGGCCGTCGGCTACCCGGCGGTGTGCGTCTTCGTCAACGACCGCCTCGACGCGGCGACGCTGGAGGCTCTAGCCACCGGCGGGACGCGGACCGTGGCGCTGCGGTGCGCCGGCTTCAACAATGTCGACCTGGCGGCGGCGCAACGGCTGGGCGTCACCGTCGTGCGCGTGCCGGCCTATTCGCCGGAGGCGGTGGCGGAGTTCACCCTGGGCCTGCTGCTAGCGCTGGATCGCAACATCCCGCGCGCCTACGCCCGTGTCCGCGAGAACAACTTCGCCCTCGACGGCCTGATCGGCCGCAACCTGGCCGGACGCACGGCGGGGGTCGTCGGCACCGGCCGGATCGGAGCGCTGGTCGCGCGGATGCTGCGCCTGGGCTTTGGCTGCGAGGTTCTGGCCAGCGATGTCGTGCAGGATCCGGCGCTCATCGCGGCCGGCGTCCGCTATGTCCCCGTGAAGACCCTGCTGCGCGAAGCCGAGCTGATCTCGCTGCACTGCCCGCTGACGCCCGAGACGCGGCACCTGATCGACGACGCCGCCATCGCGGCCGCCAAGCCTGGCGTGCTGATCATCAACACCAGCCGGGGCGCGCTGATCGACACCACCGCCCTGATCGCGGGCCTCAAGTCACGGCAGGTGGGCGGCGTGGCGCTGGATGTCTACGAGCAGGAGGCGGACCTGTTCTTCGAGGACCTGTCGAACGAGATCATCCAGGACGACCTCTTCCAGCGCCTGCTGACCTTCCCGAACGTGCTGGTGACCGGCCACCAGGCCTTCCTCACCGAGGAAGCGCTGACCGCGATCGCCGAGACGACGCTGGGCAATCTGGCTGATGTCGAGGCCGGACGACCGTCGGCGCACGCGGTGTCCGCGGACGCCGTCCGGCCGTCTCACTAAGGGCCGTCTTAGCCGGCCTTGGCCAGCAGCGAGGCGCGCAGGCGGGCGGCGACGTCGCCCAGGGTGATGGCGTTGAGGGCGTCGTTGACCTCGAGGCGGCCGGTGTGGTGGCTCTCGTGCAGCACGCGGCCGGTGAAGTCGGTGATGGCGGTGATGTGCTGGGCCAGCATGTCGACCATGTGCAGCTCGTGCATCACGGCCAAGCGATGCTCGGCCGGCACGACCTCGAGGATCTTGCCCAGCGCCACGTCCAGATGTCCGCACGCCACGGCCGCGATCGACATCTCCGTCGAGATCGCTTCCAGCACCGTCTCAACCTCTACCGGCGCCAAAGTCTCAGACATCCCATACCCCCTATTTTGAAGCCGCAAAACAGCACACGCCCGCCGCGAGGGGCAAGACCTAGACATGTGCGGCCAATGATCGCGCCAAAGCGAGGTCATTGGCCGTCAACAACGTCAGATCGAAATGAAATGCAACCGGCGACCGCAACCTGAACGGCGGTGATCTAGACTTTCACGGGGGATAGTTGAGGCCCTTACGCCGCTTGGCGCAGTCCCCAGGGATGGGCGGGGTAGAATTGGCTCATCATGCGGCCGACATAGGCGACAAGGCGCGGATAGCTTTCAGCCTCCCGCCGCAGCGGCGAATCGAAGAACGGCGTCAGGATCGCGGCCAGCATGGCGAAGGCGATGGCGTCGACGCCGACGGGGTGGCTGTCGCGCATCAGATAGGTCTTGTCCTCCAGCAGTTCGTCCAGCGAGCGCAGCGACAGACTGCCCAGCCACGCGATCTCCTCGCGAAGGTGACGCCCGACGCCGACGGCGCGGATGTTGGCGCTGACCGCCTCCAGGAGCCCCTGCCGAAGGCCGTCGCGCAAGTGCTCGGGCGCCTGGTCGAACCAGCGCGCCGGCCCCTTGGCGAAATTGGCGGGCTCCAGGAAGCGGAAATAGCCCGAGACCCAGCCCAGCTGGTTCTCGATCATCCGCTCGATCGCCCAGGCCTGGGCGCGCTCCTTGCCGGTCAGACCGATATCGAGATCGACATTGTACTTCTGCTCGATGTGGGCGCGGATGAAGGTGGAGTCGCCGATCGCCTGGGCCGCGTCCTCGATCCACGGCAGCTGGCCCTTGGGCGCGGTCTCGCGGCTGCCGACCGTCTTGCGATAGTCGAGGCCGGCCATCATCAGCTGGACCTCGGTCTTGGTGACATAGGGGCTGATCTCGGGCAGCCCGAACCCGGCTCCGGCGGCGAACAGCGTGATCATGGTCCCTCTCCGATCTCGAATGTCGTGATGACCACTTGCTACCGCCACCCTACTGCCAGCATGCTGTCAGTAGCGATCGCTGATATTCGAAGTCATGAGACGCGCCGAACGCCTTTTCCAGATCATCCAGATCCTGCGCCGCAGCCGCGCGCCGGTGACAGCCGACGCCATCGCCGCCGAGCTGGAGACCTCCAAGCGCAGCGTCTATCGCGACATCGCCGCCCTGGTCGGCCAACGCGCCCCGATTCGCGGCGAGGCCGGCGTCGGCTATGTGCTGGAAGCCGGCTTCGACATGCCGCCGCTGATGCTGACGCCCGACGAGATCGAGGCGGCGGTGCTGGGCGCGCAGTGGGTTGCCGGACGCGGCGACCCGGTGCTGGCCAAGGCCGCCAAGGACCTGATCAGCAAGATCGCCTCGGCTGTTCCCGATCGACTGCGCCCCTATGTGCTGGAGCCGGCGGCGGCGGCCTCGCCCGCCTGGAAGCCCCAGACCGACCGCATCGACGTCGCTCAGGTCCGCGCCTGGATCCACGCTGGCCGCAAGATCCGCCTCGACTACAGCGACGAGGCCGGCGCGGTCAGCAACCGCGTCATCTGGCCGGTCACGGTCGGCTATCGCGAGACCATCCGGATGATCATCGCCTGGTGCGAGCTGCGCGAGGCGTTCCGCACCTTCCGCACCGACCGCGTCGTCGGGGCCGAGTTCCTCGACGAGCGCCATGGCAAACGGCCGGCGGTGCTGCGGGCCGAGTGGGTCAAGTTCCGGGACGCCGAGATCGCCGCCTGGAACGCGCGGGAACGGGAAACCTGCTGAGCGAACGCCTGGACTGCTTCATCGCCTCCTCTCGTGTCATCCCGGCCGGAGCGTAGCGGAGAGCCGGGACCCAGGGGCAACCGCACCGCCGCTAGCCCCTGGGTCCCGGATAGCCTCTGCGAGGCTTCCGGGATGACACGGATTTGGGGGCTCGTTCTCGGAACTATCCAGCTTGAAGCCGCCCTAAACCCCGTGCCGCTTGGCGAAGGCCTCGAACAGGCTGGGCCAGGCGGCGACCGGCTTGTCGGGGGTGAAACGCAGGCCAAAGCCGTGGCCGCCCTCCTCGAAGACGTGCAGTTCGGCCGGAACCGCCTTGGCCTTCAGCGCCGTGAACATGGTCAGGGAATTGGCGACCGGCACGGTCTTGTCGTCGGCCGCGTGCAGCAGGAACACCGGCGACAGCCCTTCCCGCACCTGCTTGTCCGGCGACAGGACGGCCTCGCGGTCGGGCGAGCCGTCGCGGGCCAGCAGCTGCTTGCGCGAGCCGCCGTGGGCGATCGACAGGTCCAGGCTGATAACCGGATAGATCAAGGCCGACAGGCTCGGCTTGGCCGACAGCTGGTCGGCGGCGTCGACGGAGTCATAGGTCGGGGCGTCAAACCGCACCGTCAGATTGGCCGCCAGATGTCCGCCGGCCGAAAAGCCCATGATCGCCACGCGGTCCGCCGAGAAGCCCATGGCCGAAGCCTTCGAACGGACCAGGCGGATAGCGCGCTGGGCGTCCTGCAGTGGGGCGTCGCCGCCCGCCGCCCAGCCGTCGCCGGGCATGCGGTAGAACAGGACAAAGCAGGTATAGCCGCTCTCGTTCAGCCGCCGGGCGGTCTCGTAGCCTTCCTTGTCCAGCACCACCCGCTCGTAGCCGCCGCCGGGGATCAGCATGACCGCCGCGCCGTTCGGCTTCTTGGGGCGGAAGACCGCCAGGGTCGGCTTGCGCGTGTGCGTCAGGGCGCGGTCGCGCGGACCGCCGGGCGTGGTGCGATCAATGATCCGCTCCTCGACCGTGACGCCCTCCCCGCCCGGCGCGCCGTTCGGCCAGAGGGTGATGATCTCGGTGGGATCGGCGGGCGCCGACTTGGACTGTTCCACGGCCGCCTCCGCCTTCCGCGCCGCCAGGGATCCCAGGACGCCAGTGACGAAAGCCGCAAGGGCGCCGCGACGGTTCAGCATGGGATCGAAGCCTTCTGACGGGATGTTGCGGGCGAGACCCTAAAGCGGCCTCGGCCGATTTGGAAACCGGTTTCCAGCGTCCCTAGACCTCGGCGAAACGCAGGTGGTGCAGCACGATCCCGCTGGTGGTGGCGACGTTCAGCGAGTCGAAGCCGTTGGCCATTGGAATCCCGACCGTCCGGGCGCGCGCCATGACCTCCGGCGAAAGGCCAGGCCCCTCGGCGCCCAGCAGCACGGCGGTGCGCGGCGCGGGCTTTAGCTGGGCCAGGATCTCGGACGCCGAGGGGCTCAGCGCCAGGGCCTCGAAGCCCGTCCGCGCCAGGAGGTCGGCGATGTCCTCCCCGCGACCGAGCCGCGCGGTCGGGACCGACAGCGCCGCGCCGACCGACACGCGGATCGCCTTGCGATACAGCGGATCGCAGCAGTCGGCGTCGAGGATGATGGCGTCGACGCCGAACGCGGCGGCGTTGCGGTAGATGCCGCCGATGTTGTCGTGATTGGCGATGCCGCACAGCACCAGCACCACCGCCCTTTCAGGCAGGCGCGCGAGCAAGTCAGCGGCGGGGACGGGCGTCGGCTTCCGCCCGACGGCCAGCACGCCGCGATGCAGGTGAAAGCCGGCGATGGCGTCGAGCACCGTCTGGTCGGCGAAATGGACCGGAACTTCCTCGGGCACCCCCGCGAAGACGTCCTCCAGCTTGTCCCGACGCTTGGGATCGATCAGCAGCGAGACCACCCGCTCGGGCGCGTCGCGGACGAAGGCCCGCAGCACCGTCTCGCCCTCGGCGATGAACAGCCCCTCGCGCCCGACGAGGTCACGCTCCTTGATCGCGCGAAACGGGGCGACGGCGGGGTCGTCGGGATCGGTGACGACGCGGAACTGTGGCAAGGCGGCCTCGGCGGTGGACTAACGCACCCCTCGTATCGGCAGGATAGCCAGACCGCCAGCCAGGGCCAGCGCCGCCGCGGTCAGGAAGAAGACGTGGTAGTCCATCCGGCTGGGTCCCAGCGCCCAGACGGCCAGGCCCGGCGCCAGGGCCTGGGGCAAGGTGTTGGCCAGGTTGATCACGCCCAGATCCTTGCCCGCGTCGCGTTGGGACGGCAGCACCTGGGTCACCAGGGCGATGTCGACCGCGTAGAAGCACCCCGCGCCGCAGCCCAGAACGAAATAGGTCGCCAGCAGCAGCGGCCAGCTCGGCGACATCGAAAAGACGATCATGGTCGCGGTGATGGCCAAGGCCGCGCCGAAGGCGAACAGCTTGCGCCGCTGCAACCGGTCGGACAGCACCCCGCCCAGCATGGCGAAGGCGACATTCGAGACAGTGGAGACCGTCGTCAGGATCGCCAGTCCCTCCTCGGCCCGACGGCCGGGAAACAGGCGCGGATAGTCCAGCACGTCCTGCAGAAAGTAGAGCATGTAGTTCTGGGTCAGGCACAGGGCGACCAGCACCATGAACCGTCCCGCCCAGGCGAAGGCGAAGTCGGGATGCTTTCTCGGGTTCACCCAAAGCCCCGCGAAGAAGGCGCCCAGCCGGAACGGCGGCACGCTGCTCTTGGGCAACGGCGGGTCGCGCAGGCTGATCACCAACGGCAAGAGCCCGATCAGCAGCGCCGCCGAGATCGCTGCATAGCGTTGCCCCTCGACCACCAGGACGCCGCCGATCAGCACCGCCCCGGCGGCCGTGCCCAGCGGATTGCCCAGGCTCTGGAACGCCGCGACCAGTCCCTTTTGCCCGTCGGGCACCCGGTCGGGCATGACGGCCACCAGCGCCGAGAAGCAGAGATTGAAGGTCAACTGGAACAGGATCATGCCGCCGACCAGGGCCGCCGGGGTCGTGGCGCGCATGATCGCCAGATAGGCCAGGGACGCGCCGATGGCGCCGACCACGATCCAGGGCCTGCGCCGCCCGAAACGCGAGGTGGTCCGGTCGCTGATCGCCCCGGCCAGCAGGTTGGCGATGCTGGCGACGATCGCGCCGTAGAAGGCGACCTGGCTCAGGACCACCGCCTTGCCCGCAGGGTCGATCGCCTGGGCCTTCAGCGGCAGCAGCACCTGGAGCAGAGGCTGGAACGAGACGAACGCGCCGATCTGCGCCAGGGTGTAGGCGGCGATGAAACCCGCGCGCACCGGCTCCTTGGGCCGGGCCCGATCCTCTGGCCGCATATCATCTCCCCCCGAGCGCCCGATCGGCTTCGGCCGCCCAGATTCTTGAACCGGACCGGACGGGTCCGCGCGGTCTGCGCCGCGTCTGTCGGCACAGTGGCCGCGGCCGCCTTGCCGCACAAGGGCCACCATGCTGTCGTCCAGAGGTTTCCAACCGGCGCGCCATAGCTCTACGGTGCGCGGATTGGCGTGAGTCTCTCGAGGGGGCGAGGCGAACTATGGCTTCGGTGACGATCTACGACGTCGCCGCGCGGGCGGGCGTCTCGATCAAGACCGTCTCGCGGGTGATGAACAAGGAGCCGAACGTCCGGCCCGCCATGCGCGATCGTGTGCTGCAGGCCGCCGGCGAACTGGGCTACAGCCCCAACCTCTCGGCGCGCAGCCTGGCGGGCTCGCGCTCGTTCGTGATCGCCGTCTTCGTCGACGCGGCCCTGACCATCGACCATTGGCGCAGCGAGCGCGGCGCGGACTATCTGAGCCGCATCCAGCTGGGCGCGACGCTGGAGTGCCGCGAGGCCGGCTACCACCTGCTGATCGAGCTGATCGACCACGAAGGCCCGCAGGTCCGCCAGGAAGTCGCGGCCCTGCTCGCCGCCCTGAAGCCCGACGGCGTGATCCTGACGCCGCCCTCCTCGGACAACCCCGTGGTGCTGGAACTGCTCGACAAGGCCGGCACGCCCTATGTCCGCCTGGGCCCCGAGCGGGCGGAAGGCTTGGGACCGCGCGTGCACATGGACGACGTCGCCGCCGCCCGCGAGATGACCGAGCACCTGATCGGCCTGGGCCACAAGCGGATCGGCTTCATCGTCGGCGAGCCGCGCTACGGCGCCAGCCAGGCGCGGCGCGAGGGCTATCTGGCGGCGATGAAGGCGCATGGCCTTCCGGTCTCGGAAGGGCTCGTGCGCCAGGGCGACTTCACCTTCCAGTCGGGCATGGTCGAGGCCAAGGCGCTGCTGGCTCTGCCCGACCGACCGACCGCGATCTTCGCCAGCAACGACGACATGGCGCTGGGCTGCGTCGCCGCGATCGCCGAGGCGGGATTGATGACGCCGGGCGACGTGTCGGTGGCCGGTTTCGACGACAGCCCCAGCTCCCGTTTCAGCCGTCCTCAGCTGACGACCGTGCGCCAGCCGGTGGCGGAGATGTCGTCCGTCGCCGCGAAACTGCTGATCGCCCGGGCCAAGACGAACGAGACCGCGGAGCGTCCCGAAGACATTCTGCTGCCGTTCGAGCTGATCCACCGCGCCTCGACGGCGCCGCCCCCGCGCTAGAGCGCCTTAGGGGCGAGCCTGAGTTCGAGCGCGCCTAGGACCTCCGCCCTCAGCGCCCCGGCCGGGCGTAGGCCGCGATGCGCGCCTGGGCGGTGTGAACCGCGTTGTCTCCGAACGCATCCACGGCGGACAGCTGGCCGCGCGGCCGCACCGTCTCGCCGCCCAGGCGGAAGGCGCCCACATGCTCCGACAGGTCGGACGCTTCGCCCCGGAGCGACTGGGTGGCCTGGGTGGATTGGGCCACCATGGCCGCATTGCGCTGAGTGACCTGATCCAGCTGGTTCACGGCCGAATTGACCTGCTCCAGAGCCGAGGCCTGCTCGCTGGTGGACGCCGCGATCGCCGTGATCATCTCCCCGATGCCGCCGACCTTCTCGACGATGCCGCGCAGCGCCCCGCCGGTCTGGCCCACCAGCTCGACGCCCTCGCCCACCTGGCGGCTCGACTCGGTGATCAGCGACTTGATTTCCTTGGCGGCCTCGGCCGAGCGCTGGGCCAGGGCCCGGACCTCTTGCGCCACGACCGCGAAGCCCTTGCCGGCGTCGCCCGCCCGCGCCGCTTCGACGCCCGCGTTCAGGGCCAGGAGGTTGGTCTGGAAGGCGATCTCGTCGATCACGCCCAGGATCTGGTTCACCTGCTGCGACTGGGCCTCGATCTTGGTCATGGCCGCGGCGGCGCGGCTGACCACGTCGCCCGAGCGCTGGGCCTCCGCGCTGGCCTCCTCGACGCGCAGCGTGACTTCGTGCGCGTTCTGAGCCGTCTTGCCGACGGCGGTGGTCAGCTCCTCGACCGCCGCGGCGGTCTGCTCAAGCGTCGCGGCCTGCTGCTCGGTGCGCAGGGACAGGTCCTCGGCGCTGCGGGCGATCTGCTCGGCGCCCGCGAGGATGCCGCCCGCCGAGCGTTCGACTGCGTGCATCGCCTCATCCAGGGCGCTCACCGCCGTCTCGAAGTCGGCCTTCAGGCTCTGGAACTCCGGCGAGAGGTCGCCATCGACGCGCGTCGACAGATCCCCCTCGGCGAGGCGGGCCAGCGCCACGCCCAGGGCTTTGACCGCTTCGGCCTGGCGACGCTGGCCGGCTTCACGCTCGACCTCAAGCGCCCGGCGCTGCTCGTCCATGAACGCGATGTAGCTTGAGATGGCCAGATCCATGTCCAGGAAGATGGCCTTGACCATGGCCGACAGGCCGTCGGCCAGCGCCTGGTCGGACTTGCCGGCGCCGAACAGCCCCTTGGCCCGCTTGGAGATCACCGACCGGATCAATTCCTCGGCGACCACGGCGTAGCCGCCAATGTACCAGCGCGGCTCAAGCTCGACGCGGACGTGAGCGCGGCCGATCCGCTCGACGTCGCTGACATAGCTATCGCCGTAGTCGGCGCGGGCGATGCGACGCCAATGCGTCGCCTGGGCGCGCTCAGCGGCGGCGATATGGGCCTCGTCGCGGAACTTGCCGCGGGTCTCGGGGAAGGCGCGAACCTGACCGTAGAACCGGCCGAGGGCCGCGCCGATCTCGGCGTCGATCAAGGGCTGGATGGCGCGCAGGGCCGAGCACGCACGCTCGTCGAAACGCATGAAGGCCATCCGCTGGTCAAGCTTCGCGTCCGCGCCCATACCGAAACTCCTAACTAAACACCGTTCTGTTGGCCCGTGAGTGATCCCAATGTCTTAACCGACGTTAAATCCGAGGTCTGATTTTCGTGAGTTTCCTGCCCCTTTTTCGACTCCGCCGCGCTTGCTGTTGGATCGCGTGGCAACAAGCTGCGCCTTGAGGCGTTTTGCACTTGTCAGGCCATGGCGGGGCTTGGATATAACGAGAAACCTCCAAGGACTTCATGGCCCTCCCTGCGGACTTCACCTTGAGCGAAGAGGACGGTCGGGCGACGGCTGTCCTGACGGGGGACTGGACCGCCCGTGGGCTGTTCGACGCTGGCATACGTCTGGCCAACGCGCTGGAGCGCGCCTCGTCTCCCGCCTTCGACCTGACCGGCCTGAACCGCTGTGACACCGCCGGCGCCTATGCGATCCTGCGCGCCGCCGGCGACGACCTTAAGCCCGAGGACATCAAGGCCCGTCACGGCGTCCTGCGGCTGCTGGAGCTGGTCTCGGCCGCCATCAAGGTCCAGACCGAGCCCGCGGTGCGGCCCGGCGGCTTCAAAGCCTTGCTCGAACGGATCGGACGCGGCGTCTTCGGCCTCTTCCACGACGCCTACAGCACCATGGCCTTTCTGGGCCACCTGCTCACCGCTCTGGGGCGCAGCCTGGTCAGGCCCAGCCGCATCCGCTGGGCGCCGATCGTCGCCCTGTGCGAGCGCGCGGGCCTGGACGCCATGCCGATCGTGGCCACCACGACCTTCTTCATCGGCGCGGTGGTGGCCCTGCTGGGCGCCAACATGCTCACCGACTTCGGCGCCCAGGTCTATTCGGTCGAGCTGATCGGCATCTCGGTGATGCGTGAGTTCAACATTCTGATCACCGCCATCCTGCTGGCGGGCCGCTCGGCCTCCAGCTTCGCCGCCGAGATCGGCTCGATGAAGATGAACCAGGAGATCGACGCCATGCAGGTCATGGGCGTCGACCCCTACGAGGCGCTGGTGCTGCCCAGGTTCGCCGCCCTATTGCTGACCATCCCCATCCTGACCTTTGTGGCCACCATCGCCGGGCTCGCGGGAGGCATGCTCGTCGTCTGGATCGTGCTGGACCTGTCGCCGACCTTCTTCCTGCAGCGGATTGTCGACTATGTCGGCGCCACCCACTTCTGGATCGGCATGTCCAAGGCCCCGGTCATGGCGGCCGTGATCGCCGCGATCGGTTGCCGGCAAGGCATGGAGGTCGGCCAGGACGTCGAGGCGCTGGGCCGGCGCGTCACCGCCGCTGTCGTGCACGCCATCTTCGCGATCATCCTGATCGACGCCGTGTTCGCCCTGCTTTACATGGAGCTGGACATATGACCGGCCCCGAGACCGAGGACCCCGTCGTCGATACGGCCGACAGCGAAAAGTACCCGATCGAGGTGCGCGGCCTCGTCTCCCGCTTCGGCGAACATGTCGTCCACGATGGCCTCGACCTGAAGGTCGAGCGCGGCGAGGTGCTCGGCGTCGTCGGCGGATCGGGCACCGGCAAGTCGGTGCTGCTGAACACCATCATCGGCCTCAAGGCGCCGGACGGCGGCCACGTGCGGCTGTTCGGCGGCGACATGCGCACGGCTTCGCGCCGCCGCTGGTCGTCGATCGAGCGCCGGTGGGGCGTGCTGTTCCAGCAGGGCGCTCTGTTCTCGAACCTGACGGTGCGTGAGAACGTGGCCGCGCCGCTGCACGAGCACACGCGCCTGCCCCGTCGCGAGATCGACGAGATCGCCGACCTGAAGATCGCCATGGTCGGCCTTCCGGCCCACGCCGCGTTGCTGAAGCCGGCCGAGCTGTCGGGCGGCATGCGCAAGCGCGCCGGCTTGGCCCGCGCCCTGGCCATGGATCCCGAGCTCTTGTTCCTGGACGAGCCGACCGCCGGGCTGGACCCGATCAGCGCCGGAGCTTTCGACGAATTGATCAACGACCTGTCGGAGAGCCTGGACCTGACCGTGTTCATGATCACCCACGATCTGGACACCCTCTACGCCATTACCGATCGCGTGGCGGTTCTGGCCGACAAGAAGGTCGTCGCCGCGGCGCCGGTTCACGAGCTCGAGCGTTCGGATCATCCCTGGATCAAGAAATACTTCCTGGGCCCACGAGGACGCGCCGCCGCGTCCGCCGAGGCCCGGGCCAAGGCGAGGACCGACTGATGGAAAGAAACGCCAACTACGCGGTGGTCGGCGCGATCACGCTGGCCCTTTTCATGGGGCTGATCGTCTTCGCCGTCTGGCTGGCCAAGATCAGCTTCAATCGCGACTACGACCTCTATGACGTGCTGTTCGTCGGTCCCGTCCGCGGCCTCTCGCAAGGCGGGGAGGCGCACTTCAACGGCATCAAGGTCGGCGAGGTCACGCGCATCGAGCTGGACAAGAGCGACCCCAACCGCGTCATCGCGCGCATCCGCGTCACCTCGGACGTGCCGATCAAGGTCGACAGCTACGCCACGCTGGAGCCGCAGGGCATCACCGGCGTGAACTACATCCAGATCACCGCCGGCTCGCCAAACAAGGAATTGCTGAAGGATACGGTGAAGGGCGGCCGCGTGCCGGTCCTGCGCAGCCAGCGCAGCACCCTCTCCGACCTGCTGGAGGGCGGCGGCACGGTGCTGACCCGCACGATTGAGGCGCTGGACCGCGTCAACCGCGTGCTCTCCGACAAGAACATCAAGACCTTCAGCGCCGCGCTCAGCGACGTCCAGGCCGTCACGGCCGAGATGCGCGAGCGCAAGGAAGTCATCGCCGACGCCCAGAAGGCGCTGCAGAGCATCGACCAGACGGCCCAATCGATCACCCAGCTGGCCAACAGCGCCGATGGCGTGGTCAATGGCGACGCCAAGCGCACGCTGAAGGAGCTGGGCGACGCCGCCGCGGAACTAAAGGCGGCCGCCAAAGACGCCCGTGGCATGGTCAGCAAGCTGGAAGGCCCGACCAGCGACTTCGCCAACACCGGCCTGCCTCAACTGTCGGCGGCCATCGTCACCCTGCAATCGGCCGCCGAGTCCCTCGATCGTCTGGTCGGCGAGGTCGAACAGAATCCTCGCGGCGCGATCGGCAAGGCGCCCGCCAAGGAAATGGAGGTCAAACCGTGAGCCCCATCCGCACCATCGTCCGCCTCGCGGGCGTCACGGCCCTGGCCTTCAGCCTCTCGGCCTGCATCAGCGTCTTCCCCAAGGCAAAGCCCGTGGGCCTCTACCGCTTCGGGGAAGCCGAGGTCAGCGCGCCCAAGGGGCCTCCCGGCGCCATGTTCGGCGTGCTGAAGGCGCCGACGGTCTTCACCCGCGCCGCCGCCGGCGACCGGATCCTGACCAGCAGCCAAGGCCAGGTCGCCTATATCGCCGACGCCCGCTGGGTGTCGGCGGCCTCCGTGTTGTTCGAGGAGGCCGTGGCCCGCGCGTTCGAGAGCGACCCGGGCCGCGCCCGCCTGATCGGCCGCGGCGAGATCGCCAAGGCCGATCTCGTCCTGCGGCTGGAAGTGCGGACCTTCGAGACCGACTACGTCAATGGGCCCAAGGCGGCGCCCGAAGTCGTGGTGCGGGTGCGCGGCGTCCTGAACCGCAACACAGATCGCGCCCTCGTCGGCGACCAGGTCTTCGAGGCGCGCGTGAAGGCGGCCGATAACCGCGTGTCCGCGATCGTGCCGGCCTATGACAAGGCCGTCGCCCAGGTGCTGGCTCAGATCGTCGCCTGGGCCAATGCGGCCGGACCGGGGATCGCGGGCTAAAGCGCCGCCAGGGGCTCGGTGACGGCGCCGTAGCCCGCCTCGACCGGGATGCGGAGGACCTCCCCGTCCACCCACGGCTCGACCGTGACGAGCTCGCGCGCCGCCGCGCGCCGCACCGCGTCCGCCGGGTCGGCGCTCTCCGCCAGCAGCTGCAGGTTCATGCGCGTGGGAAAGATCACCTTGCGCGCCCCTGAGGCGGCCATTTCCAGCGCCCTGCGGGGCGCGATCCATTCGGCGTCGACGGCCTCGTGCCCGTCACAGATCGCCTGCTGCGCCAGTGGCGCGTGGGCGACATAGAACCAGGTGTCGAACCGCTTGGGCATCAGCTTCGGCGTGATCCAGCGGGCGAAGACCGTCAGGGCGGAGAGGTCCAGGCGAAGGCCCAGATCCGCCACCACGTCGAGGAATGGAACCTGATCCTCGGCCACCGCGGCGCGAATGTCCTTTGCCGCCTCGCCGGCATAGGCCGCGCCGTCGCGGTCGCGAGCCAGCAGGACGCCGGCCTCTTCGTAGGCCTCCCGCAAGGCGGCGATCCGCAAGGCCGCGTCGTCAGGGCCGATCGCCTCGAAGCCCAGCGCATGGTCGCGCCAGCGTGGGTCGCTGTCGCCCTGATGGCTCTTGCCGCCCGGGAAGACCAGGGCGCCGGCGGCGAAGTCGATCTGATGATGCCGCTTGACCATCAGGACTTCGAAATCGGGAGCATCTCGAAGCAGCAGTATGGTCGCGGCCGGGCGAACAGCGCCCTGCGAAGAGTCGGACATGTCGATAGTCTGGCGCCGCGACGGTCCAGCCGCCAGCCCGGATTCGAACGATTGTTCGACCTCAGCCTGAGGCGGATCGCCGCTTCTCGGCGCTGCGGTCCATGCGCTCCAGCAGATAGTCCGTGTCATCGCGAGAGGCGGCGTGGGACGACGTCAGGAAGCGCTGGATCATATGCTCCTGGAACCGCTCGCGATCTTGATCTCCGCCGTCGAACTCCAGACTGTGGAACGCGTCCACGCCGGCGCGGAAGGCCGAATAGAGACGCTCGGGCAGGCCGGCGTGCTCACAGATGGCTTTCAGGCCCAGCGGGCCGGCATCGTGGATCATGAGCCAGGCGCGGTGGTGCGGGACGCCCGCCAGCTCGGCCACGCCCCACTCGAAAAAGGTCATGTGCCCATGCGCGAGGGCGCGCAGAAGCAGCGACGGCGAGAGCCGGCCGACGCTGTTCAGGTGCGCGACGAAGGCCTTCGGGTCGGCGGTCCGGCCGGCCTGGTCCACCAGATCGATCGTCGCCCGTTCCTTGGCGTCGACGATCAGCTCCAGCGTCAGCTCGGCCGACAGGGCGTGGTGGGTCAGGATGTGGTCACGCAGCTGATCGCCGACCATGTCGATCAAGCGCTCGGCCACGGCCATGGGCAGGGTGGCGCGGTAGGCGACGGCCTGCAGCACCTGCTCGGACTTGGAGAACCGCGACAGCGCCTTCTTCAGCGAGACCTCTGAGAAGCGCGCGTTGTCGTTGGCGCAGGCCGTGGCGACAGCCTCCTCCCCCGCCTCCTCGACCAGCTGGGCGGTGATCCGGCTGGAGAGCTTCGGGCGCTTGGCGACCGCCAGTTGCCGGGCGGGACCGCCGACGCGGATGATCTCGGCCAGATCCGCATCGGTGAAGACCGGCGAGAAGGCGATGATCGGCAGGCTGACCAGCTCGATGTCGCGGGCCAACCGCATGGCGACGTCGTGCGGCAGGATCTTGGAGCTCTTCAGCGTCACCGCCATGGCGCGACGCACCAGCTCGGCGGCGTCGGCGGCCATCACCCGCAGGATGTCGTGAGCGACCTGGCGATCCTCTTCGGTGAGTTCGGCGCGGTCGATCTTGCGGCATAGCTTGTGGGCCGCCAGGGCGCGTTCATCGGCGGTGGCGCCCTTCACGAGCATCCGGATGTCGGATTCGGTCAGTGCTGCGCGCGTCGTGGCCAAGGGCGTCCGTCCGGACCGAGGGTTGCGTCGAAACCTGTCGTGCGTCTGCGGGAAGCGCCCTCAAGGGCGTTTCGCGAGTCACGATCATCAGTTGTTAGGCTTAACGATTGTTTGCGCCGCGAAGCCAGCGATTAACGATGTGACGTAACCCCGAGCAAAGGACGCGCGCCTAAGGTGCCCGGCCTATCAAGAGGAACGCGCCTTTGCTCGCCGAGCGCCGCCAGACCGAAGACCCCGCGGGAAGCGCGCAGCTGGCCAAGGCTCTCGACGCCCAGGCCGCGCTGCTGCCTTACGCCCTGGGGGTTTTCGCCGTCAGCCTGCCGCTGTTCGTCTGGGTCGCGTCCTTCGCCGCCAACAGCATCTGGATGACGGCCAGCTTCGCGATCTTCGCGATCAACTGGGGCGCCTTCTATCTCGCCGTGAATTGGCTGCGCGACGACGCGTCGCGGGACCTGAGACGCCGCGCCCGCATCCATGTGGCCTGCGGGGCGCTGTGGGCCATGGCGGTCGCGCAGATCTCGGCCTTCGCGGCCAGCGCCGGTCCGGCGCGCGAGACCTTGCTGATGCTGGCGACGGCCGGAGCGGTGCTGTGCGCGTTCTTCTCCGCGCCCTACCTGCCCGCCCTGCTGATCGTCACGCCGCTCGCGGCCGCCGGCCCGCTGATCGCCCAGTTCACAGGCCCCGCCCCGCGTTCGGGCTTGGAGCTGACCTGGGGCGCCACGGCGCTGGCCCTGGCTTTGGCCATGATCCACAACCGCGCCCTGCGTCGACAACACGACCTTTCGGTCCAGCACGAGCAGTTGGTCGACGAGCGCCTGCGCGTGCTCGAGACCGCCGAACGCACGGCGCGCTCCAAGTCCGACATCGTCGCGACGCTGAGCCACGAAATCCGCAACGGCCTGACCGGCGTCACCCACGTCCTGGCCGCCGCCGCCGGTCGCGGCGGGCGCGCCGCGCCGTCGCGCGAGCAGTTGAACGCCGCGCTGGACGCCGCCCAGGATCTGATCGCCGTGTTGAACGCGACGCTCGACTCCGAGACCGCGGAATCCGGCCGCCTCAGCGTCGACACGCAGCCCTTCGACCCCGTCCGCCTGATCCAGGATCTGGTGCTCCTGGAAAAACCGCACGCCGGCGCCAAGGGCCTGGAGCTGTCAGTGCATATCGACCCGCTGCTGCTGAGCCTGGATCGCGGGGCGACCGTCGCCGATCCCCTGCGCACGCGCCAAATCATGTCCAACCTGCTCAGCAACGCGGTGAAGTACACCGTGCGCGGTCGTATCGAGGTGCGCCTTGAGCTGCGGGACGACCACGTGGCCGTCGAAGTCGCCGACACGGGTCCTGGTCTGACGCCCGAGGAGCTGGAACTGGCCTTCGAGCCGTTCCGCCGCGTGGAGCGCACCGGCGCGGGCGTCAACGGCGCGGGCCTGGGCCTGTCGCTGTCGCGTCAGCTCTCCAAGCTGATGGGCGGCGCCTTGGACGCCAGCAGCGCCATGGGCGTCGGCAGCTGCTTCACCCTGCGCCTGCCGTTCGATCCGCTGGCCGAGCGCGGCTCGCACGACCTTGCGACCGCCGCCGATCCCCTGGGCGCGCCGCGCGCGATGCGGGTCCTGATCGCCGAGGACGACGCTTTGAACGCAGCCATGCTGCGCGCCATCCTCGAGCAGTTGGGCCATCAGGTCGTCCACGCCCAGAACGGCCGCCGCGCGGTGGACCTGGCCCGGATCGCCGAGTTCGACCTCCTGATGCTGGACGGCCGCATGCCGGTGATGGATGGCCCCGCCGCCGCCAAGGCCCTGCGCGAAACTGACGGTCCCAATCGACGCGCGCCGATCATCGCCATGATCGACGGCGACTCCGACGAAGCCCGCGAAAGCCTCGACGCCGGCGCCGACATCGTGCTGCGCAAGCCGGTCAGCGTGGCGGGCGTGGCGCGGGCCGTCGCCGACGCGGCGGCGCTGGATCGCAATCTCGCGCGCTCGCAGGCGGCCTAAGGCCCGCGTCGGGTTTGACAAGCCGGGTCCTGGATGGAGAATGGCGTATGTTTTCGCGCCCGACCTTCCGGCGTTTTCGCCATCACGGCGGTAGCCTTCTCGCAGGCTCCTAGCCCCGAACCTTCCGCGCGTGCGTCGCGGGCGTTCGGGGCGAACATCATCGACAACCCCCTCTGACGGCCCGCCCCCACGCGCGCCGTCACGTCTTCATTTCCTGCCTGGAGCCTTCCATGCGCTCGCAAGCGGACGCCGTCGCGCGTCCTCCTATCATCATGGCCGAAACCGAGGTCGAACGCCTATCCACTCTGGCCCTGCAAATGGAGCAGGCCACGCCTGTCGCGGCCGAAATGCTGCTGCGGGAGATCCAACGCGCGGACATCCGGGCCGACGATGACATGCCCCGCCAAGTCGTGCGCATGCGCTCCACCGTCCGGTTCGAGGACGACGCCCACGGCGTGGCCCGTTCTGTCCTGTTGGTCTATCCGAAGGAAGCCGACATCGCCTCCGGCAAGATCTCGGTTCTTTCTCTGGTCGGAGCGGGCCTCATCGGCCTCTCGACAGGGCAGGCCATCCGCTGGCCTGACCGCGACGGCCATGAAAGATGGCTTAGGATCTTGAAGACCGAGCCTCCCGGCCGCCTTGCCTTCTAACCCGCGACCACCTGCCCCTGGGTAAACCTTTCCAAGCTCCGACCAGGCCTGCATCCTCGCTCAAAAAAGGGAGGACGCGATGCTGGAAGGTCTGCGGGTCGTCGAACTGGCGACCTATATCGCCGCGCCGGGCGCCGCCGGGATCATGGCCGACTGGGGCGCGGACGTGATCAAGGTCGAGTCGCCGGAGGGCGATCCGATGCGGCGCTTCTTCGACACCATCGGTTCGGACCAGGACGCCAATCCGGTCTTCGAGCTCGACAACCGCGGCAAGCGGGCCGTTGTGCTGGATATCCGCAGCGACCTGGGCCGAGAGGCTCTGAAGGCCCTGGTCGCGACCGCCGACGTCTTCCTGACCAATGTCCGCCCCGCCGCCCTGGCCCGCGCCGGGCTCGATCATGAGACCCTGCGGGCCGCCAATCCGCGTCTGATCTACGCCAGCCTGACGGGCTACGGCCTGACCGGTCCCGACGCCGACAAACCCGGCATGGACGTGGCCGCCTTCTGGTCGCGTGCGGGTGTTGGCGCGATCACCGCGCCGAAGGGCTCCGAACCCTTCCCGATCCGCACCGGCATGGGCGACCACGTCACATCTTTGGCGACGGTCTCGGCGATCCTGGCGGCCGTCTATGAGCGCGAGCGAACCGGCTCTGGACGCCTTGTCGAGACCTCCCTGCTGCGGACCGGCGTCTATGCGATCGGCTCGGACATGGCGATCCAGCTGCGCCTGGGGAAACTGGCATCGACGCGGGGTCGGCGCGAGGCGGTGCAGCCCCTCGCCAACTTCTACAAGACCGCCGACGGCCGCTGGATTTGCCTGCTGCCCCGCCAGGGCTCGGTGGACTGGCCCCGCATCGCCGCCGCCGCTGGACGCCCTGAGCTGGTCGACGACCCGCGCTTTGCCTCGGCCAAGGCCCGCCGCGAGCACGGCGAGGCGTTGGTCGACATCCTGGACGCCGCCTTCGGGGCCATGACCTACGCCGAGGCGGCCGAAGCTCTGGACGCTGGCGACATCACCTGGGCGCCCTACCAGACGCCGCGCGAACTGGCCGAGGACGCCCAGGCCGAGGCGGCGGGCTGCTTCGTCCAGACGCCGGATGGACGCGGCGGGACGTTCCGCGCGCCGGCCGCTCCAGCCCGTTTTCCCGGCGCGGAGGATGGACCGCGAGGCCCAGCGCCGATGCTCGGCGCGGACACGGCGGCGGTGTTCCGGGAACTGGGCTGGGACGAGAAAAAGGTCGCGGCGCTGACCGCGATCAGCGCTGCTTGATCTTGTCGTTGGCGTCGGCCAGCACGCGCAGCATCTCGGCCGAGAACATCGAGCTCGCCAGGCGCTGACCCGCGCCCATGCCCGAGGAGCCGGACGAACCCGCGCCGCCGAAGGGGTCGCCGACATCCTGCGAGCCGCGCAGGATCAGGTTCATCACCGCCTCCTGCTGCTGGATGTGCTCCAGGCGACGGCTGCTAGCGTACTGCATGAAGCCCTGATCGCCATCGGTCGCGCGAGACGGGGCCGGATCGGCGATCCGCGTGGCGCCGCCCGTCTTGGTCAGGTTGGCGTAGAGCTCGCCGACGGTGGTCGGACGGCCATCGCGATAGAAGATCGAGCGGTTGGCCTGGGCGGCCTCGGGGAACATCGCGGCGGCATTGGCGCCGGGCGAGGCGTTCGCCGCCTGGATCAGCCTGGCCGAGCCTTGCGGCCCCAGGAAGTGAGCGGCGTAGAGCTCGCCGGCCGTGGGCGAGCGCCCCACCCGGCCGCGCAGGTACGAGGCGTGGTCCGAGGTCAGCTCGCCGGCCATCAGCGACGCGGCGTGCGGATCCATTTTCAGGCCCAACACCGCCTTGCGCGCCTCGTCGCCGTTTACGCGATAGCGACCATCGGGACTTTGCGTGATCAGGTCCGCGTAGCGAGCGTAGCCATACTTGGAGCCGTGCTTCTTCAGCGTGGCCAGCCAGGTCTGGTCGACGAACTGGAACAGGCCAGAAGCCGACGAGGTGCGAGCCTTGGCGCCGGGGTTGAAGCCGCTCTCGCGCTTGGCCGTACCCATCAGGAACGAGAAGTCGACGCCCGTCGCGCTGGAGGCGCGCTGGATGGCCGACTCGACGACGCTGCGAATGGAACCTACGGCGGGCATGGGCCTCAGGAGTCGGCGATCATGGTTAATTCAGAATTAACCACGTTCCGCGCGCTCCGTCTGGGAGACGAGATGCCGCAGGGGATCGTACGATTGTAAGAAAAATCGGCAGGAGATTACGATTGTCAATTTACAGGGGCGCACCCCCGTGCTGATCTGATCCTACGAATGTAATTTTCGCTAGGGAGATCGATATGGCTCTGGCCCTGAATCCCAATGGCTCCGGCATTCCAGGCCTGGACGAGGCGCCCCGCAAGCCGTCTCCCGTGTTGATCGCGGGGCTCGGCGTTTCGGCCGCCGCGCACCTGATGCTGATCGGCTACCTGGCCTATCAGAAGTGGAACCAGCCGCTGCCGACGGCCGAGCCCGAAAACCCGTTCGTGATCGAACAGGTTTACACGCCCAAGCCGCCGCCTCCCCCGCCGCCGCAGCAACCGACAACGCCAAGGCAGAATCAGATTCGCCTGCACACGCCGGTCCCGACGCCCCTGCCCACGCCGGATCCGCTGCCGATCAAGCCGGTGGAGGTCGACACGCCGACTGCGCCCGGTCCCGTGACCCTGCCGACGGTCCCTGTCGCCCCCACGACGACGCCCGCGCCTCCGCCCAAGGTGATCACTCGGGCCAACTGGCTGCGCATTCCGTCCGGCGACGAGGTCGCGCGCTACTATCCCGAAAGGGCCCAGCAGCTGGGCGTCTCGGGCTCGGCGACGCTGAGCTGCACGGTGGCGGTGAATGGGACGGTGCGCGACTGCGCGGTGATCTCGGAGACGCCCGCCAGCCAGGGCTTCGGCGCCGCGGCCCTGAAGATCTCGCGCTTCTTCAAGATGAAGCCGCAGATGGAAAACGGCGAGCCGGTCGACGGCGCCAGCGTCAGCATCCCGATCCGGTTCAACGCGGGCTGACAGCCCTCCTCCGGCGTTGAAACGGCGGCCGGGTCGCGCCTTCCAGCGACCCGGCCATCTTTTGTTGGTCGCTCAGTAGCTCTTCGGCAGGCCCAGCACGCGCTCGGCGATGTAGTTCAGAATCATCTCACGGCTGATCGGCGCGATGCGGGCGATCATCGCCTCGCGGAAGTAGCGCTCGACGTCGTATTCCTTGGCGTAGCCCATGCCGCCGTGGGCCAGCACCGAGGCCTCGCAGGCGTGGAAGCCCGCCTCGGCGCCCAGGTACTTGGCCGCGTTGGCCTCGGCCCCGCACTCCTGGCCCGCGTCGTAGAGGGCCGCGGCCTTGAAGGCCAAAAGGTTGGCGGCCTCCAGCTCGGCCCACGACTTGGCCAGCGGGTGGGCGACGCCCTGGTTCTGGCCGATCGGCCGGCCGAACACGACCCGCTCCTTGGCGTAGGTGGACGCCTTGGCCAGCGCGGCGCGGCCCAGGCCGATGGCCTCGGCGGCGAACAGCACGCGCTCGGGGTTCAGGCCGTGCAGCAGGTACTGAAAGCCCTTGCCCTCCTCGCCGACCAGATCCTGCGCCGGGACGAACAGGTCCTCGATGAAGAGCATGTTACATTCGACCGCCTTGCGGCCCATCTTCGGGATCGGCTTGGCCTCGATCTTCTCGCGGTCGGTATAGAACAGCGACAGGCCCTGGGTCGGCTTGGCGCACTGATCCTTAGGTGTGGTGCGGGCGATGATCAGAATCTTGTTGGCGCGCTGGGCGCCGGTGGTCCAGATCTTCCGCCCGTTCAGGCGATAGCCGCCATCGACCTTCTCGGCCCGCGTTTCGAGGCTGGAGGTGTCGAGACCCGAGTTCGGCTCGGTGACGGCGAAGCACATCTTGTCCTCGCCGGAGATGATCCGGGGCAGCAGGCGCTCACGCTGCTCGTCGGATCCGAACTTCACCAGCGGCATCGGGCCGAAGATGTTGAGGTGGATGGCCGAGGCGCCCGAGAAGCCCGCGCCAGACTGGGCCACGGTCTGCATCATGATCGCCGCCTCGGTCAGGCCAAGGCCGGCCCCGCCGACGCTCTCGGGCATGGCCACGCCCAGCCAGCCGCCCTCGGCGATGGCGGCGACGAATTCCTCGGGGAAGTTTCCGGTCTCGTCGGTGCGGCGCCAGTATTCGTCGTCGAAGGCCGCGCACACCTTGGCGACGCCTTCGCGAATGGCTTCCTGCTCTTCGGTCAACCAGAATCCGGACATCCGGCCCTACTCCCCTGCGCTATGCGTCATTCCTCTAAGCCTTCTCGAAGCGCCGCGCATCGAAGGCGGCGGCCTCGGGGCCCGGGTTATCGCCCGTCAGATAAGCCGCCACCATAGACGCCACAAGCGGCGCGAACAGCCATCCGTTACGTCGGGCGCCGACCGCGAGCATCACGCCCGGCGCGCGGCTCCAGCCGACCAGCGGCAGGCCGTCGGGCGTCGTGGCGCGGACGCCGACCTCCACCGACGCCCCTTCGAGGTCCAACGCCGGGCGCAAGGCCTGGGCGGCTTGGCGTAGCGCCTGCGTCGCCGAGGCGTCGGGCGCGAGGTCGTCGCGGCCCGCCTCCATCGTCGCGCCGACGGCCAGCGCTTCGCCCGGCGCCAGATAGACTCCCTCGCCGCGCACCACCACCGCCTCGTCGTCGAGGAGCGTCGCGCGCAGGAGCTGTCCCTTGATCGGCGACAGGGCGGCGGTCTCGGGCGCGATGCGACCGTCACGGACTCCCGGCCCCGTCGCCAGCACCAGCACGTCGAAGGCCTCGACGCGGCCGTCGGCCAGGGTCAGAGCTCCGGGCTGAAAGGCCGCCACGGCGCCGGTCTCGAACACCACCCCGGCCTCTTCGGCCGCCGCGCGCAGCGCCGCCAGGGCGGGCCGCGCGTCCAGTCGCCAATCCTCGTCGATAACGTCCGTCGGCGAGACGCCCAGTTGCTCAAGCCGCTTGGCGACCTCGGCGCGCCAGCTGTCGGAGCCTTCGATCCGCACGCCGGCGCGAGACAGCGGAATCGCCAGGGCCTCCGCGAAGTCCGGCCACAGGTCGCGCGCCCGCCGCATCAGGGCCAGATGATCGCGCGAGACGGGGTCGAACAGCGCCTCGCTGATCGGAGCCAGCATGCCGGCCGCCACGCCAGATGCGTTGTCGCCAGGCGGCGCGGGATCGAACAGCGTGACGGCCAGTCCCGCCCGCGCCAGACGTAACGCTGTCGCTAAGCCGAAGGCCCCAGCTCCAGCCACCGAAATCTTTGCATCATTTGCAGAATACATTGGGGGCAAACACCTCCCCGTGCCGTCAACGTCAAGTCCGGGCGAGGCCATAATGTTGCAAAGAGACCGCTACGTGTACGCGCGGACGTGACGACTCTGCAAAGCTCGGTCTATATCGTTAATACTCGCGTTTGAGCCGCGTCGCGGCGTTGAGGGATTTGAGGCGGATGAACGATCGACCCGCGGCTGAGCAAGCCCACCCTGTCGACCTGTACGTGGGCGCGCGTCTGAGAATTCGTCGGAAGATGATGGGCCTCAGCCAGACTCAGGTCGCCGACGCCCTCGGGATCACCTTCCAGCAGATCCAGAAGTACGAGCGCGGCGCCAATCGCATCAGCGCCAGCAAGCTGTATGACGCCGCCAAGCTGCTGCAGGCGCCGGTGTCGTATTTCTACGAAGGCCTGGAAGACACCGACGGCGGCCTGGACGACGGCTTCGCCCAGCGCATGACCGAGTTCGTCTCGACGCCGGAAGGCCTGGAACTGGCCGGCCTGTTCCCGCGCCTGGAAGACCGCCGCCTGCGCCGCCGGGTCGTGGATCTGGTCCGCGCGATGGTCGACGACGAAGCGCCCTAAGGCCGGAGCCGCCGCCCCCACTACCCCGTCGGAACCCGCAGCTCTCGCGCCCCGTTGATCCGCCAACGGACCCGCGACGAGGGCTGGCGGCATGCCACGCGACACGATCGAGCTTCCGCCGGCTTCCACCGGCCTCTCCTACGTCAATGACGACGACCCTGGGATAAGCCGCGTGGCGGCGGGCGAAGGCTTCGTCTATCGCGACCCAGACGGCCGCGCGGTCAAGAACCCCGAAACCCTCGATCGCATCCGCGCCCTGGCGATCCCGCCGGCCTGGACCGAGGTGTGGATCTGCCCCTCGGCGCGCGGCCACATCCAGGCCACCGGCCGCGACCAGAAGGGCCGCAAGCAGTACCGCTACCACGACGATTGGCGACGCGACCGCGACGGGCTGAAGTTCAGCCGCATGATCGCCTTTGGCCGCGCCCTCCCCCGCCTGCGGGCGCGGGTCGAAGCGGATATGGCCAGGCGCGGCCTCCCGCGCGAGAAGGTGATCGCCGCCGTCATCCGCCTGATGGGGCTGACCCTGATCCGGGTGGGCAATGAGGAATACGCCCAGGCCAACAAGAGCTTTGGCCTCACCACCCTGCGCGATCGCCACGCCAAACTGTCCGGCGTCGGCGGCGTCTTCGAGTTTCGCGGCAAGAGCGGCAAGGTCCACAAGACCGGCTTCCGCGACCGACGCCTGGCCCGCATCGTCAAGGCCTGCCAGGACGTACCCGGCCAGCGCCTGTTCCAGTATCTCGACGATGACGGCCAGCGTCGGTCGGTCGAGAGCGCCGACGTCAACGCCTATATCCGCGCCGCGATCGGCGAGGATTTCTCGGCCAAGGACTTCCGCACCTGGGCCGGCACCCTGGCCGCCGCCCGCGCGCTGTGCCTGGTTCCCAAGGCCGGCGGCGCTGCGGAGGCCAAGCGCAACGTCAACACCTGCGTGAAGGCGGTCGCGGGCCTGTTGGGCAACACCGCCGCCGTCTGCCGCGGCTCCTACATCCACCCCCTGGTGCTGGAGGCCTATCAGCAAGGCGTGTTGCCGCTGAAGCCCGGCGGGTCCGAGCGCGCCTTCGAACTAGCGGTGATCCGCTTCCTGGAGGCGGCCAAGGCGTCGTACGCGCAAGCCTGACGGGAACGGCCGTCGCCTCGCGTCGTTGAGTCGGCTCGAACGGAGAACCGCCCATGGCCGCCGGCCGTCCCACCTGGCAGGGCCACCTGCGCCTATCGCTCGTGACCTGCCCCGTCGCGATGTACACCGCCACCGACGCGCGCGGCGACGTGCACTTCAACATGCTGCACAAGAAGACCCACAACCGGATCCGGATGATCCCGACCGATCCGGACTTGGGTCCGATCGAGCGCTCGGACATCGTCAAGGGCTACGAATACGAGAAGGGCGAGTACATCGTCATCACCCAGGACGAGATCGACAGCGTCCGACTGGAAAGCACCCGCACGATCGACATCGAGCGCTTTGTCCCCGCCGCCGAGATCGACCGGCTCTATTGGGACAATCCGTACTTCCTGGTTCCCGACGGCAAGCTGGCGGCCGAGGCCTATGGCGTGATCCGCGAGGCCATGACCAAGGAGGGCCAGGTCGCCCTGGGACGCGTGGTCATGCACCAGCGCGAGCGTTTGCTGGCCATCGAACCGCGCGACAACGGCATGGTCGCTTGGTCGCTGCGCTCGCGCCGCGAGGTCCGCGACGCGGCCAGCTACTTCGACTCCATTCCCGACAAGAAGCCCGACGCGGCGATGATCCAGATCGCCCAGAAGATCATCGAGCAGAAGGAAGGCCCGTTCGATCCCGAGCAGTTCAACGACCGCTACGAGGACGCCCTCCGCGCCCTGATCAAGGAAAAGCAGAAGGGCAAGGGCCGCAAGGTGACCGCGCCTGAGGAGCCCGAGGACACCAACGTGGTCGACCTGATGGAGGCGCTGCGGGCCAGCTTGGGCAAGGCGCCGGCGAAGAAGCCAGCGGTGCAAGCCAAACCCGCTGCTCGCAAGGCGACGCCGAGGAAAAGGAAGAGCGCCTAACGGCCGCGCTTCGCGGCGGCCTTAGGCTGGCTGGGGGGTCTCCCCTTGGCGTAGACCGTCTCTAGCGAGATGTCCTGGCCCCACGCGGTCGGGTCCACCGGACGCTTCAGGTCCGGGCCGTCGCGCACGGTTCGTCCGGTAGCAAAACAGTATGCTCGGATCGTCTCGCCGAGCTGAAGATAACCGTAAGCGACCACGCTAGCTTCGGCGTCGTCGCAACGATCGGCTGCCACAAGCTGCATCGCCAGCATTTTGCGGACCTCGTAGTGGTTCTCGACATCGCGCAGCGTCTGAGGGATCGGCCATTGCGCGAGCTTTGCGCGAAGATCGGCGTTCGAGTCCGGCGGCGCGGCGGTGGTGAGCGCGAGGACCACGAGGGCGGAAATCAACATAAGGCTGCTCACTTCAGATGCGCATATCTTTGGTTTAGCGCATCCCTTGCCGCCGTCTACCGCCCACTTCTCAACTTCCGGATCGCCGCCTCTAGATCGCGCTCGCTCTCGGCATAGGCGTCCCAGGCGTCCAGGTTCTTCAGCAGACTAGGCGCGGTGCGAAGGTTGAAGCGCTTCGGATCGAGGCCCTTGCGCACCTGGGTCCACGACACCGGCCAAGACACCGGCGCGCCGGGACGGCCGCGCGGCGACAGGGGCGCCACCGCCGTGCTCATGCGGTCGTTGCGCAGGTAGTCGAGGAAGATCTTCCCGCCCCGCTCCTTCTTGGACATGTTCAGCAGGTACTGGTCGGGACTGTCGGCGGCCATCTGGGCGCACACCTCGCGGGCGAAGGCCTTGGCCGTGTCCCAGTCGACCTTGGTGGGCTTCAGCGGTGTAACCACGTGCAGCCCCTTGCCGCCGGTCGTCTTGCAGAAGGGCGCAAGGCCCAGCGCTTCTAGTCGATCGCGGATTTCCCGCGCGCCCTCGACCACGGCGTCGAACGGCACGTCCGGCGCCGGATCTAGGTCGAAGACGAGCCGGCCGGGAACGTCCTGTTCGCCGGGCCGGCAGTTCCAGGGATGCAGCTCCGTGGCGCCCCACTGGGCGGCCGCCACCAGGCTCTCCACCGTATTGAACACCAAGTAGGGCTTGCGGTCGCCGCTGACGACGACCTCGTCGATCAGGGCCGAGACGCCCTTGCCCGAATGGCGCTGAAAGAACTTCTCGCCGTCAATGCCGTCGGGCATGCGGATCACCGAGCAGGGCCGGCCCTTGACATGCTCCAGCATCCAGTCGCCGACCACTTCGAAATATTCGGCGAGCTCGAGCTTTGTCCCGGGCGTTCCGTCGCCCGCGTCCGGCCACAAGGGCTTGTCGGGGTTGGAGATCGCCACGCCGCGCACCGAGGCCTTGCCACCTGTGCGCCGCTTAGGCGCGGGGACGGCCGTGGGTTCGGCCAACTCGACCTCCTCCGCGGGCGCGGGGGCTTCGGCCTCGACCGCCTGGGCCGGCTTGTCCTCGCGCAGACCCTTGAACGACGCCTGGCGCACCGAGCCGTCTCCCGTAAAGCCGGCGAACTCTATCTCCGCCACCAGCACGGGGTCCACCCAGTGGATGTTGGCGCCGCCGCGCGGCGCGCCCTTGCCCGTGAACGGCGAGGTCTTGCGAGCGGCCGCCTTCAGCTTCGGCAGCAGGCGCGCGACCTTGTCGCGACCAAAGCCCGTGCCGACGCGACCGACATGGACGAGGTCGCCGTCGCGATAGACCCCGACGATCAGCGAGCGAAAGGCGTCGCCGGTCGTCGTCCAGCCGCCGATCACCACCTCGTGCCCGGCCCGGCACTTGGCCTTGGTCCAGGTCCCCGACTTGCCCGAGCGATATGGCGCGTCGAGCTTCTTGGAGACCACGCCTTCCAGCGACATCTTGCAAGCGGACTGCAGCACCGCCTCGCCGCCGCTCTTGAAGTGTTCGACATAGCGGATGCGGTCGCTGTCCTCCGGCAGCTGCGCCTTCAGCCGCGCCTTGCGCTCCGATAGCGGCAGCTCCGTCAGATCCTCGCCGCCGGCGTAGAGGAGATCGAAGACGAAAAAGATCAGGTCGTCGGTCTTCTCCTCGGACAGGGCGGCCTGCAGGCCTGCGAACGAGGGCGAGCCGTCGGCGTCCAGCGCCACGACCTCCCCGTCGATGAGAGCGTCCGGAAGCGATGAACCGTCCCGGATCAACCGCGGAAACTTGGCGCTCCAGTCCAGGCCGGCCCGGGTGCGCAAGGCCGCCTTCCCGCCTTCCACGCGCATTTGCATGCGATAGCCGTCGAACTTGATCTCGTGCGCCCAGCCGCCGCCGCCGGGCGGCCGGTCGACCAGCTTGCACAGCTGCGGCGGCACGAAGTCGGGCATGGCGGTCGCCTTCTTGACGACCTTTCGCGAGGGGCTGGCCTTGGCGGAGGGCTTCGCAGCCTGTCCCTTTGGCGCGCTGGTCTCCTCGGCCGCCTTCTCGGCGCTGGCCTCGGGCGAGCGGTTACTGTTCCAGACCGCGTCGGACGCCGGGCCCTTGGCGGTCATGAAGGGCGTGGGCTTCTTGCCCGTCCCCGCAGCGATCTCTTCCATCGTTCGGCCCGAGGCGATCGAGAAGGACGTGTCCTCCAGGAAGTCCGCGTCGCCCTCGATCGCGAACTCGTCGCGATGCTTGATCAGCAGCCAGTTCTCGCGCTTTCCGCTCGACCCCGCTTTGGCGAACTTGTCGTTGTTGATCCGGACGAGGACATAGCCGCCCTTCATCCGCTCGCCGGCGAAGACCATTTTGATCTCGCCCTTCTTGAGGCCCTTGGCGAGGTCGAAGCCAGGCTCGGGCGCCCACCAGCCGCGGTCCCACAGCATCACCGTGCCGCCGCCGTACTGGCCCTTTGGGATCGTGCCCTCGAAATCGCCATAGGCCAGCGGGTGATCCTCGACGTGCACCGCCAAGCGCCGGTCATGCGGATCGCGCGAGGGCCCCTTCGTCACCGCCCACGACAGGAAGACGCCATCATGCTCCAGGCGCAGGTCATAGTGCAGGCGCGTGGCGTCGTGCTTCTGGATGACGAAACGCGCGCGCTCGGACGCGGCGACGGCCACCTTGCCCGAGGGCTCGGCCGTCTTTTCGAAGTCGCGTTTGGCCTCGTAGGCCGCGAGCTTGCGCGCCGCCATCGCCGTCCCGCCTATTCGCCGTCGAAGACTTCGGGGCGCTCGTCGTCGACGTCGCGTCCGTCGCCCGGATCCTCATCCTGCTCCAATTCGATGATCTCGTCGTCGTCGAGCTCCTCGGCGATCAGGGCGTCCTCGTCGTCCGCGTCGCCCTCGGCCTGGGTCACGTCCAGCACGTCAGGCAGCTCCTCGAAGGTGCGGAACTCGCCGTCGCGGCCGATCACGTCGTCGTCCATCGTCTCGGCGCCGTCCTGGCCGTCCAACCCGTTATCCACATCGGTCATGGCTGTTCTCCTGTGCTCGCAGGAGGAATGGATGGCGGCGCTTGGCGTTCCGGTCTTGTCGATCACGCCCCGCCCACCGGACGTCGCAGCGCGATTCGTTCGCAGAATCACCCATGGCGCGAGCGGACCCAAGGTCTACTTTTGGAACCAAAATTAACGCTTTTGCCCCCGATGCGGCGGTTCAGGAGGCGACGATTTCATAAAAAACCCAGTCAGACAGGCGTTTTGCCCCCATAAATCGGCTTTTTAACCTTCCCTAACGGGTGACAAACGCGATCGGGCTCGTCAGGCTCGAAATTCCCTGATTCACAGGAATGAGCTTAGAGATGACGAACGTTTCCGATCTGGTCGACGCCGCTGTCGCCGCTGACGACAAGCTGACCAAGACCCAAGCCAAGGCCATCATCGACGGCGTCTTCAAGTCGATCTCCGACGCCGCCGTGAAGGGCGAAGAAGTCTCGATCCCGGGCTTCGGCAAGTTCAAGGTCCAGGCCAAGCCGGCCCGCACCGGCCGCAACCCGGCCACGGGCGCGACCATCGAGATCGCCGCCAGCAAGAAGGTCGCCTTCACGCCGGCCAAGCAGCTGAAGGACGCCGTCAACGGCTAATTCGGTTCAGGGAGCGGACGCCGCCCGGTGTCCGCTCCTCGACGCTTCCCTTCACGCGCGACGATCCGCTTCATGCCCTCGTTGCGCGTGAAGCCTTTCCAGAACAAAACAAGAACGATAACGTGCCACGCATGGCCGTTCTCGATCTTCGGCGCAAGCTCGCCATCCTCTCCGACGCCGCCAAGTACGACGCCTCCTGCGCCTCGTCCGCCGCTCAGAAACGCGACTCGCTAGGTGGCAAGGGCGTCGGCTCGACCGAGGGCATGGGCATCTGCCACGCCTACGCGCCCGACGGGCGCTGCATCAGCCTGCTGAAGATCCTGCTGACCAACTTCTGCATCTACGATTGCGCCTACTGCATCAACCGCGTGTCGTCGAACACGCCCCGGGCGCGGTTCTCGGTGAAGGAGGTCGTCGACCTCACCCTGAACTTCTACAAGCGCAACTATATCGAGGGGCTGTTCCTGTCGTCGGGCGTCATCCGCACCGGCGACTACACGATGGAGGAGATGGTCCGGGTGGCGAAGTCGCTGCGGCGGGACCACGACTTCCGCGGCTACATCCACCTGAAGCTGATCCCCGAGGCCTCGCCCGAGCTGGCGACCGAGGCGGGCCTCTACGCCGACCGGGTATCGATCAATATCGAGCTGCCGCGCGATGACAGCCTCAAGACCCTGGCGCCCGAGAAGGACGTCACCGACATCAAGCGCGCCATGGGGCGGATGCGCCTGGCGATCGAGGATCGCGCCGAGCCCGCGCGAAAGGCCGGCCGCAAACCCTTCGCGCGCAGCCAGTCGACCCAGCTGATCGTGGGCGCCGACGAAGCCCGGGACGGCGATATCCTGGCCCGCAGCGCCAACCTCTACGGCTCCTATCGACTGAGCCGCGTCTACTACTCGGCCTTCAGTCCCATCCCCGACGCCAGCCACCGCCTGCCCCTGGCCCGGCCGCCGCTGCTGCGCGAGCACCGCCTGTACCAGGCCGACTGGCTGATGCGCTTCTACGGCTTCGAGCGCCCCGAGATCGTCGACGAAGGCGAGGATCTGGACCTCTCCGTCGATCCCAAAACCGCCTGGGCCCTGAAGAACCGCGCGAAATTCCCCGTCGATATCCACACCGCCGACCGCGAGACGCTGCTGCGCGTGCCGGGCTTGGGCGCGAAGGCCGTGGAGAGGGTCCTGACGGCCCGGAAGGTCGCCCGCCTGACCCTGGACGACCTGAAACGCGTCGGCGCCGTCCTGAAGCGCGCCAAGGCCTTCGTGATCACCGCCGACTGGACGCCGGGCGCTTTGACCGACCAGGACAGCCTGAAGGCGATGTTGGTCCAGCCCCAACAGCTGAGCCTGTTCTGATGCGGGTGGTGCGGCTGGCTTCCGAGATCGACTTCACCGGCTGGCGCGCGTCGGCGCGGGCGCTGCGAGCGGAGGGCGCGCCGCCAGAAGCGGTGGTCTGGACGGTGGAAAGAGATCTCTTCTCCCCTCCCCCTTGCGGGGAGTGGGCAGGGGGTGGGGGTGTCAGCATGGCGCGCTCAGAGCAAACACTCCCATCC
>NZ_LSJA01000387.1 GCF_001556515.1 Caulobacter sp. CCH9-E1 | reverse complement strand
CCTCCTCTAAACGGAACCCTCAATCTGTCTCAAAGGCGCTGACGGCGGACAGTGCTGGATCGGCTCTTCGGCGAATTGGTTGGAGAGGACAAGATCCGACATCGCCGCCCTCGCATGGCGCGAGTGCTAAAGGAGGCTTTCGTAGAGGCTAGAGTTTTTGGCTTCGTCGAAGAAAAGCCCGAACCCTTCGAGCTGCCGGATCTGGGCATTAGCATCAAGGCTCCGTTCGGCTACCAGAACGGCGCTTACAATCTCATCGATGGCATGCAGTTCGGCCCCGATCCTAGCGAAGCTTTAGAAAAGGCCGGTAAGCGTGCGCTTGAAGGCGCGCTGCTCTGGAAACAGTCAAAGATTCACGGGCCTCAAAAACGTCTAGTAGTGGTGGGCGATTTTAGCGACAAACCCGAGTCCTTTTATGACGCGGTCGGAGAACAGCTAGAAAAAAATGAAGTGCGGCTTTATCGGCTGGACAACATTGCGCCGCTTGTTGAGGACATCACGCAAAACGCGTCGCTTCACTCGAATTAGCTTCAAGCGCGTTTTCTATTTTGAACACTCTCTCCGCCACTCCTAACGCCAGCTTCCCGCGATCATCAGTGTAGATCACGGCCTCATTCCGCGCCCGCGACAGCGCCACATACATCGACGCCCGATCGACCAAGTTCGCCCGCCCGCTCTCGGCATGAACCAGGACCCGGTCGGCTGTGCGCCCCTGGGCGGCGTGGGCTGTCTGGACGTAGGCGTGGCGCAAGTGCTGATCGCGCGCCTGGTCGAGGAAGAGGATCTCAGCGCGTCCATCTGCGCGGAGGACTTCCACCGACCGTGCATCGAGGACCCTCGTCACCTCGGCTTGCCCGCCATTTGCGCGCGCCATCGCGGGATCATTGCGGGTGAACTCGACCCGATCCCCCTCACGCAACTCCCGCGCCTCACGGGTGAAGGCCTCGGCCTTGCCCCACTGCGCCGGCGCCCAGTCGAGCGCCCTGCCCGCCTCGCCGACCAGCGACAACCGACCCTGCTCGGCATCGACGCCCGCCACGGTGAACGCCTCGCCGCGTCGGACGCCACGCGCTTGGTCGCGCTGGCTGAACACCACCACCTCGCCGACGCCATAGCTATCGACCTGGCGTGCCTCGGCCTTCGTCAGATCCTTGGCTACAAGAACTGACGCGACGATCGCGTTCTTACCAAGCGCCCCCTGCGCGATCAGCTCGCGGCGGATCTCGGCGTTGAGCGCCTCGCGGCCCTCACGTGAGGGATCAATGACGATGGTCCGCGCCCGCTCCTGCGCCGACAGCCGCGCATAGTCGGCCGCCAGGCTGGCGCGGCGCGCCTCGGGCGTGGCCGCCTCAACGATCCGTCCGCCGCCGGCGTCCAAGGCCTCGAACGCGCGGCGGATCTGGCCTTCAAGCGTCGCTTCAACGGCCTCCTTGGTCTTGGCGTTGGTCTGGCGGACGATCTCAGTCAGCCGCGCGGTCTCCATGCCCGCGCCCTGCAACTGCGCGAAGGACGCGCCGGCGCCGACCGATCCGAGTTGCTTGGTGTCGCCGACTAGCACCGTCCGCGCGCCGACAGCCTCGGCGCGCTCCAGGAGCCTCGCCATGTCGCGGGCGGAGACGAGGCTGGCTTCATCCACTAGCCACACCTCGCGACGCGGCGCGCGAGCCTCGCCGCGATCGGCCTCGATCTTTAAGTGCCGCGCCAGAGTCTGGCTTTCGAGACCCAGGGCCTGACCCAAAGTCTGGGCCGCCGACGCCGACGGCGCCATGGCTCTAACCTCATAACCGGCCGCATCGGCTGCTTTGGCGAAGGTCGCCAGGACGGTCGTCGTCTTGGCTGTGCCAGCGTACCCCTGCACCGCGACGACCTGGTTGCGGCTCGCCAAGATCGCCCGCGTCGCCGCCTGCTGGTCAGCGGTCCAGGCCTGTCGGTTATCCTTGGCCGCGAGCACCGCACTGGCGACGATACGCGCCGCCTCGACTGGACCGGCGATTGGCTGGGCCATGCCGCGCCCGCGATACTCGGCGCGGAGCAAAGCAAGCTCATCGGCGATGTTCTGGCGGGTGGTGAACCCCGCCCCCTCCGCGCCGCGTCTATCGCTGTGGGTCCTGGCCTCCAGATCTCCGACCTCGATCGCGCGGCCGATCGCGCCCAATACCTCACCCTGTCCCGCCCGTCCCATGAGCCGGCGGCCGGCTTCCCTCTCTAGCTCGGCGGCGCTGAACACAGATTGGCGCTCCCCAAGCTTCTCGGCCGCAAAGCCCACGGCTGCGCGCGCGGCGGCCTCGGCTTCGCCTTGCTTGGCGAGGCGATCCTCCGCGCTCTGTCGCTCGGCCCGGGCCTTGGCCTGATCCATCAAGGAAAAGCGCGCCTCACGATCAAAGCCCGCCGCGTCCGCGCTCGCGCGCCAGGCCGTGACGAGATCGGCCCGGTCGTGCGCCTCCTTGGCCATGCGGGTGTCGAGTGTCGCCATCTGGCGCTCGGCGGCGCTGGCGGTCTCGCGGGTCTTGCCGCGCTCGGCCAGGTGCGCCTCGATCTGCGCGGCGCGATGGCTAAAGGCTTTCAGCGCCGCCTCCGGTACGCCGGCCAGCTCGAAGGCCGACTCCCTGCCGACGGCGAGCGTGTAGCCCAGCCGCTCGGCGGCAGCGGCCAGCTCCTGTCGGTAGATCTCGCCAGCGGCCTTGTGGAGCTGGAAGAAGGTTCGCCCCTCCTGACTGCGCCAGGTCCCCTCACGATCGCGCGTCGCGTTGAGAATGACGCTGTGCGTGTGAAGCTGCGGATCTTGGGCGCGGCTGGTCTCATGGCGGAAGGTCGCTGCCGCAAGGTTGCCGGTCTTCACGTGAGCGACCTCCGCGCCATCGCGCACCCGGGTCGCCGCGCCATGGCGCTCGACATAGGCCAAGGCTCGGCGCGAGGCCTCGTCATGGGCGGCGATCAGGCGCGTATCGCCCGCGACCAGGGCCATGACCGAGACCGACTTGGGTGCGCTGAAGGTCAGATCCCAGCCGGGCCGATGCTCGCGCTCCCCGCCCCGGTGCGTGCCCAGGACCTGGCCCGTGGGCAGGACGCCATCCAGCAGCGCCTTGAAGGCGTCGCGATCGACCTCGCCAGACAGCCCAAGCGCCTCGGCGGCCTCGCCGCGCCATTCGCTCGGGGCAAGGCCGTCCTCCGAATAGTAGTCGTCCGCCTCGTAGTAGCTGGCCGCCTGAGCTGAACTCGAAAGCCCGCTGATGGTGGCGACCATCACACAGGCCCGCCGTCTGGAACCACGGGCTCGCTCCGGCCACGGCTTGGCAGGTGCCCCCAAAAGGTCGCGCCCACATCTCCGGGCACGAAGGCCGGATGGCGCGCGGGTCCTCGAGCGGCGATGTGGCGGTTGTTGAGCTCGATCCGCGCTGCCGGTCGCCCGTCGGCCAACTGCAAGACGCCATGGAAACGCGGCAGCTTGAACTCGCTGTCGATCAGCGCCGGCCGGATCTGGCGATGGGCGGCGAGTGAGGTTCGGCCCTTGCCGACTTCAAAGGCCAGGGACTCGGTCGCGCCGCGCACCTCCACCTCGACATCGCCGATCGTCTGACTCGCCCATCGGCGGCTATCGCTGTCGGTCATCTGAAGAAAGAGCTTGGTGTTGCAACAGCCCAGGAGAGCCTCAGCGGCGTCCTTGCCGTAGCGGTCGCGCATCTGCCCGATGGCCTGGAAGGTGATGACGACCGCCGCGCCGAACTTGCGACCCTGGGGCAGGAGCCGCGTTAGCTGATCGACAGCCGGCATGTCGGGAAGTTCATCGAGCATCATCCAGACGCGACGATCGGAATGCGGCTCAAGACCAAGAATCGCGCCGCAAGCGCATTCCAGCCAGCAGGCCAGCAGCGGTCGCATGGCTTCGAAATAGTCTTCCTTGCGCGGCACGAAGACCCAGGGCTTGGCGCCCTGTCGGGCGTCTAGACCCTTTATGAAGGCCTGGAAGCTGAAGCGCTGCCCCTTCGCGGGTTCCACCTTCAGGTACTGCAGCAGGTTGACGACCTCGGCCAACATGAAGAGCACCGAGGCGGTGGCGCGGTCGGCGTCCTCCTCGAAGGTCCGCGCCGATGAAGTGTTGGCGAGCCACTGACGCAGCTCGTCCTTGCTGGCGAGGCAGAGCATCTCGATCAGCGCGGCGGGCTCGGCGCGCCCCTCACGCCAAAGCTGCCGCATGACGTTGGCGACCAGGGCGCGCGCGGCGAGTGTCCAGACGTCGTCGGCCGCATCGCCCCTGGCCGTGACGAGCTGGGCGGCGATGCGGTCGGCGTCGGCCGGATGAGTGATCTCGTCGAACGGGTTCCAATAGGCGCCGCGCTGGTCAAACGGATTGAGGATCACGTCGCCGCGTTCTGGTCGGTAGTAGTGAGCCACGAACTCGCCGGAGGTGTCATAGACGAGCGCGGTCTCTCCCCGCGCCTCCAACCCGTCGAGCCACTGGCGCAGAGCCGTGGTCTTGCCGCTGCCAGGCGAGCCGACGAACGCCGCATGGCGGGTCTCAAGATCCGTGGGGATCGCGACCTCACCAAGACGGAGCGCTTGCTCGCCCGCCGCCGGCTCGGTCATTGCGGCCAAGGCCCTGGCGCTCAACACGTCCGCGCCCCGGATGACCCGATCGCGAGCGGCGCGACGGCCCCAGCGATCCATCACCGCAGACCAGGCGAGGCTGGCAAAGGCGCCCGACACCGCGCCAAGGCCAAGCCCTCGAAGGCTCGCGCTGACCAGGCGCGCGCGGCGGCCGGCGTCGCGACGATCTCGCGGGCCGGGACATCGAAGGCACCGCGATGACCGGTGATCTTCACGGTCGGTTCGACCGGCTGGCCGTCGGCAAGCCAGAGCTTGAGGCGCGCCTCAACGTAGGCCGTCCCTAGCATCCGCTGCGGGCCGCTGGTCTCTCGCGTGATCAGCGCCGTCATGGACAGCGCCACGATGACAAGCGTGATCTTGGCGTAGCCGGCCCAGCGTTGAAGCGCGGCGCCAAGTCCATGGGCGACGAGCCCCTGGCCCGTCTTGATCGGCGCGCTCACGATCCGCCTCGCGCAAGGTCGCGCTGTCGGCGATAGGCCTCGCCGGCAGCTTCTGAGACGGCCTCGTCCATGGCCTTGGCGTCGCGAGCGCCGGCTAGGGCGGCCTGGCGCGCATAGGCGTAAGCCGCCGCTGCGCTGTAGAGGGCTCGATCGGCCACGCGCTCCAGCCGCTCAACCCTGGCCAAGAGTTCGCCGATCAGGGCGGCGACCGGCTCCTCCGCCGCTCCCGGTTCCGAAGCGCCGGCTAGCGCCGCTAGGCCCGCTTCCATGGCTCGGGTGCTGGACTGGTAGAGGCTAACGCCATGAGCCTCGGCATGATGCCGGAGGAAAGCGATCTGCGCCCGCGTGAGGCGAAGCGAGACGGGCGTCCGGCTCATCTCAGCCGCCCCCTGCGCATGCGGAGCGCTTTCGCTGAAAAGCCCATAGCGGCGGGACGTTCGACGCTAGGCGGCGAACTGGCGCTTGCGGACTGAAAGCGCAAAATCTCCAGCTTTTGTTGGGGCCACGCGTGCGACGGGTGTGTGTCCTCCTCTCCCCAAAGTCCGAACCGTTGTTAGGCGCGGTGGGAGTTACCTGGTAGCCGGCCCAGCCGAGAGAGCTCGTGGAGCGAACGGATGCTTGCCGGCTCATTTCGATCTCCCGGCGGAAGATCCCGACTTCATGGCCGCGCCGATGACCCACGCCCGCTCGACGGCGTCCGCGAGGGGCTGGGGGAGCGGCTCCATGCGCCATCGGGGCAAGGAGAAGGCGCCACGTCGGAGGCTCCCAAACTCCACCCTGTGGTAGGTGATGCGATCCTCCCACTCGTGCCGATCGACTTCCCAGAAGACGAGCGAGTTGGCCGGAGCGCCCATCACGCGGAGCGCCAACGAGGCGAGACCTTCGATGTCGCCGGTAGGGTGTTGTGGGGAGCCGGCGATGTTGAGGAACGCCACATGGCGCTTGTCGCCGATAGCGCAGCGGACCACGTGGCAGTGGCAGACGCCGCCGTGCCTGGTCATGAAGTGGATGATCTCATGCTCGGGCAGCTCGCGGCGAGGCTTGAAGAAGGCGGGGATCTTCATGGACGCGGCTCGCCTTTCGGAGCCGCGCCGCCAGCGCCATAGCGCCGACGCGGAAGGGCGTTCACCCAAGCCTCGATCTCGTCAGCCCTCCAGCAGATGGAGTTACGGCCGATGATCAGCGGCTGGGGGAATTCACCGCGCCGAACGGCGCGCCATATGGTGGTTCTGGAACCAAAGCCGATGGTCTCGATGACCTCGGGTAGTCGAAGGAGTCGCATGTTGCACCTCTGCGTTTCGGGCGGGTGCAACTAGGGGGATCTGGAGGAATGGTACCTTCAAGGTCGCGAGCGGTATCGTTTGGTATTCATTTTAGATTCAATCGCTTGGCCGCCCTGCCTAGCGTATCGTTGAACGGCTCGTACCGACCGCCGATTAACTTACGCGCCCGTTCGCGTTGCTCGTCCGAAACCAGCTTTTTGGCACTAAGCGCCTTGAGAGCCGTAGCGAAGGTTTCACCGCGAGGAATTTCTGAGTAGGCTTTCAAGACCTTAAAGCACCAGGCCAGAGAATCCGAGTACTCCCCCGCGAACTCTAACGCATGCTCCAATCTGTCGAGTTCTTCCACCGACATATTCGGAACATCACGCAATGAATTAGCTGCAAAGCTTAATGTTTTTGAGAACGATCCCGGCATTAGGCCAGAAATTTCGGATACATCTACCATAAGATCGCCCATTATTACCGGACGATGAATATTTTTCGGCACTACGAAGCCGCGCTCTCTACCAAATATCCAGACGATGCCGTGATCTTCTGTCAGGAGTTGGGGGTCCACGACGACCACATCGCTCGACGCAGAATATAGCCTCCTCTTGCAATAGATCTTTATATCATTTGACAGAATGAAATTTTTGAACTCGAAAAGCTCATTTATCTGCTGATAGTAATTGCGAGGAGACATCCCGATAATCTCACTATCGGATCTACTCACCTCCCTACCCATCACCCAGACCAGGAATAGCCCTACCGTCGATAAAAAAGCCACCAAGGTGAATGCAGAAAGTCCACGTATAAGAAATGCACCCGCAAACAACGCGTAGAGTGCCGGAAACACAATAATATAAAGCGCCGCAGCAGATACGAAAAATTGCGTCGATCTCCTGGCTGGACCGATAATATTTTGGAAGTTTTCCGATCCAATATACGAATAGATTGTCTCTTTTTCCGAAATTCCAAAGAATATTTTGAATCCAACATTGATAGGCACAAACTTTGACATCGCGCCCTCGTTAGACCTTCGCGACGCGGAACGGGACGACATTACTTGAGCGTGCGAGCACTGCGCCGTCCAGGCCCTGGATATGCTCACCCCACGCGCCCAACGCGGCTCGTTTTTCGGGCAGGTAGTCATTCCTGTCATACACTGCAGTGATCGCCGAAGCGCCATCATCGGCCGTGTGCGCCAAGACCTTGGCCACGATGAACCGCCGGACCCCGTAGCGCTCTCCAGTCAACGTCGTCGCCCCGCTGCGTCGGAAATCGTGAGGCGTGCCGTGCGGCAACCCGTGACGCTGGCAAAGCCGGGTCACACCACGCGTCATTACGTCGGGCGACAGATGCCGCTGGCGATCCTCATGCGCCGGAAAGACGTACTCACCCATCCCGAACCGTAGCCGCGCATCCCGGAGCACCTGCAAGGCCTGCTCTGACAGCGGCACCACGTGCGGCCGACGCGCCTTCATCCGCTCCGCCGGAACCACCCAAACTCTGGCGTTCTCGTCGATCTCGTCCCAGCGTGCGCCGGCTACTTCGGATCGGCGACATAGGGTGAGCAGCGCAAACCTTAAAGCCAAGGCTGTCGGGGGCTCCAGGCGCGCGTGCTTGTCTTCCCGATCTTCACCGCGCACGCGCGGCTCTGAAGCCAGGATCAGAGCCTTCCAGATCTTGGCCAGCGCCGCATCGTCGAACATTCGCTCCCGCGTGCGCAGCGCCAACGGCCTGGTGACGCCATAGGCCGGATTCGCGTCGATGCGCTCCTCGTGAACCGCGAAGCCCAGGATCGCGGACAAAGTGCCGCCAATGGACGCCAGAGAGTCGGCGGAAAGGTCGTGCCTCACGGCGAGCTGACGCATGAACGCCTTAATGTCGCGGCGGCGTAGCTCGGCGAACTTCACGTCGCCAAGCCCAGGAGCGAGGTATCGGCTCCATCTGCTCTTCTCGACGCTGAGAGTCTTGGCCGTCTTTGGCCGGCCCCGACCGCCATGCAGCCCGCGCTCCGCTGCGCCCCAATAGGCTTCGGCTAGCTCGGCGAGCGTCTCGCCCGTCCGGGCCGCGATCCGCGCTTCGACGCGTTCCTGCGCGGGGTCATCGCCCTGGACGACCCTCACCCTGAGCGCTCCGGCGAGTTCACGGGCCTTCGCCAGGCCAAGCTCTGGGTAAGAGCCCAGCGGCATCCGCTTACGCTTCCCGTTGATAGCGACATAGCGGAATTCGAAACTGCGGGTCCCCGAGGGAAAGACTCTCAGGACCAGGCCGCGCACGCCGGACACTGAAAGCTCGTAGGCGCGCTCACGCGCCTTCAACCCGGACACTTGCCGATCCGTGGAAATGAGGCTCGCCTTGACCATCGCCGCCCTCCCTCGCGCCCCCGGCGCGGGGCGCTAGTGGGGCAGAAAAGACGCTACATGGCGCAACGGCGCGACTCAACTTGAAACGAAAATAACCTATATTTTTCTGAAACTTGAAACGGATTGAACGCTCATGAAACGCGCTGAAAAACGGGCCTGGACGGCCTCCGAAGGCAAAGGTCACACGTTCGAATCGTGTCGGGTGCGCCACTTCCCAAAACATCGCTGAAAACGTTGAGGTTTCACCGTCCGGGGAACCGTCTTTCGACGATTGCTACACAACCCTTCTACACAATCGCACCGACGATCCGGGCCTAACTGTCGGGCAACGCTCACGAAATCGCCCGCGCGACTTCTACACAAACCCACCCCACAATGTTCGAACGCACATCGTCCGAAAGGG
>NZ_LSJA01000386.1 GCF_001556515.1 Caulobacter sp. CCH9-E1 | reverse complement strand
GTGTCATCCCGGAAGCCTCGCAGAGGCTATCCGGGACCCAGGGGTTGCAAGAGCGCCGTGCGCGCCGCCCCTGGGTCCCGGCGCTCCGGCCGGGATGACACGGGAAATGACGTCTCCGGCTAGACCATCTCGTCAGGCGACCAGCTCGACCAGCAGCTCGTCCAGCTGTTCGAACTGCATGGGGTAGCCTTGGGCCGAACCCTGCAAAGCCTCGTCGCACGCCGCCTTGCTGGGATAGAGCTCGCTCAGCGTCAGCAGCGTCTGGCCGCCCTGGTCCTCGAACGTGACGGTGGTCACCGAGATCTCGCCCCCCTCCTCGTTGGTCCAGACGATGCGCGAGGGCGGGGTGACATCGGTGTACTTGCCGAAGAAGGCCATGCTGTTGGCCGCGTCCAGCCCGAACTCCAGGCGATAGCCGCCGCCGGTGCGAACATCCATCTCGCAGGCCCGAAGCGGCACGCCCAGGGCCTTGGGGACCCACCAGCGCTGGAAGAGCTCGGGCTTGGACCAGGCCTCGAACACCAGGTTGACCGGGCCGTCGAAGACGCGGGTCACGACCAGCTCCCGGTCCGACTTGCGCGTCACGACCGTCTCATTCTTTCCCGACATTCCCGCTCTCCCTCTGCTTCAAGTCCTCGACAACCTCGTCCAGCGCGTCGAACCGCAGGGTCCAGCGCTGGCGGTATCGTTCGATCCACGCGGCCTCTTCCTCCAGCCCACTGGTCACGAGCCGGCAGGTGCGGACGCGGCCGATCTTTTCCGTCGTCACCAGCCCCGCCGCCTCCAGCACCGCGACATGCTTCTTCATGCCTGTCAGGGTCATCTGGAACCGGTTGGCGAGCTCGGTGATCGACGCCTCGCCGCGACCCAGCGCCTCCAGCACCCCGCGCCGGGTGGCGTCGGACAGGGCGGCGAACGAGGCGTCGAGGCGGGAGGCTGAATACTGAACCATTTGGTTCAGTTTATCCACGGAGAACTGCGGCGTGCAAGCCGCAAACGAAAAGCCCCCGGCCTGGGAGGGCCGAGGGCTTCGCGGGATTTACGCTTTGGGTACTGAGGCTAAAGGCTTGAAAGCCTTTTGCTTGTCGCGCGATGGCCGCCGAAACCGGCGACCGCTTTCGGCTATCGCGCTCTTAGTTCTTGGCCTGGTCGACCAGCTTGTTCTTGGCGATCCAGGGCATCATGTCGCGCAGGCGACCGCCGACTTCCTCGATCTGGTGCTCAGCCGCGCGGCGGCGGGTGGCCTTGAACGAGGGCTGGCCCACTTGGTTTTCCAGCATGAAGTCGCGGACGAACTTGCCCGACTGGATGTCTTCCAGCACGCGCTTCATCTCGGCCTTGGTTTCCGGCGTGATGATGCGCGGCCCCGTCACGTACTCGCCGTACTCGGCGGTGTTCGAGATCGAATAGTTCATGTTGGCGATGCCGCCCTCGTACATGAGGTCGACGATCAGCTTCAGCTCGTGCAGGCACTCGAAATAGGCCATTTCCGGCGCGTAGCCGGCTTCCACCAGCGTTTCGAAGCCGGCGCGGACCAGCTCGACCGTGCCGCCGCACAGGACGGCCTGCTCGCCGAACAGGTCGGTCTCGCACTCTTCGCGGAAGTTGGTCTCGATGATGCCCGAGCGGCCGCCGCCGATGGCCGAGGCGTAGGCCAGGCCGAGGTCGAGGGCGTTGCCGGTGGCGTTGTGGTGCACCGCGATCAGGCACGGCACGCCGCCGCCCTTCTGGTACTCGCCGCGCACGGTGTGGCCCGGGCCCTTCGGCGCGACCATCAGCACGTCGATGGTGTCCTTCGGCTCGATCAGGCCGAAGTGGACGTTCAGGCCGTGGGCGAACAGCAGGGCCGCGCCGTCACGGATGTTGGGGGCGATGTCGTTCTTGTAGATCGCGGCCTGGTGCTCGTCCGGCGCCAGGATCATGATCATGTCGGCCCAGGCGGCGGCTTCGGCCACCGTCATGACCTTCAGGCCTTCGCCTTGCGCCTTCTTGGCGGTCGGCGAGCCGGCGCGCAGGGCGACGGCGACGTTCTTGGCGCCGGAGTCGCGAAGGTTGAGCGCGTGGGCGTGACCTTGGCTGCCATAGCCTACGATGGCGATCTTCTTGTCCAGGATGCGGGCGATGTCGGCGTCGCGGTCGTAGTAGACGCGCATGTTTTTTCTCCAGGACTGGTCGATCAGGGTCGCCCAACGCAACGGAAGAGCGACGAAGGCCGGGCGTTTGAGCGTTTTTTTGCCGTTTCGTCAAGGCGGAGCCGACAGAACGCCAAAATCCGGAAGCCTTCGCGACCCCGTTTTAGGCGGAGGTTCGCGGCTTCGCCATCACGGGGTGAAAAAACCCGCGCGACGCACATGAAAAAGGGGCGGAGGATCACTCCTCCGCCCCCTCACCCGGCCTTCGGCGGATCACCAGAAGAGATCGCGCCAGACGCTCAGAACCTGACCGCTCCAGATATCGACCAGGATGGCGTCGTCGCCGACCCGCACCCACTCGCAGCCGATCGGCGGCTGCGGCAGGCCGTAGCGCCAGGCGTCGAGATAGTACGAGCTGCCGTACCAGCCGCCCGGCAGATAGTCGCCGAACGACCAGGCCCTCACGTACCAGCCGCGCGGATAGCGATAGACCGGCGCGCGATAGCGCTGCGGCGCGGAGTAGAACGGACGATAGGTATAGCGGTGGTAGTGCGGCCGCCCACGGTCGCGATCCCGGTAGCGGTCGCGGCCTCGGTCGTTCCATTCCCAGCTGCGGTTGTCATTCCAGCGGTAGTCGTTGCGGTCCCGATCGCGTTTGTCGTTCCAGCGGTAGTCATTGCGGTCGCGATCACGATCCCGGTCCTGCCAGCCGGGGCGGTTGTTGTCGTTGCGGTCCCAGCCGCCCCGACGATCGTCGCCGCCGCGATTGCGGTCTCGGTCGCCGTCCGGACGCGAGGGCTGAGGCTGAGCCTGCGGAGGCTGCCCTTGCGGCGGCTGCGGACGATCACCCCGGTTCCAGCCGCCGTCGGGCTGGCGCGGGCCGCGATCTCCCCAGCGGTCGCCTCGGTCGCCGCGATCTGGCCGAGGCCCCGCGTCCCGCGGCTGCTGTTCGCGCTGCTGCTGTTGCTGAGCGACCACCGCCCCCGCCGCCCCGGCCTGGGCCGCGCCCGCCAGCAACGAAAGCGCCAGGGCGGTCGTGATCACACGTCTCATGTCTTGCTCCGAAGGGCCTTGATGGCAGGCCCGGGCTTGTCCCTTGATAGCAGTCTCGGACTCGCCCGATGAACCGAGCTTGAACATGGACGGTGGAGACACGATGGCCGCGCATCCCAACGACATCGTCAGCTTCTGGCGCCATGCCGGCCCGGCCAAGTGGTTCGCCAAGGACGCGGCGTTCGACTCCGCCATCGCGCTGAAGTTCGAGCAGACCCACTACCGGGCCTCGATGCGCCGCTATGACGCTTGGGCCGACACGGCCGAGGGCGCCTTGGCCCTGCTGATCCTGCTGGACCAGTTCCCGCGCAACATGTTCCGCGGCACGCCGCACGCCTTCGCGACCGATCCGCTGGCCCGCATGTTCGCCCGCGCCGCCATCGCCGCCGGCCACGATCACGACCCCGCCATCGAGCCGACGCTGCGTCCCTTCTTCTACCTCCCATTCGAGCACTCGGAATCACTGGTCGACCAGGAGTTCAGCGTCCAGCTGTTCGCCGGCCTGCAAGCCGACACCGGCGACGAGGAGTCGATGAAGTGGGCGCTCCTGCACCGCGACATCATCGCCAGGTTCGGGCGTTTCCCGCACCGAAACGGGGGCCTGGGCCGCGAGACGACGGCGGCCGAGCAGGAATTCCTGGATGAAGGCGGCTTCGCTGGCTAACGGCGCCGTAACTTTGCTTTGCGGAAATTCACCTGTACGAGTGCGCCCGCTCATTTGTTCGGGGAATGCCAAGATATGAAAGCCTTCCGCAGCGCGCTGGTCGTCGGCCTGGCGCTTTCCGCCATCACGCCCGCCACCGGCTTCGCCCAGGCCAAGGCCAGCAAGGGTCAGCAGATGCAGACCCAGGCGTCTGGCGAGGTCCCGCGCTGCGCGCGCAAGCTGGGCACGCTGTCGATCGTCGACGGTGACGATTCCAGCGGCTGGACCCAGTACAACCTGGCCTCGCCGCAGAAGGTGCTGCGCGCCATCGTCCAGCGCTCGGGCTGCTTCAACCTGGTCGACCGGGGCGCGGGCCTCAGCGCGGCCGAGAAGGAGCGCAACATCGGCGGCAACCTCGGCCTGCAGCGCGGCTCGAACGTCGGCCAGGGCCAGGTGAAGGCGGCCGACTACGTGCTGGTCGCCGAGGTCCAGGGCAGCAACAGCAATGTCGGCGGCGGCGCGGTGGCCGGCGCCATCGGCGGCATGATCGGCGGCCGCGTCGGCGGCCTGGTCGGCGGCCTCAAGACCAAGAAGCTGGAAGCCAACACCGTCCTGTCGCTGACCAACGTCCGCACGACCGAGACGATGTCGGTCGCCGAAGGCTACGCGGTGAAGAACGACATCGGCTGGGGCGCGGGCGGCGGCCTGGGCTTCGCCGGCGCGGTCGGCGGCGGCTACGAGGACACCGACATCGGCCGCATCATCACCCTGTCGTTCATCAACGCCTATTCGAAGATGATCGGCGACCTGGGCCTGCTGTCGGAGGCCGGTCCGGCCGCCGCGGCCGCGCCGGCCAAGACCTTCACCGCCCAGCGCCCCGTCGCCCTGCGCGCCACCCCGGTCGCCGGCGGCAAGCTGATCCGCACCCTGCCCGCCGGCGCCATCGTCTATCCGACCGGCAAGCAGCAGGAGCTGTGGTGGGAAGTGGCCGACGAGAACGACAACGTCGGCTGGGTGCTGAACACGGGCCTCGCGCCCAGCAAGTAGTCCACGGCGGGCCCCCTTCCCCCTTGCGGGGAAGGGTTGGGGATGGGGGTGCTGCTCCGAGCCGGCCAAGGCCAGCGCTGCCCCCCCCTGCGCCTCCCCGCAAGGGGGAGGGGTTCTGACATCGGGATAACCGACGCCCACCTGTGGATCGCTTCCGGCGCCGCAGTGTTCAACGGTGCGATTCGCCCCCAAAGTCGTCCACATGATCACCGCCGTCCTCGACGCTCCGAAAGCCGCCGCCGACCACCCCGAGCGGCAGTATCTGGATCTGCTGCGCGACATCCTCGACCACGGCGTCCAGCGCGGCGACCGCACGGGCACCGGCACGCTCGGCGTGTTCGGCCGGCAAATCCGCTTTGATCTCGCCAAGGGCTTCCCGGTCCTGACGACCAAGAAGCTGCACCTGCGCTCGATCATCATCGAGTTGCTCTGGTTCCTGAAGGGCGACACCAACATCGCCTACCTGAAGGACAACGGCGTACGGATCTGGGACGAGTGGGCCGACGAGAACGGCGACCTCGGCCCCGTCTACGGCAAGCAGTGGCGCTCGTGGGCCGCGCCCGACGGCCGTGTGATCGACCAGATCGCCGTTCTCGTCGAGAACCTGAAGACCAATCCCAGCAGCCGCCGCCACATCGTCTCGGCCTGGAACCCGGCCGACGTCGACGACATGGCCCTGCCGCCCTGCCACTGCCTGTTCCAGTTCTTCGTGGCCGACGGCAAGCTGTCGTGCCAGCTCTACCAGCGCAGCGCCGACGTCTTCCTGGGCGTGCCGTTCAACATCGCCTCCTACGCCCTGCTGACCCTGATGGTCGCCAAGGTCGTGGGCCTGGAGCCGGGCGAGTTCGTCCACACCTTCGGCGACGCGCACCTCTACCTGAACCACCTCGACCAGGCCCGCGAGCAGCTGACCCGCGAGCCCTTCGACTTCCCGACCATGACGATCGCCGACAAGCGCGACCTGTTCGGGTTTGAGTACGAGGACTTCAAGCTCGAGGGCTACCAGGCCCACCCGCACATCAAGGCCGAGGTTTCGGTTTGACGTGGGCGACGGATCGGCTGGATCAACTCGCCTCCGGCGACGCGATCCTGCCGCCCGTCGTCCAGACGCTGAAGCTGGGCGCGCTGGACGCCTGGGGCCCGGGCTGGGCCAGGAAGACCTGGCAACCGTCTCCCGAACTGCTCAACGTCGACGGTTCGCTGTTCGGCGGCTATCTCGCCGCCCTCGCCGACCAGATCCTGGCCTTCGCCGCCATGACCGCCGCGCCGGCCGACGCCGCCTTCCGCACCAGCAACCTGAAGATCGACTTCATCCGGGTCGGCAAGGCCGAGCCGCTGCGCCTGGAAGGCCGCGTCGTGGCCAAGACCAAGTCGATCATCCACGTCGAGGCCGACTTCTTCCGGCCCGACGGCGAGTTGATCGCGCGGGCTAGCGCCCAGCAGATCATCACGCCGTTCGGCGCTGCTTAACGCGGTCCAGCGCCTAAAGCAGACGTCGCGACCGTACGCTCAGGGTGGTTTGTGGACGCTAGGGCGGATGCGGGACGCAGACGCCATACATCTTGTCCAGGACAGCCA
>NZ_LSJA01000385.1 GCF_001556515.1 Caulobacter sp. CCH9-E1 | reverse complement strand
CGGTGTCGGCGGAGGCGGCTATCTATCCAACCTCGAATTCCGTGTCAAATCGTTTTTTCAAACTTTTTGAACCGGACCGGCGAACCCTGGAAATCCAGGAAGCGCCAGAGTGGCGAGCTTGTAGAGAAGCCAACCAAGCCAGTCAAGAAGTTATTTCGAGAAGATCTCAAAATCTCTACTTAACTAACCCTTCATCGCGCCGCTGAATTCTTGCGAAGTCTTGGCGGCGATGATCGGAGCGGCGCTTCTAATGAGGCGACATTCCGAAGTCAACCAACTCTTTTCGACTTTTTCGCATCACCGGGAACCGGATAGCGGAGAGACAAAAAGAAGACCCTCAGGGCTGCCGAAGCCGCCCCTGCGGATCCATCATCGAGTCGATTGGAGCGCGGTATCTAGCCAAGCGTCTTGAGCGATGCAAGCTCCCTTGCGGGGGCCGCGTCGTCCGGTCGCGAAGCCGTTCCGAGCGAGGCGTTGATCTAGTCCCCGCCCCGCGCTCTGGCAACCCCCTCGCGACAATATAACGACGCTCTTTTGAAGAAGGCGGGAACCAGCCGCTCTGTCCGCCTTCTGAGCGCTTCCTAGTGCTGGCTTTCCGGCAGGCGCACGACCAGGCCGTCCAGGGCGTCGGTCACCTTGATCTGGCACGACAGGCGGCTATTGGGCTCGACGTTCTCGGCGAAGTCCAGCATCGACTCTTCCATGGCCGACTTGTCGCCGGTCTTGGCCAGCCAGGCTTCGTCGACATAGACGTGGCAGGTCGCGCACGCGCAGGCTCCGCCGCAATCGGCGTCGATGCCCGGCACGTTGTTCTTCACCGCGCCTTCCATGACCGTCAGGCCCGGCTTGACGTCCAGAGCGTGCTCGGTCCCGTCGTGTTCGATGTAGGTGATCTTGGCCATGGGGCTCCCGTTATCCTTAGAGCGGCTTTAGGCCGCCACTTCCTTCATGGACACCGAGGTGTCGGCTAGCTTTTCCGCGTTCACCGGTGTGCGTTTGGCGATCAGCTGCTTGCCGGCCATGAATTCCGGCGGCGCATTGACCGCTTCGACCGCCTGCAGCAGGTCGCCCTTCAGATGGAAGACCGCGAACTTGGCGGCGGCGACGTCGCCGCGCACCACCTGGCGGTCGGCCTCGAACGGCAGGCCGGCGATCTGGAGCTTCAGGTCGTACTGGTCGGACCAGAACCACGGCACTTCCGGCGCGGGACCAGGTCGGCCGAGAATCGCCGACGCCGCCTGCTTGGCCTGCTCCAGGGCGTTGGGCACGCTCTCCAGCCGGAACTGACGCTCATAGAGCGGCAGCGGACGGTGCGCGACGTCGCCGATCGCGAAGATCGCCGGATCGTCCGTCCGCGCGTCGAGGCCGACCACCACGCCATTGGCCGTGGCCAGACCCGCGTCCTTGGCCAGCTCGTCATTGGGAATCGCGCCGACCCCCACCAGGGCGACGTCGCACGGCAGAAGACGCCCATCGGACAGGCGCACGCCGCGGATATGGTTGTCCGCGCCCTCGAAAGCCTCGACGCCGGCGTTCAGCTCGAAGGCCACGCCCCGGGCGCGGTGATAGTCCTGGAAGAAGGTCGACAGGGTCTCGCAGGCGACGCGGGCCAGGACCCGGCTCTCGCGCTCGACCACCACGACCTCCGCGCCGAGCGCTCGGGCCGAGGCGGCGGCTTCAAGGCCGACATAGCCCCCGCCGATCACCGCCAGGCGCTTGCCGAGACCAAGGGCGTGCTTGAGCAGCTCGGCGTCGGCGGCGGTGCGCAGCGCCAGGACGCCAGCGAGATCCGCGCCCGGAATCGGCAGCTGACGGGCGCGGGCGCCGGTGGCCAGGATCAGGAAGTCGTAGGAAATGGCCTCGCCCGAGGCGAGGGTGACGGTCTTGGCCGCGCGATTGATCCGTTCGGCCACGCCCGACAGGCGCAGGAAGACATTGTTCTCGCCGTACCAGTCAGCTGGCTTGAGGGCCAAGGAATCGGCGTCGGCCTCGCCCTTCAGCCAAGCCTTGGACAGCGGCGGGCGTTGATAGGGCAAAAGCGGCTCGTCGCCGATCAGGACGATCCGGCCTTCGTGACCATACTGACGCAGGAACGCCGCGGCCGAACCGCCCGCGTGACCCGCGCCGACGATGACGACGCATGCGTTCTGATTGGCTTCAGCGCTCAATGACGCCCTCCCTTTCGTCAAAAATGACGGCGGCGTCACCTATTGGCAAGCGCCTTCGATAGCGCGGATATAGAATAGGGCGGCTCGTCTCCGAAGCCGCCCTACGCTTGTCTTCCTGGAAGGCCCGTCAGACGACGCGCTCGACCATCATCTTCTTGATCTCGGCGATGGCCTTGGCTGGGTTCAGCCCCTTGGGGCAGACCTGGGCGCAGTTCATGATCGTGTGGCAGCGATAGAGCTTGAAGGGATCCTCAAGCGCGTCGAGGCGGTCGCCGGTGGCCTCGTCGCGGCTGTCGATCAGCCAGCGATAGGCGTGCAGCAGGGCCGCCGGGCCCAGATACTTGTCGCCGTTCCACCAGTAGCTGGGGCACGAGGTCGAGCAGCAGGCGCACAGGATGCACTCGTAGAGACCGTCGAGCTTCTCGCGGTCTTCCGGCGACTGCTTCCATTCGGTCTGCGGCTCGGGCGTGTCGGTGTGCAGCCAGGGCTCGATCGAGGCGTACTGAGCGTAGAACAGCGTCAGGTCCGGGATCAGGTCCTTGACCACCGGCATGTGCGGCAGCGGGCTGATCTGGACGGCCTTGCCCGGGACCTCGGCCCAGCCGTGGGTGCAGGCCAGGGTGTTGCGGCCGCCGATGTTCATCGAGCACGAGCCGCAGACGCCCTCCCGGCACGACCGGCGGAAGGCCAGGGTCGGGTCGATGGTGTTCTTGATGTACAGCAGCGCGTCCAGGACCATCGGCCCCACGGCGTCCATGTCGACGTCGTAGGTGTCCCAGCGCGGGTTGCCGCCCGTTTCCGGATCGTAGCGATAGATCTTGAAGGTCTTGACCTTCTTGGCGCCCGCGGGAGCCGGCCAATGCTTGCCCGACTTGATCTGCGAGTTCTTGGGGAGAGCGAGTTCGACCATCGGACCCTCAGTAGACCCGTTGCTTCGGCGGGATGTAGGCGATGTCCTCGGACATCGTGTAGCTGTGCACCGGGCGGTAATCGATCTTCACCTTGCCCGACTGGTTATCCAGCCAAGCCAGGGTGTGCTTCATCCAATCGGTGTCGTTGCGGTCGGCGAAGTCCTCGCGGGCGTGGGCGCCGCGGCTTTCGGTGCGGTTGACCGCGCCGTTCACCGTGACCACCGCCTGGCCGATCAGATTGTCGAACTCCAGGGTTTCCATCAGGTCCGTGTTCCACACGAGGCCGCGGTCGGAAACCTTGATGTCGTCCTTCTTGTCCCAGACGGCCTGCAGGCGCTTCACGCCGCTGTCCAGGCTCTCGCCGGTGCGGAACACGGCGGCGTCTTCCTGCATGGCCTTCTGCATCTCGAGGCGCAGCGAGGCGGTCGGGGTCGAACCCGAGGCGTTGCGGAAGCGATCGAAGCGCGCCAGGTGGGCTTCGGTCTGGGCGTCCTTCAGTTCCGGCTGCTTGGCGCCGGGCTTGAGGATCTCGGCGCAGCGCAGGGCCGCGGCGCGACCGAACACCACCAGGTCGATCAGCGAGTTGGAGCCCAGGCGGTTGGCGCCGTGCACCGACACGCAGGCGGCCTCGCCCACGGCCATCAGGCCCGGGATCACCTGGTCGGGATTGTCGCCGTTCTTGGTGACGACCTCGCCGTGATAGTTCGTCGGGATGCCGCCCATGTTGTAGTGGACGGTCGGCAGCACGGGGATCGGCGCCTTGGTGACGTCGACGCCGGCGAACACCTTGGCGGTTTCCGAGATGCCGGGCAGGCGCTCGTGCAGGATCTTCGGATCCAGGTGGTCGAGGTGCAGGAAGATGTGGTCCTTGTTCGGACCCACGCCGCGACCCTCGCGGATCTCGATGGTCATCGCGCGGCTGACCATGTCGCGGGGCGCCAGGTCCTTCACCGACGGGGCGTAGCGCTCCATGAAGCGCTCGCCTTCCGAGTTGGTCAGGTAGCCGCCTTCGCCGCGGGCGCCTTCGGTGATCAGGCAGCCGGCGCCGTAGATGCCGGTGGGGTGGAACTGCACGAACTCCATGTCCTGCAGCGGCAGGCCGGCGCGCAGGGCCATGGCGTTGCCGTCGCCCGTGCAGGTGTGGGCCGAGGTCGCCGAGAAGTAGGCGCGGCCATAACCGCCGGTGGCCAGGACCACCATCTGGGCCTGGAAGCGGTGCAGGGTGCCGTCGTCGAGCTTCCACGCGGTCACGCCGCGGCAGACGCCATCGTCCATGATCAGGTCGAGGGCGAAGTACTCGATGAAGAACTCGGTGTCGTGGGCCAGCGACTGGCCGTACATGGTGTGCAGCATGGCGTGACCGGTGCGGTCGGCCGCGGCGCAGGTGCGCTGGATCGGGCCTTCGCCGTAGTTCTTGGTCATGCCGCCGAAAGCGCGCTGATAGATCTTGCCGTCGGCCGTGCGCGAGAAGGGCACGCCCCAGTGCTCGAGCTCATAGACCGCCGCCGGGGCGTTGCGGGTCAGGTACTCGATGGCGTCCTGGTCGCCCAGCCAGTCCGAGCCCTTGACGGTGTCGAACATGTGCCAGCGCCAGTCGTCCTGGCCCATGTTGCCCAGCGAGGCCGAGATGCCGCCCTGCGCCGCCACGGTGTGGCTGCGGGTCGGGAACACCTTGGTGATGCAGGCGGTCTTCAGACCGGCCTGGGCGGCGCCCAGCGCGGCGCGAAGGCCCGAGCCGCCGGCGCCGACGACGACGACGTCGAACTTGTGGTCGATGAACTTGTAGGCCGACATCAATGGGCTCCGGTCACGGTCAGGGCCACCTTCAGGATCGAGAAGATCCCGACGGCGCCGGCGATCACGCAGACGAACAGGTTTCCGATCACCAGGGCGGTCTTGGTCGTGAAGCGATGGATGTAATCCTCGATCACCACCTGCATCGCGCCTTGGAGGTGCACGAGGGCGACGAGCAGCAGCAGGCTCGACAGCACCGCGTTCAGCGGCTGGCCCAGCCACAGGGCGACGGTGTGCTGGTCGGCGCCGATCAGGCGCAGGGCGGCGTAGGCGCCCCACAGCAGCAGCGGAACCAGGGCCAGGCCCGAGACGCGCTCGGTGATGAAATGGTGGACGCCATGGCGGGCGGCGCCGAGACCGCGAGCGCGCGACAGCGGCGTGCGGAACTGCTGGGGCTGATAGATGTCGTTCTTGCTCATGATCAGAACGCTCCGTTGGCGCCGGCCAGGACCCAGGTGACGATCGTCGCCACGACGGCGAAGGCGATCGACATCGCGCCCGTCATGTCGGCGGTGCGCGGCGCGAAGCCCTTGCCCACATCCCAGAAGGACTGTCGGATGACATAGGCGACGGTGTAGAAGACCGCGAAGGTCTCGCCCAGCAGCACCAGCTTGCCGATCGGCGAGCCCAGGATGCTCAGATAGCCGGCGTAGACGCTCGGCCCAGCGGCCAGGGCCGCGGCCCAACCGGCCAGGATGGCGGCGCCCACATAGAGCGCAACCAGGCAGCCGCGGTGAAGGATCGAGCAGGCCATCGTAATATGCCAGCGCCACACCTGCGTGTACGGTGACATCGGGCGCTCGGGCAGCCCCCGGCTCGTGTCGGTCATGGGAGGTCCAACCTCAATAGCCTTTGTGCGTTGCGGGACGCTTTTAAGCTTGGGGACTTAGCTGTCAATTAAACGACGCCCTCTTGAGAAACGTTCGCAAACCCAACGACGGTATCTTGAAGGAACCGCAAGGCGCAGCTTGCGTTGCTCCCGACGGGTTACGGGGCAGGCGGCGCATCAGATGAATGGTCCGATCGACTTTCGCGACATATTCGATCGCATCCCCTCGCCCTACATGCTGCTGGACCGCGACTATCGGTACGTCGCGGCAAACGCCGCCTATCTGAATACGCTCCAAAGGCGATGGGAAGATATTGAAGGCCAATATATTTTCGACGCCTTCCCCTCTGAGGGCGAGAGCCGAGCCAGCCTGGAGGCCTCGCTGGCGCAGGCGCGCGACAAGGGCGAGGTAACCGAACTTCCGCTGATCCACTATGCGATCGAACGGCCCGCCCATCTCGGCGGCGGGTTCGAGGACCGGATCTGGAGCGCGACCCACACGCCGATCCCCGACGAAACTGGCGCGACCCGCTACATCCTGCAGCACACCCAGGACGTCACCGCCATTCAGCGCCTGAAAGAGGCCGCCTTCGGCTCGCGCTCGGCGACCATGCTGGGCGACGACGTGCTCCGCCGAGCCGAGACGGTGCAATCGCAAAGCCGCCAGCTTCGCAACCTGTTCATGCAGGCGCCCAGCTTCATGGCCGTGCTGCGCGGCCCCGATCACGTCTTCGACCTTGCCAACAACGCCTACGCCCAATTGATCGGTCATCGCGAGGTGACCGGCCTACCTCTGGCCGCCGCCCTGCCCGAGGTCGCCGAGCAGGGCTTCGTTGATCTTCTCGACCGCGTGATGGCCAGCCGCGAGGCCTTCGTCGGTCGCCGCGTGAAGGTCGCTCTGCAGCGCGAGACTGGCGCGCCGCTAGAGGAGCGCTACCTGGACTTCGTCTATCAGCCGATCATCGAGTCGGATGGAACGGCCTTGGGCGTGTTCGTCGAAGGCGTCGACATGACCGACCAGGTCCAGGCGGACGAGCGGCAGCGCCTCCTGCTCGACGAGCTGAACCATCGGGTCAAGAACACCCTGGCGGCAGTTCAGGCGATCGCCCAGCAGACGCTGCGCGGCGCGCAAGATCCCGCGGCGTTCGCGGAGGCCTTCGAATCGCGCCTGCTGGCGCTGTCCCAGACCCACAACGCCCTGACCGAGAGCCGATGGGCCGGCGCGGGCCTGCGGCAGATCCTCGGCCAGGAGCTGGACCCCTACGGAGCCGAGCGCGTCGTGATGGAGGGTGAGGACGTCCATCTACCCGCGCGCGTGGCCTTGTCGCTGGGCATGGTGTTCCACGAACTGGCCACCAACGCCGCCAAGTACGGCGCGCTGTCCACGGCGGGCCGCCTGCTGCTGACCTGGTCGGTGACCGGCGACGCCAGCCTGGTCTTCGAATGGCGCGAGACCGGCGGACCGCCCGTCGCACAACCGACGCGGCGTGGTTTCGGCTCACGCCTGATGGAGCGCAGCATCGCCGGCGAGCTGCGCGGCCACATCGCCTTCGACTACGCTGAGACTGGCCTGGTGGTGCGCTTCGACACGCCGCTGGCGCGCGATCTGGACTAGGCCTTCGCGAACGCCGTCAGGGCCAGGTGCTGCAGCAGCATGATGGTCTTGGCGTCGCGGATGCGGCCGTCGGCGATCATGGCCAGGGCTTCGTCGATCGTCGGCTCCAGCACCTCGATGTCCTCGCCCTCATCGGCATGGCCGCCGCCGTCGCCGATCCGCATCGTGGCGTCGTACTCGGCCACGAAGAAGTGCAGAATCTCGGTCACCGAGCCGGGGCTCATGAAGGCCTCGAACACCTTGCGCACCTCGCCGAGGCGATAGCCCAGCTCCTCCTCGACCTCGGCGCGGATGCGGACCTCGGGCTCGGCGTCGTCGAGCAGCCCCGCCGCCGCCTCGATCAAGAGGTCGTCGTAGCCGTTGACGAAGGCCGGATAGCGGAACTGCTTGACCAGCAGCACGGTCCGGTTGGCCAGGTTGTAGGGCAGCAGCACCGCGCCGTTGCCGCGGTCGTAATGCTCGCGGCTCTGGGTCTGCCATGTCCCGTCGCGCCGCTTCCAGTCGAAGGTCGTGGTCTTCAGGATATACCAGTTGTCAGACAGCAGCTTGGTTTCGCGGACGCGGACGCGGTCTTTGACGGACATTGAGGTCTCCTAGTCGCGGACGCGCGAAACATAGTCAGCCGAACGCATCTCCTGCAGGCGCGAGACGGTGCGCTCGAATTCGAAGGCGCCGTCGCCCTCGGGATACAGCGCCTCCGGCTCGGCCTCGGCCAGGGCCACGAGCTTGGCGTCGGCTTCGTAGAGGGCGTCGATCAATGTGTTGAACCGCTTGGCCGCGTCGCGCCGCGCCGGCGTCAGGCAGGGCACGTCCTCGAGGAAGATCGTATGGAAGCGCTCGGCGAGAGCCAGATAGTCCTGCGGTCCCAGCGCCTGCTGGCAGAGACTGGCGAACGAGGCGCGGACCAGGCCGCCGCAGGCGCGCGGCAGGCGCATCTTTCGCCCAAGCACCTCCAGCGTCGCGCCCGTCTCCGGCGCGCCGTCCAGCATGTCCGTCCACAGTTGCTCGAACTCGGCCTGGGTCGTCTTGTCGATGGGCGAGAGCCAGGTGCGCGCGGCGCGCAGGCGATCCAGCCGGAAGTCGACCGGCCCGCGCACGGCGACGATGTCCAAGGCCTGCTTCAGCATGTCGATGAAGGGCAGGAAGAGCTGGCGGTTGAGCCCGTCCTTGTAGAGGTCCTCGGGCGGCCGGTTCGAGGTCGCCACCAGGGTCACGCCGCGCGCGAACAGCGCCTCGAACAGCCGGCCCAGGATCATGGCGTCGGCGATGTCGGTGACCTGCAACTCGTCGAAGCACAGCAGGCGAGCGTTCTGGGCGATCAGCTCGGCGGTCGGCGCGATCGGATCATCGCCCTTCGACTGGCCGAAGCGCGCCTTGCGCGCCGCCGCGTCGCCCTTGCGCCAGGCGTCGATGTCGGCGTGGACCTCGGCCATGAAGGCGTGGAAGTGGATGCGCCGTTTCTTGGCGACCGGGGCGCTGTCGAAAAAGAGGTCCATCAGCATGGACTTCCCCCGCCCGACCGGTCCCCACAGGTAGACGCCGCGCTGGCTCTTGGGCTTGCGGCCGAAGAACGAGAAGTTCGGCTCGCCGGCGCCGTCCAGGTCGGCCTCCAGACGGGACAGGGCCTCGACGGCGGCGGCTTGGGCGGCGTCGGGCCGGATCTCGCCCTGGGCCAGGCGCTCGCGATAGGCGGTGCGGAGGGATGTCGGCATCGGGCATTGCGGTTAGCGCGCGGGCGGCGCGGAGGAAAGGGCTTTGCGCCCTCAACATCGCCGGAGCGACGCGCTATGGGGTGGACATGAGCACCCTCCCCCTGCCCGACGAGGCCGCCACCCAGGCGCTGGGCCGTCAGCTCGCGACCGCGCTGCGGCCGGGCGACGCGATCTGCCTGACCGGCCCGCTGGGCGCCGGCAAGTCGACCCTGGCCCGCGCCCTGATCCGCGCCCTGACGACGCCGGACGAAGAGGTGCCGAGCCCCACCTTCACCCTGGTGCAATTCTACGAAACCCAGGCCTTCCCACTGGCGCACTTCGACCTCTATCGCCTGACCGATCCCGACGAGGCCTATGAGATCGGCCTGGACGAGGCCCTGGATGGCGGCGTGGCCCTGATCGAGTGGCCGCAGCGACTGGAAGGGCGTTTGCCGCCGAATCGGCTCGATATAGACATCGCCCTGGACGGCGACGCGCGACGCGCCGCCATCACGGCGCACGGTAGTTTCGAAGGACGTTCCCTTGAGTTCTGAACGCGAGACGGCGAAGGCCGCGTTCCTGGAAGCCCACGGCTTCGGCGACGTTCGCCGCCAAGCGCTGGGCGGCGACGCCTCGACGCGGAGCTACGAGCGTCTGCATCGCGGGGACCAGAGCTTCATCTTCATGGACCAGCCGCCGTCGCTGGAGACCGCGCCCTGCCCGCCGGACGCCACGCCTCAGGAGCGCGCCGCGCTGGGCTACAACGCCCTGGCGCGCCTGGCCGCCGGGCGCGTGGACGCCTTCGTGGCCTGCGCCGGCTGGCTGAACGCCCAGGGGCTATCCGCCCCCAAGGTGCTGGCGGCCGACGCCGGCGCCGGCCTCGCCGTGCTGGAGGACCTTGGCGATGACCTCTACGCCCGCCTGATCGAGGCCGGGACCGACGAAGCGCCGCTTTACGACGCCGCGATCGACGGCTTGCTGGCGATCCACGCCTCGCCGACGCCGAAGGTGCTGGACTACGACGGTTCGACCTGGCCGCTGCTGACCTATGACGATCTGGCCCTGAAGACGGCGCACGACATCTTCATCGAGTGGCAGCCGAGGTTCCGGGATGTCACGTTCGACGCCGCTGCTTTGGCCGAGTGGGAAGCGTTCTGGGCCCCGATCCGCGCCAAGGCCGAGGCCGAAGCCACCGTCTTCTGCCACCGCGACTATCACGCCGAGAACCTGATCTGGCTGCCGGAGCGCCAGGGCGCGGCGCGGGTCGGCATGCTGGACTTCCAGGACGCGGTCCTGGCCCACCCGGCCTGGGATCTCTCCATGCTGCTGCACGACGCCCGCCGCACCGTCTCGCCCGAGCGCGAGGCCGCGTGCCTCGATCGCTACCTGGCGGCGCGGCCGGAGCTGGACCGCACCGCCTTCCTGGCCGACTACCACGCGCTGGGCGCGCTCAACATCATCCGGATCCTGGGCATCTTCGCGCGCCTGGTGACCCGCGACGGCAAGCCCCGCTACGCCGATTTCATCCCCCGCCTGTGGGTCTATCTGGACGCCTGCTTCGCCGATCCAGCCCTCGCCGACCTCAAAGCCTGGTTCGACCGCTACGTCCCCGTGGAGACGCGCCGATGAGCGGGCCGAAAGTCGCCATGGTGCTGGCCGCCGGCCTCGGCACCCGCATGCGACCCTTGACCAACGACCGCCCCAAGGCCCTGGTCGAGGTCGGCGGCAAGGCCCTGATCGACCACATGCTGGATCGCCTGGCCGCCGCCGGGGTCGAGACCGCCGTCGTCAATGTCCACGCCTTCGCCGATCGGCTGGAGGCGCACCTGAAGGACCGCGCCGCCAAGGGCCTCGCGCCCCGGATCGTCATCTCGGACGAACGCCCGCAGGCGCTGGAGACCGGCGGCGGCCTCAAGCACGCCCTGCCGCTGCTGGGCGAAGGCCCGGTCTGGGTCGCCAATATCGACTCGGTGTGGATCGAGGCCGGCGCTCCGGCCCTCGACGCCATGGTCGCCGCCTGGGACCCGTCCAGCATGGACGTCTGCCTGATGCTGGCGCCGACCGCCACCTCGCTGGGCTTCCACGACAGCGGCGACGTGTTCCTGGAGGCCGACGGCGCGGTGCGCTTCAAGGGGCCCGGCGAGACCGGTCCCTTCGTCTATGTCGGCGTCCACATCTGTGACCCCGCCATCGTCAAGGACGGTCCCGAGGGCCCGTTCTCCTTGACCCCGCTCTGGAAGACGCTCGCCGCCCAGGGCCGCGTCCACGGCGTGGCGCCCGAGGGTCTCTGGATGCACGTCGGCGATCCGGTCGCCCGCGAGGCGGCCCAGGCGAGGCTCTCCCAGGCATGAGCGCGCCGGCCCCCTTCTTCGAACGTGAGGGGCCGCGCTGGTTCTCGATCCCCGCGCACCGGCCGTTCGTCGACGACCTGGCGCGCGGCCTGCTGAACGCCCTCGAGCCGCTGGGGCCGGAAGCCCTGCCCCGCGCCACGGTCCTGACCCCCACCCGCCGCGGCGCCCGCGCCCTGGCCGACGCCTTCCTGGCGGTCGGCGGTGGGCGGGCTTTGCTGCTGCCGCAGATCCGGCCGCTGGGCGATCTGGACGAAGGCGAACCGCCGTTCGAGCCGGGCGAACTGGCCATCGACCTGCCGCCGGCCATCGCCTCGCGCCGCCGCCGCTTCGAGCTGGCGCGGCTGGTGGTCGATCACGGAAGCCTGCTGTCGTTCAAGCCCGGCCCAGTCCAGGCCCTGGAGCTGGCCAAGGCCCTGTCGGACTTCCTCGACAGCTGCCAGATCGAGGAGATCGCCTTCCAGGACAGGCTGGACGGCCTGGCCGAGGGCGATCTGGCCCAGCACTGGCAGGTCTCGGCAAGGTTCCTGAAGGCGGTGCTGCGCGCCTGGCCCGAGCGGCTGAAGGATCTCGGCCTGATCGACGTGTCCGAACGCCGGGTTCGTCTGCTGCGCGCGTTGGAGAAACAGTGGTCGGAGAATCCGCCGACCGAGGTGCTGGTCGCCGCCGGCTCCACCGGCACTGCTCCCGCCACCGCCGACCTGCTGCGCGTCGTCGCCGCCGCGCCCAAGGGCGCGGTGGTCCTGCCCGGCCTCGACGAGGATCTCGCCGACAGCGCCTGGGATCGGATCGAGGGCAGCCAGGGCGAGCAGCACCCGCAGGGCGCCATGAAGCGCCTGCTGGACCGGGCCGGCGTCAGCCGAGGCGACGTCCGCGCCTGGGTCCCGGACGCCGACAGTCGGGGCCGCTGGCGGCGGCGGATCGTCAACGAGGCCCTGCGCCCGGCCGAAGCCACCGCCGACTGGCTGGCCCAGATCGCCGCCCTGCGCGCCGAGGCCCCGGACCTCGACCCCATCGCCGAGGGGCTGACGGGCTTTTCCGTCATCGCCGCCCGCGCCGAGGAAGAGGCCGCCGGCGCATGCGCGCTGCTGCTGCGCGAGGCGCTGGAGACGCCGGACAAGACCGCCGCCCTGGTGACCCCCGACCAGACCCTGGCCCGCCGGGTGATGACGCGCCTGCAGCGCTGGGGCGTGATCCCCGACAGCTCGGCCGGCGCGCCGCTGGCCGCCGCCGGCTCGGCGATCCTGGCCCTGCACTTCGCGCGCCTGGTCGAGGAGCCGCTGAACCCCGTGCGCCTGCTGGCCGTGGCCAAGCACCCGCTGGTGCTGGGCGAGGACGAGGCGCCGGCCGCCGCCCTGCTGGAACGCAAGGGCCTGCGCGGCGCCGCGCCGGGCTCGGCCGAGGGACTGCGCGCGCGGCTCAAGGACGCCCCCGAGGCCCTGGCGCTGTGCGACCGCGTGCTGGCCGCCGTCGACCACGCCGCCAGCCCCTATGCCGACGGCTTCGCCCGCCCCTGCCACGCGGCCAAGGCCCTGGTCGAGGCGCTGGAAGGCTTGATCGCGCCCGCGCGCCTGTGGGCCGGCGGCGCGGGCGAATGCCTGGGCGCGCTGATGGCCGCCCTGATCCAGGACGGCGAGCCCCTGCCCGACGCCTCGCCCCAGGCCTTCGCCGACATTCTCGACCGCCTGGTCAACGAGGAGACCGTCCGGGTCGGCGGCGCCACCCACCCGCGCCTGCGCATCCTGGGCGCGATCGAGGCCCGACTGGTCCGCGCCGACCGCCTGGTGCTGGCGGGGCTGGAGGAAGGCGTCTGGCCCCAAGGCGCGCCGATCGATCCGTTCCTGTCGCGGCCGATGCGTTCGCGCCTGGGCCTGCCGCCGCCCGAGCGCCGGGTGGGCCTGACCGCCCACGACTTCGCCCAGGCCGCCAGCGCCCCCGACGTCGTGCTGGTCCATTGCGAGCGGCGCGGCGGCGCGCCGGCCGTGGAGTCGCGCTGGCTGTGGCGCTTGAAGACCCTGGCGGCCGGGGCGGGTCTTTCTCTGCCCCGCCGCGACGACGTGCTGGACTGGGTTCGCACCCTCGACGCGCCCGAGCCCTATGCGCCGATCAAGCGCCCCGAACCGCGCCCGCCGGTCGAGGATCGTCCGCGCAAGATGGCCGTCACGCGCGTCGAGGCCCTGACCCGCGATCCCTACGCCGTCTGGGCGCGCGATATTCTGAAGCTCTACCCGCTGGAGCGCCCCGACGAGCCGGTCGAGGCGCGCGCGCGCGGCACGGCCATCCACGCGGCCTTCGAAAAGTTCGCCGAGACCTATCCCGACGCCGTGCCGGCCGACGCGGCCGCCGTGTTCGAGCGCTTCTATATCGAGGCCCTGGTCGGCGCCGGCATGCCGCCGACGGCGCTAACCCGCGAGAAGGCCCTGGCCCGCGAGGCCGCCCAGTGGGTCGCCGACTGGGAGCGCCATCGCCGCGCCGGCGCGCGCAAGATCGTGGTCGAGGCCGAGGGCAAGCTGGAGCTCTCGATCAACGGCCGCCCCTTCACCCTGACCGCCAAGGCCGACCGGATCGAGCCGTCGCCGGACGGGACGGCGCATATCCTCGACTACAAGACCGGGGCCGCGCCGTCGCAGAAGCAGGTCGACACCGGCTTCTCGCCGCAGCTGACCCTGACGGCGGCGATCCTGATGAACGGCGGCTTCCCCGACCTGGGCAGCCCCACGCCCGGCGAGCTGACCTATGTCCGCGTCACCGGACGGCGGCCCGCCGGCGAAGAGCAGGTCCGCGCCCTGGCCAACGGCGAGAGCGAGGAGGCCGCGCGCAAGGCGATGGACGGCCTGGTCAAGCTGATCGCCCGCTACGACGATCCCGACGAGCCCTACCGCTCGCGGGTCGCCCCACAGTTCGTGAAAGAACATCCCGGCGACTACGCCCACCTAGCGCGGGTGTTCGAATGGTCGACCAGCGGCGACGACGGAGAGGGCGAATGAGGCCGCTCGTCTTCCAGATCCTCCCCCGCGCTGCGGGGGAGGTGGCCCAGAGGGCCGGAGGGGGCAAGCTGGACGCAGGCCGCATTAGCCCCCTCAGTCGCTCCGCGACAGCTCCCCCGCAACGCAGGGGAGCATCTTTCTGATGACGCATGATCCTCAGCGCATCGCCGCCGATCCGGCGATCTCGGCCTTCGTCACGGCTAACGCCGGCTCGGGCAAGACCAAGACCCTGATCGACCGGGTCGCGCGCCTGCTGCTGGCCAAGGTGCCGCCCGAGGCGATCCTGTGCGTCACCTACACCAAGGCCGCCGCCGCCGAGATGCAGCGACGCCTGTTCGAGCGCCTGGGCAAATGGTCGGTGACCAGCGACGCCGACCTCCGCGCCGAACTGGCCAAGCTGGTCGGCGAAGGCGACGAGGTCTACGACGCGCGCCGCCTGTCCGAGGCCCGCGCCCTGTTCGCCCAGGCGCTGGAGACGCCCGGCGGCCTGAAGATCCAGACCATCCACGCCTTCTGCGAGAAGCTGCTGCGGCGCTTCCCGCTGGAGGCCGGCGTCTCGCCGGGCTTCACGGTGATGGACGACCAGGCCGGCGCCGCCATCGCCCGCGCCGCCCGCCGGTCGGTGGCCGCCTGGGTCGACACCCATGACGACGCGTTCGCGGAAGCCTACGCCCGCTTCTCGGTGGCGCTGGATTTCCAGAGCTTCGAGGCGATGTTCGCCGGCTTCGAGGCGCGGCGCGGCCAGATCGTGGCCTATGTCCAGCGCTGCGGCGGCCTCGCCGAAGCGATCGCCGACGCCTGGACGCGCTGCGGCTTCGACGCGCCGACCTCGGCCGAAGCGCTGGCCGCCAAGGCCATGGCGCGCCTCGATCTCGGCGCCTGGCGCGCGGCGGCCACGGTGCTGTTCGACGGCGGCGGCAAGCAGGACGCCAAATATGCCGAGGCCCTGGCCGCCGTGGCCCGCGATCCGGACGCGACGCTGGAGTTGGCCCTTCGCGCGCTGTTCACCGAGGGCGGCGAGGGCACGCCGGCGACCTGGCCGGCCAAGACCTCGGGCCTCAAGAGCCGCGAGGACCTGCGCGAGGCCCTGCTGCTGGAACAGGCCAAGCTGGAGGCCGCCCGCGAACAGGTCCGCGCCGCCAAGGTGGCCGAGGACACCCAGAACGCCCTGCTGCTGGCCGGCCTCTATATCGAGCGCCACATGGCCGAGAAGGACGCGCGAGGGGCGCTCGACTTCACCGACCTGATCGACAAGACCCGCGTCCTGCTGACCGAGAAGGTCGAAGCCGCCTGGGTGCTCTACAAGCTAGACGGCGGCGTTGATCACATCCTGTTGGACGAGGCCCAGGACACCGCCCCCGAGCAGTGGGAGATCCTGCGCGCCCTGACCGCCGACTTCTTCGCGGGCGCGACGTCCGAGGGCTGGAGCGGCCGCCGGGCCGAGCGGACCCTGTTCATCGTCGGCGACGAGAAGCAGTCGATCTATTCGTTCCAGGGCGCCGACCCCACGCGCCTGCTGGAAGAGACCCAAGGCTACATCGCCCGGATCGAGGCGGTGGGAGCGGTGGGCAAGGGCGTGCCGCTGACCGTGTCGTACCGCTCGACCCGCGAGGTGCTGAGCTTCGTCGACGCCCTGTTCTCCGATCCCGAGACCCGCGAGGGCGTGCCGCCGCCGGTCGGCCAGGACTTGGTTCGCCATGAACTGTTCCGCTACGGCCATCCGGGCTGTGTCGATCTCTGGCCGCTCACCCGCGAGCTGCCCGGCGAGGAGCGCGAGGCCTGGGAGGCGCCGCTGGACGCGGAGGGCGAGCGCAGCGCCAACCGGCGCCTGGCCGAGGCTATCGCCGCCGAGACCGCCGCCATTCTCAAGCGCGGCGACGCGGTGTTCGACAAGGAGCTGGGCCGCCACCGCGCCGCCCATGCCGGCGATATCCTCGTCCTGGTCCGCCGCCGCAAGGTGCTGTTCGAGGAGATCATCCGCGCCCTCAAGCGGCGCGGCGTGCCGGTGGCCGGCGCCGACCGCCTGTCGCTGTCCAGCCACATCGCCTTCGAGGACCTGCTGGCCCTGGGCCGCTTCGTCCTGTTCCCGGACGATGATCTCACGTTGGCGGCGCTGCTGAAGGCGCCGTTCTGCGGCCTTTCCGATGACGATATCTACGCGCTCGCCAAGGGACGGCGCGCCACCCTCTGGACCGAGCTCCAGCGGCGGTCCGGGGAGCACGCCGAATGGGCGGCCGCGCACGCCGTACTCGATTGGGCCCTGATCGAGGGTCGCCGCCGGCAACCGTTCGAGTTCTACGCCGCCTGGCTGGGCCTGACAGACGAGGGCGGACGCTCGCACCGCGCCAAGGTGCTGACCCGCCTGGGCGCCGAGGCCGAAGAAGCGCTCGACGAGTTCCTGGCCCAGGTGATGGAGGCCGAGCAGCGCGGGGTGCGCGACCTCGAGGCCCTGGTCGCCGACTTCGCGGCCCTGGACATCATCGTCAAGCGCGAGATGGAGGGCGCGCGGCGCGAGGTGCGGGTGATGACCGCCCACGGCTCCAAGGGCCTGGAAGCGCCGATCGTCTTCCTGCCCGAGACCACGGTGAAGCGCGGGGCCGGCGGCTCGCCGCTGCTGGTGACCGAGGACGGGGCGTTGCTCTGGTGCGGCTCCAGCAAGGGCGACTGCGAGGCCTCGGCCAAGGCCCGCCGCCTGCGCGACGACAAGGAAAGCCAGGAGGCGCTGCGCCTGCTGTATGTCGCCCTGACCCGTGCGCGGGACCGGCTGATCCTGTGCGGCCGTATCGACGCCCGCACCAAGGACGACAAGGTCGGCGGCTGGTACGCGGCCGTCCGGAGCGCCTTCGCACACTCGGACATCGCGCCGCACGTTCGGACGATCGGCGAGGACGAGACCGCCTTCCTCCGTTACGGCCCGGACCCCGAGCCCGCGCCACGCGCCGAGGAGGATGTCCGCGTCCCCGCCGCCGCGCCCGCCTGGATGACTCATGCCGCCCCGCCAGAGCCGGCGGCGGCCCGCTATGCGGCGCCGTCGCGGATCGAGGACAACGCCCGCGTCCCCGCCCCCTCGCCTCTGGCCCGCGTCGCGGGCTTGGGCCGCTATCGGCGGGGCGAGCTGGTGCACAAGCTGCTGCAGATCCTACCGGATCTAGCGCCCGACCAGCGGGCGAGCGCCGCGCGGCGGCTGCTGGCGGCCGAGCGCGACCTGACCGAGGATCAGCGCGAGGAGATGGCGGCGGCGGCCTTCGGGGTGCTGGACGACGCGCGCTTCGCCGCCGTGTTCGGCCCCGGCTCCCGCGCCGAGGTGGCGCTGGCCGGAACCAGCGTCCATCTGCCCAAGGGCCTGGCCGTCTCGGGCCGCGTCGACCGGCTGGTGGTGGACGAGGGCCGCGTCCTCGTTATCGACTACAAGACCAACCGCCCCTCGCCCGACCGCATCGAGGACGCCGATCCGGCCTATCTGGCCCAGATGGCGGTCTATGCGGCGGTGCTGCGCGAGGTGTTCCCGGGCCGCGCGATCGAGGCGGCGCTGGTGTGGACGGATGGTCCGAAGCTGATGCCGGTTCCAGAAAAGGTGATGGCCGAGGCGCTGGCCAGGCTGGCTTAATCCCGTTGCCGGACGCGCCCTGGCCCCCTACATCTTTGGACAACCGCCCGGAGCGACTCCGGGTAATTTAGAATTTGATCGCGTCCTCCGCGCCGGAAACCGCCGCGCGACGCCAGACTGGAGCAAGCCATGAGCACCGTTGCGGTGACCGACGCCACCTTCGAAGCCGACGTCCTGAAGGCCAGCAAGCCCGTGCTGGTCGACTTCTGGGCCGAGTGGTGCGGTCCCTGTAAGCAGATCGCCCCGGCGCTGGAGCAGCTCTCCGAAGAGCTGGCCGACGTGGTGACCATCGCCAAGGTCAATATCGAGGACAGCCCGACGACCCCGTCGCGCTATGGCGTTCGCGGCATCCCGACCATGATGCTGTTCCGCGACGGCCAGATGACCTCGATGAAGGTCGGCGCCATGCCCAAGCAGAAGATCCTGGAATGGCTCAACGAAGCCGGCGTCCAGGCGGCCTAAGCGCCTTCCGCCGCTGAATTGAAGACGCCCGCTCCGGCTTCCGGGGCGGGCGTTTTTCGTGGTCCCTATTTCTTGGGCGTCACGATGAACGGCGAAACCGCCGGCGGCGGGGTCTTCTTCTCGGCCTTCGGTTTGCGGATTTCCTTGTTCGACTTCTTCTGACCCTTGGCCATCGGCGGTTCCTGCCAGGGCGGGCGCGCTCGCCGAGGATGTCCGGCGGGCCGTGCCGCCCTATCGGCGTCCCCCAGCCTTACGCCCTTAAGTCGGCCAGGTCTCGGGACTCATCGCCAGCACCTCGCCGGCCAGGTACAGCGAACCGCAGATCAGCACGTGCGGCGTCGGCTCCAGCTGAAGCGCGCGGCTCAGCGCGTCCTCGACGCCGTCGCAGGCGGCGGCGCGCAGGCCGGCCAGCTCGGCGGCGGCGGCGGTCTCGGCCGCGCTGGCGGCGGCGTGGCCTTCGAAGGTCACGGTGAAAACCTTGGCCGCCACGCCCCGGAACGGCGTGAAGAAGCCCGTCGCGTCCTTGTTGGCCAGCAGACCGGAGATCAGCGCCACGGGCCGACCGTCGCGGGCGGCGAGGTCGGCGACGGCGCGCGACACGGCCCGGCCGGCGTGCGGATTGTGACCGCCGTCCAGCCAGAGGTCTGCGCCGGCCGCCTTGGCGCGCTCGGCCAGAGGGCCCGCGATCAGGCGTTGGAAGCGGGCCGGCCACACCGCGCCGGCGATCCCTTTCCCCATCGCGGCCTCGTCGATGCGAGAATCGCCCAGGGCGAGCAAGGCGGCTACGGCGAGACCGGCGTTGGCGAACTGATGCTCGCCGGGCAGCGAGGGCGCGGGCAGGTCCAGCAGGCGGTCCTGCATCTGCACCAGCAGCCGACCGCGCTCGTTCCAGGCGTCGAAGTCGCGGCCCATCAGGGTCAGCTCGACGCCGGCCAGGGCGGCGGTCGTGTCCAGCACGTCCTCGGCCTCGGGATCCTGGCGCGCCGAGACGGCCGGCGCGTCGGGCTTGATGATTCCAGCTTTCTCCACGGCGATCTTGCCGATGGTGTCGCCCAGGAACTCCCGGTGGTCGATGTCGACCGGGGCGATGACGCTGACCGCCGGCCGCTGGATGACGTTGGTGGCGTCGAGAATGCCGCCCAGCCCCACCTCGACGATGCAGAGGTCGGCCGGAACCTCGGCGAAGGCGACGAAGGCCGCGGCCGTGGTGATCTCGAAGAAGGTGATCTCGTGACCGGCGTTGGCCGCCTCGACCCGGTCCAGCACGTCGGCCAGATGCTCGTCGGTGATCAGGGCTCCGGCCAAGCGGATCCGCTCGGAAAAGCGCACCAGATGCGGCGAGGTGAAGACGTGGACCTTGAGGCCCGCCGCCTCGGCCATGGCGCGCAGATAGGCGACCGTCGAGCCCTTGCCGTTGGTGCCGGCGACGTGGATCACCGGCGGCAGACGGTCCTGCGGATCGCCCAAGGCGGCGCAAAGCCGCCGCATCCGGTCCAGCGACAGGTCGATCAGCTTGGGATGCAGCGCCTTCAGCCGCTCCAGGGCGGCGTCGTGGGCGCGGAGGTGCTCGGCCAAGGCCGCCTTACGCGGCCTTGCGGGCGCGGCCCATCATCAGGGTGCCCAGGATCGAGCCCAGGACCTGCGGCAGCTCCTTGCGGTGCGTGACGCGGTCGACCATGCCCTTCTCGACCAGATATTCCGAGCGCTGGAAGCCGGGGGGCAGGGTCTCGCGGATGGTCTGCTCGATAACGCGCGGACCGGCGAAGCCGATCAGGGCGCCCGGCTCGGCCAGATGGACGTCGCCCAGCATGGCGTAGGAGGCGGTGACGCCGCCCGTGGTCGGGTCGGTGAGGACCACGACGTAAGGCAGGGCCGCGTCCTTCAGCTCGTTGATGGCCAGGGTCGTGCGGGCCATCTGCATCAGCGACAGCGCGCCTTCCTGCATCCGCGCGCCGCCGGCGGCGGTGAAGGCGATCAGCGGGACTTCTCGCTCAAGCGCGGCCTTGGCGGCGGCGATGAAGCCCTCGCCGGCGGCCATGCCCAGCGAACCGCCCATGAAGGCGAAGTCCTGGACCAACACCACGGCGTCGACGCCGCCGACCTTGCCATAGCCGATGGCCATGGCGTCGGGCTCGCCCGTCGCCTTGCGGGCGGCGGCCAGGCGGTCCTTGTAGGGCTTGCCGTCGGAGAAGTGCAGCGGGTCCTCGACGACCGACGGAGTCGGCAGGGCCTCGTACTGGCCGTCGTCGAAGGTGAACTTGAAGCGGGCTTCCGGCCCGATCCGCATGTGGCGACCGGCCGGCGTGACCCACAGGGCCGCCTCCAGGTCGGAGCGGAAGATCATCTCGCCCGTGTCCGGGCACTTGACCCAAAGGTTCTCGGGCGTCTCGCGCTTGGAGAACGCGCCGCGCACGCCGGGCGCGATCCGCGACAGCCAGCCGCCGCCTCGGCGGTCGCTCGCTGCTTTCTTGTCGCCCTTCTTCGGGTCCTGGGGTTCAGCCATAGCCATAGCCTTAGAGCCTCACTTCGTCCCGACTCGCGCCGAACGCACAGCCTTAGCCAGCTCCGACGCTTTTAGAAGAACCTTCTCGGTCACGTTTTCGTTCAACCGAGCCGCGGATTCGATTTCATCCACAAGAGCAGAGCCCACGACGGCCGCGTCGGCCACCTTGGCCACGGCGGCGGCCTGATTCGGGGTGCGGATGCCAAAGCCCACCGCCACCGGCAGGCCCGAAGCCTTACGAAGGCGTTCGACGGCGGGCGCGACCTCGGCCGCGTCGGCCGACTTCACGCCGGTCACCCCGGCGACCGACACGTAATAGACGAAGCCCGAGGTGCGGCGCACGACCATCGGCAGGCGCGCGTCATCGGTGGTCGGGGCAGCCAGGCGGATCAGGGCGATGCCCTCGGCTTCCAACGCGTCCGATAGCGGGTCGGCTTCCTCGGGCGGGCAGTCGACGATGATCAGGCCGTCGACCCCGGCCTTGGCGGCGGCGGCGGCGAAGCTCTCGAAGCCCCGGTGCAGGACCGGATTGAGATAGCCCATCAGGATGATCGGCGTGTCCTGGTCGCCCTCGCGGAAGGCGGCGACGAGGTTCAGCGTCCCCTGCAGGGTCATGCCGGACTTCAGGCCACGCTGGGCGGCGCGCTGGATGGTCGGCCCCTCGGCCATCGGATCGGAGAAGGGGAAACCCAGCTCGATCAAATCGGCGCCGGCGGCCGGCAGGCCCTTCAGCACGCTAAGCGTCGTGGCCGCGTCAGGATCGCCGGCCATCACATAGGTCACGAAGCCGGCGCGGTTCTGAGCCTTCAGATCCGCGAAGCGGCGGTCGATACGGTCTTTGGTCACGCGGGGTCGGTCCTAGATCTTGCGTCCGAGCGCTTCGGCCACCGTGAAGATGTCCTTGTCGCCGCGACCGCAGAGATTCATCACCACGATCTTGTCCTTGCCCAGCTCCTGGGCGATCTCGCCGACGCGGGCCAGGGCGTGGGCCGGCTCCAGCGCCGGGATGATGCCTTCGAGGGTCGAGCACAGCTGGAACGCCGCTAGGGCCTCCTCGTCGGTGCTCGAGACATATTCGGCGCGGCCGACCTCGTGCAGGAACGAGTGCTCGGGGCCGATGCCGGGATAGTCGAGACCCGCCGAGATCGAGTGGGCGTCGATGATCTGGCCGTCGTCGTCCTGCAGCAGATAGGTCTTGTTGCCGTGCAGCACGCCCGGACGCCCGCCCGTCAGCGACGCGGCGTGCTTGTCGGTGGAGACGCCGTGGCCGGCCGCCTCGACGCCGATCAGCCGCACGCCGGAGTCGTTCAGGAACGGGTGGAACAGGCCGATGGCGTTGGAGCCCCCGCCGATGCAGGCGACCACCGCGTCGGGCAGGCGGCCTTCCATCTCCAGGATCTGCTCGCGCGCCTCTGCGCCGATCACGCTCTGGAAGTCGCGGACCATCACTGGATAGGGGTGCGGGCCGGCGGCCGTGCCGATCAGATAGTAGGTGTCGTGCACATTGGTGACCCAATCGCGCATCGCCTCGTTCATGGCGTCCTTCAAGGTGCCGGTGCCCGAGGTCACCGGACGCACTTCGGCCCCGAGCAGGTTCATGCGGAAGACGTTCGGCTTCTGACGCTCGACGTCGGTGGCGCCCATGTAGACGACGCACGGCAGGCCAAAGCGCGCGCAGACGGTGGCGGTGGCCACGCCGTGCTGGCCCGCGCCCGTCTCGGCGATGATCCGGGTCTTGCCCATGCGCATGGCCAGCAGGATCTGGCCCAGGGCGTTGTTGATCTTGTGCGAGCCGGTGTGGTTCAGCTCGTCGCGCTTGAAATAGATCTTGGCCCCGCCGAAGTGCTCGGTCAGGCGCTCGGCGAAATAGAGCGGGCTGGGCCGGCCGGCGTAATGGGTGTTGTAGCTCGTCAGCTGAGCCTGGAATTCCGGATCGGCCTTGGCCTCGGCATAGGCCTTGCCGAGATCCAGCACCAGCGGCATCAGCGTCTCGGCCACATAGCGGCCGCCGAAGTCGCCGAACCGGCCGTTCGCGTCCGGATAGGCCGAGTAATCGTTGGGTTTCGCGGGAGCGTTCACGAGAGCTTTCCAGCAGTCAGGCGCGTTTGACGGCGTCCAGGAACGCCGAGATCAGAGCGGGGTCCTTTAGGCCGGGACCGCGCTCCACGCCAGAGGAAACGTCCACGAACGGGGTTCCCGACACCGTGATCGCCTCGGCCACGTTCCACGGATCCAGGCCTCCGGCCAGGAAATGCGGGCGCGAAAACCGGCGGCCGGACAGCAGGCCCCAGTCAAACCGCGCGCCCGTTCCGCCCGGCAAGGCCGAGCCTTCCACGGGCTTGGCGTCGAACATCAGGTGCTCGGCGACGCCGTCGAAGGCGGCCGCCTGGTCGACATCCGCCGTCGTCGAGACGGAAAACGCCTTGATCACCCCGACCCCGGCGCGGGCGGCGATCTCGCGGACGCGCGAGGGCGTCTCCTTGCCGTGGACCTGGATCAGGTCGGGCCGCATCGTCGCCATCAGGCGGTCGATCAAAGCATCATCGGGATCGACGGTGACCGCCACCGTCTTCACGCCCCGGCCGCGGACCGGTTCGACCAGCCGCGCGGCGGCTTCGGGCGTGAGGTTACGGGGGCTCTTCGCGAAGAAGACGAAGCCCAGGAAGGCCGCGCCGCCGTCAAAGGCGGCCTTGACCGTCTCGGGCGTCGACAGTCCGCAGATCTTGGCTCCAGCGCTCATCGCCCGGGAGTTACGGTCGGCGGGCGTCCGAAGCAAGCCCAGCGAAACTATTGCAGCGTGAAGACCCCGTTCACGGCCCGCCACTCGCGGGGGCCGATCAGCTTGTTGTGGGCTACCCGGACCGAGTGCAGCACCCCGTCCAGCTCCTTGGCCCAAAAGTCCAGAAAACCCTTCAGGGTCGGGAATTTCGGGGCCAGGTCATAGTCCTGCCAGACATAGAGCTGCAGCAGGTGGGGATGGTCGGGCAGGTGGTAGTGAATCTCGGCCGTGGTCAGGCCGTAACCCATAAGCTGTTTCTCGAACGCACTGATCGTCATGACAACGCTCCAAGCGGACGTGATCGAAGCTTCAGTCCACTGAGCGAGTCGCTCAAGAGTCATGATGTCGCGGGAAGAGCGGTCCGGCGAACTTGCCTAAGGCGCGATCTCCTCGGCCACGGCCTCGGCGGGCGTGGTCAGGATCGCGCCCGCCGAGGCGCAAATGATCGCCCCGATGGCCAGCCATTGCGAGGCGGCGAGATGCTCGCCCAGGATGATGAGCCCCGCCAGCGCACCGACGGCCGGTTCGGCGCTCAGCACGACGCCGAAGCTGCGCTTGGGGATGCCGCGCAGGGCGATCATCTCCAGCGAATAGGGGATGGCGCTGGACAGCACGGCGACGACCAGTCCCAGCAGCACCACCTTCGGGTGGAACAGGCTGGCGCCGGCCGAGATGACGCCGATCGGCGCGACGATCAGGGCCGCCGTCGTCATGCCCAGGGCCACCGAGCGTCCCGCGTGCAGGTGTCCGGTCCGCTTGCCCAGGATGATGTACAGGGCCCACATCACCGCCGCCGCGCAGGCGAAGCCGACGCCGGCCGGATCGAGGGGCTTGGCGCCGGGATCGATCGGCAGCAGCAGGGCAAGACCCAGGACCGCCAGGCCGATCCAAAGGAAATGGATCAGCTTGCGCGAGCTGGCCACCGCCACGGCGAGCGGCCCCATGAACTCGATCGCGATCGCCAGGCCCAGCGGCACGGTGCGGATCGCCATGTAGAAGCAGAGGTTCATCAAGCCCATCACCGCGCCATAGGCGGCGATGCGGCCCAGGTCCGCGCGCGATAGCGGATGACGCCAGGGCCGCCAGACCAGCAGCAGGATCAGGGCCGAGAAGCCGACGCGATAGGCCGTCGTGCCTTGGGCGCCGACCAGCGGGAACAGGCCCTTGGCGAAGGACGTCCCCACGCACAGGACAACGATCGCGGCCATCAGGGCGGCGTAGGGAAGCAGGCGCTGGCGCGAGGCGGACATGAAGGCTGTTTAGGGCCCCGATGGCCGGCCGTCATCCCGCGCCTGAGACGCGGGATGACGTTACGCGATTACTTCTTCACCCAGCCGCCATCCAGGGGCTTCCAGTACTGGCCAGGCGCCAGGCGGCCATAGAGCTGCTTGGCGGTGGCCTGGCCCGCGGCCTCGGGCGTCACGCCGGTCTTGGCGGCGATGTCCTTGTAGGCGGCGGCGCGGCCGGTGTTGATCTCGGCCACGGCCGCGCGCAGGGCCGCGTCGCCGCCGGACACGATGCCCAGATAGCCGTCGGCCTGCTCGCCGACCGTGCCGGCGGCCTTGGCGGAGTCCACGGCGGCCTTCGCGGCGGCCGATTGGGCCAGCGCCAGGTTCGCGCCGGCGGCGGTCATCGCCAGGCCCAGCGCCAGAACCGTCATCGTCTTGCGGATCATGTCGGTCCTCCTTGCTTAGAACAGGTTCGGGTTCTGCTGGATCAGCGACTGGACTTCCTTGTCCAGCCGCACGCGCACATCGGCGTCCAGCTTGGCGTAGATGTTGATCGGATCAACCTTGACCCGAACGGTGGGCGTGCAGGCGGCGGCCAACGCCCCCGTCATGGCCAGGCCCAGCAACAGGGCGCGCTTTCTCATGCGTCTAGTCTCCAGTTCGTCTTCAGAATGACCGGTCACGGTTGAACCGGACCTGAACGAGGCGGGCTGTCCGACCCCTGGCGCTCGAACCAGCTACGCCAGTCCGCCAGAAGCTCGTCGAAGTTCAGCGACGTGTCGAGGGTGAGATCGACCGGCGTCTTGGCCGGCAGGGCGATGCGCTTGTCGAACGCGCGGCCCCGGATCAGGTCGAGAATGCCCACCCGCGCCTTTTCCGGGACCTTCGGATCATGCTGGCCCTTGATGTGGAACAGGATCCCCAGCCGCCCCTTGTCGGTGCTGTTCACCCCAGCCTCCAGCTGGTCGAAGGCCAGGTTCTCCATGGCCTGGTAGGCGAAGTCCTGGATGGCGTTGACCTGGGCCGGCTGGGCGGGCGGCGCGCCGGGCGCGTCGGCCGGGCTGGCGGCGACATTGGACAGGGCCGCCCGCGAGATCTCCAGCCGACCCGGCTGGATGGCGCTGATCTTGCCCTCCTGGAAGCGCAGCCCCTCGGGTCCGAAGGTGAACGGCAGGCGGCCGTCGACCACCGCCTGGACCTTGACCTTCTCGGCCAGGGACGAGGCGGCGATCAGTTCGCCCAGGTCCAGATGCTCGACCACGATCACGCCCTTGATGGTCTTGTCGGCCGCCAGGGGCACGTCGGTCGGCTCGATCGAAATCCGCCCCTTGGCCGCCTCGAACGTCGCCTTGGAGATGTGCAGGGCGTCGGCGCCGAGCTGGAACACCGACTCCACCGCTGTCAGCGGCACCAGGGAATCGATGCGCACGACCTGCAAGGACTGACCCGGCCGCGTGGTCAGGGGCGCGAGGCTGTCGAAGTCGACGGCGCCGTCCAGCGTGGCGACGAAGCCGATCGGGCTGGTGAAGTCGATGCGGTCGGCCACGAGCCGGCCGCGGCTGATCGCGCCCTGGTCATCCCAGGCGAAGACGCCGGTGAAGCTGGCCGGTCCCTTGGCCTCGCGCGCGAAGCCGGCCATTGGCGACAGGTCGCCGGGCTGCAGGCCGTCCTTGGCGAAGACCAGCTTGGAGGCGTCGATATCGGCCTGGCCCTTGCCGGTCGCCACCACATGCCGCAGGCGGATTTCGCCCAGCGGGGCGCCCGTGGGCGTCGCGCCCTGGAAGGTCCCGCCCCAGACGCCGCCCGTGAGCGCCAACTGGCCCTGGGCCAGGATCGGATTGAAGCGCCGCTCGGGGGCGACGTCGGCGACCGCCGCGCTATCGACCCGAACGCTGGCCCGGTCGAAGCCGCCGGCCCCGCCGAGACTGGCCTCGCCCTTGATCCCTTGAAGCTTGGCCTGGGCGACGGCCAGGGCGCCCTCGCCGTCCTCGAACCTCAGCGCCGCGCTCCAGCCGTTCGCGCCCGCCAGGAGCAGCGGCGCCTTGGTCGGGCAGAGCCTGGCCTTGATGTCGGTGACCGGATTGTCGCCCAGCGCATAGGCCTTGGCCGTCAGCGGCGAGCACTTGGACGTCGTCAGGGTGAAACGGCCGCCCGCCAGCCGCGCCTGGCCGTCCACCTGGCCGGTGACGCCCTCGACCGGCGGCAGGTCGAAGTTCTCGACGGCGATCGACAGCGGCGAGGTCAGGACGCCGCCGGCCATCCGCCACTGCGGCGCCAGCGCCTTGACCGTCGGCAGTCCGCCACCCGTCAGCGACACCTGCAGCGCGCCGCGCGCGCCCTCCGGTCCCGCGTCGAGCAGCAGCCCCTTCGGCGCGGCGACCGCGACCTTCACGCCGTTCGGAGCCGACAGGGTCGCGCCCTGGGCGAGGGTCGCGCGCGTCCGTCCGGCCTTGATGTCCAGCCCGAGGCTGGGCGCGGCCAGCTCGAACGTCCGCAGCGCGCGGGACAGGGGCTTGCCATAGGCGGGATTGGGGATCAGCCCGGCCAGACGTTCGGCGTCAGGGCCGGAGACGCCGCTGCGGCCTGCGGCCGAGCCATTCAGGGCCAGGGTCAGGCCGCCCGGGCCTTGGTCGATCTTGCCTGTCGCCTCCAGCCGCGCGTCGCCGAGCGCCAGGCCGCCGTTGGCGAGGCGCTGGGCGCTCGCATCGATCGCCAGCGGGCCGTTGACGACGAAGCCCTGACTGTCCAGCGCCAGCCCCAGATTGGCCGAATCCGCCGAAGCCTTCAGGCCCCGCAGCGCCATTCCGCCGGCCAAGGCCTGGTCCGCGACAAGCGTGGTTTGAACACCGCCGCGCAAGGAGGTGCGCCCATCGCGGCGGCCAATCGTGATCCGCGAGGCATTCAGCGAGAGACTGGCCGCGCGGGCGTCCAAGGCGGGCGCCGACAGGCGATCGCCCCGCACCGCGCCACGCGACCGGCCGAGGAAGGCGAAGGCGTCGAGCCCGCCATCGAAGCGCCCGGCCAAGCTCAGGTCGACGGCGAGATCGCTCCCCTGGGTCTCGGCGATCCGGCCATTGCGGGCCGTCAGCGCCAGCCGCGCCTCCAGGGGACCGCTCGCCTTCATCGCCGCCAGATCGGGATAGGGCAGGTCCGCGGACAATTTAGCCGCCGCGCCGGCCAAATCCGCATCCTTGGCCTCCAGGCTGTCGATCGCCAGGGACACCTCGACCGTCAGGCGGTCGCCGCGCTTGCGGGCCGAGACCGTCGCGCCCTTGGCGGCCAGCGCCAGGTCCGGGACAGCGTAGCGCAGCGGCGCCAGGCGTCCGTCCAGCCGCAGAAGTTGGCCGTCGTCGAGGCTGGCGTCGCCGGTGACGCGGACGCGGCCGCCTGGCGTGGCCAGGTCCAGCCGCGCGTCCTCGATCAGGATCGCTGGCCCGGGGACGTTGGGTTTCCGGGGGGACTTCAGGGCCTCGTCGATCAGGGGCTGAAGCGCGCCGAATCGGACGCGACCCTTCTCATCGACACTGGCCAAGACCCTGGGACGGACCAGGCGCACCGCCTTGGTCTGGATGCCGAACCGCTCGCCGGTCCAGGGCGCGGCCAGATCGTAGGCGACCTCCAGCCGGTCAGCGGCGAAGACGGGGTTGGCGCGCGATCCCAGACGCACCCGGCCGGAAAAGCCCGTGGCGTCGAGGTCGTCGATCTCGACGGCGGCCTCGATCCCGTGGTCGCGCAGCCAGCTGACCGCCAGTTCGCGGCTGATCTCGCGCCGGCCCGACCAGACCACGAGGCCGGTGGCGATGAAGGCCAGCATCGACAGCGACACGGCCTCGAGGCCGAGATCGACCAGCCGCTCGCGCCCCCACGTCTTGCGGGACGGCTGTTTCGGCTCGGCGGCGGTGGAGGGTTCGGCCATCAGATCCTGAAGTCTGGTTCCTAAGAAGCCCCCCGGCTCAGCTTTGGATCCCTACTTCTTAAAGCCGAGCACGTCTTGCATGTCATAGAGCCCCGGCGCCTTGCCCTTTGTCCAGGCCGCGGCGGCCACGGCGCCTCGGGCGAACAGGCCCCGGTCGATGGCCGAGTGCGACAGGGTCAGGGTCTCGGACTCGCCCGCGAAGATCACGCTGTGCTCGCCGACGATCCCGCCGCCGCGCACCACCGAAAAGCCGATCGCGCCTTCCTTGCGCGGGCCAGTGACGCCGTCGCGGCCGCGGTCGGCGACCTGGCCGAGGCCGACGCCCCGGCCCTCGGCGGCGGCCTCGCCCAGCATCAGGGCCGTGCCCGAGGGGGCGTCGATCTTGCGCTTGTGGTGCGCCTCGAAGACCTCGATGTCCCAGTCGGAGGCCGGCAGGGCGGCGGCGGCCTGGCGCACCAGGCCCATCAGCATGTTGACGCCCAGCGAATAATTGCCCGAGCGGACGATCACGACCTTTTCGGCGGCGGCCTCGATCCGGGCCAGCTGTTCGGGCGAAAAGCCGGTCGAGCCGATGACCAGGGCCGGCGCGTGGGCGTGGTGGACGGCGCGGGCGGCGGCGGCTTCGGCCAGCTGGGCCGAGGCCTCCGGCAGGGTGAAGTCGATCACGGCGTCGGCGGCGGCCAGGGCCGCGTCGGCGCTGACCAGCAGTTCGCCTTCCGCCTCGGGTCGGTCGAAGCGCGCGGCCAGCACCACGTCATGGCGGCCCTCCAGCGTCTGGATCACGGCCTGGCCCATGCGGCCGAGGGCGCCGGCGACGGCGATCTTCACGGGCTGGGTCAACGGCTTTCCTCTTACGCTCTTCGCCTTGCTGATCGCCCATCCGCCCCCTCGAGGTCAACCTCGGCCCGAGTGACGAAAGGTCATCCAGGTTGACGCAACGCCAATTCCAACAAGCGTTTGCTGGACTTTTCGGGCGTCAGCCCTGTTGTGACACCGGGTTCCGGTCGCTACGCTGAGCCGCATAAGGACGCGTTCGCATCGATCGGCGCGTCCCTTCATCGACTTGGGCAGCAGGAATGGGAAACGCCGGATGAGCGACGCGGAACGCAAGACCTTCACGGATGCGGAGGCGCTAGCCTTCCACCGCTATCCGACCCCCGGCAAGATCGCCATCGCACCCACCAAGCCGATGGCGACCCAGCGCGACCTGTCGCTGGCCTATTCGCCCGGCGTCGCCGTCCCCGTCCACGCCATCGCCGCCGATCCCGACGCGGCCTACGACTACACCTCCAAGGGCAACCTGGTGGCGGTGATCTCGAACGGCACCGCGATCCTGGGCCTGGGCGACCTGGGGGCCCTGGCCTCCAAGCCGGTCATGGAAGGCAAGAGCGTCCTCTTCAAGCGCTTCGGCGACGTCGACTCGATCGACATCGAGGTCAGCTCCAAGGACCCCGACGAGATCATCACGGTGGTCAAGAACATCGGGGTGACCTTCGGCGGCATCAATCTGGAAGACATCAAGAGCCCCGAGTGCTTCCGCATCGAGACCGAACTGCAGGAGCTGCTCGACATCCCGGTGTTCCACGACGACCAGCACGGCACGGCGATCATTTGCGCCGCCGGCCTGATCAACGCCTGCCACATCACCGGCAAGAAGATCGAGGACGTGAAGGTCGTGCTGAACGGCCCCGGCGCGGCGGGCATCGCCTCGCTGGAGCTGATCAAGGCCATGGGCGTGCGAGCCGAGAACTGCATCGCCGTCGACTCCAAGGGCGTGCTTTACCAGGGCCGCACCGAGGGCATGAACCAGTGGAAGAGCGCCCACGCGGTCAAGACCGACAAGCGCACGCTCGCCGAAGCCGTGGTCGGCGCCGACGTCCTGCTGGGTCTTTCCGCCAAGGGCGCCTTCACGCCCGAGATGATCGCCTCGATGGCCCCGAATCCGGTCATCTTCGCCATGGCCAATCCCGATCCGGAGATCACGCCGGAAGAGGTCAAGCGGGTCCGCAAGGACGCGATCATGGGCACGGGCCGGTCGGACTATCCCAACCAGGTCAACAACGTCCTGGGCTTCCCCTACATCTTCCGCGGGGCTCTCGACGTGCGGGCCCGCCGCGTGAACCACGAGATGAAGATCGCCTGCGCCCAGGCCCTGGCCATGCTGGCGCGCGAGGACGTGCCCGACGAGGTGGCCGCCGCCTATCACGGCCGCCAGCTGAAGTTCGGTCCCGACTACATCATCCCGTCGGCCTTTGATCCGCGCTTGATCTGGTACGTGCCGCCGTTCGTGGCCCAGGCCGCCATGGACACCGGCGTCGCCCGCCGCCCGATCGCCGACATGGACACCTACCGCGCCAGCCTGGCCCAGCGCCTGGATCCGACCGCCGGCTTCCTGCAGAAAATCTCGGGCTCGGTGCTGGCCAACCCCAAGCGCATCGTGTTCGCCGAGGGCGAGGACCCCAGCGTCATCCGCGCCGCCTACGCCTACCAGACCGGCGGCTACGGCAAGTCGATCCTGTGCGGCCGTGAAAACCTGGTGCACGAGAACATGAAGCTGGTGGGCCTCGATCCCGAGACCGCCGGCCTCGAGATCGTCAACGCCCGCCTGTCCGAACGCAATCCCGACTATGTGGACGCGCTCTACGCGCGACTGCAGCGCCAGGGCTATCTGAAGCGCGACGTCCAGCGCCTGATCAACCAGGACCGCAACAGCTTCGCCGCCTCGATGGTCACCCTGGGCGAGGCCGACGCCATGGTCACCGGCGTCACCCGTAGCTTCGACCAGGCGCTGGAAGAGGTGCTGCGCGTCGTCGACCCCGCGCCCGGCGGCCGGATCATGGGCATGTCGGTGGTGCTGGCCAAGGGCCGGACGATCTTCGTGGCCGACACCAACGTCACCGAACTGCCGGAGGCCGAGGAGCTGGTCGAGATCGCCTGCGAGGCCGCTCGCGCCGTGCGCCGCCTGGGCTTCAAGCCGCGCGTGGCCTTCATGAGCTATTCGACCTTCGGCAACCCGATGGGCCTGCGCTCGGAGAAGGTGCGCGAGGCCGTCGCCATGCTCGACGAGATGGACGTCGACTTCGAGTACGAGGGCGAGATGCCGCCCGAGCTGGCCTTGGATCCGGAGAAGCGCGCCAACTATCCGTTCATGCGCCTGACCGACAGCGCCAACATCCTGGTCATGCCGGCCATCCACGCCGCCTCGATCTCGACCAAGCTGGTGCAGTCGCTGGGCGGCGCTACCGTGATCGGGCCGGTGCTGCTGGGCCTGTCGAAGTCGGTGCAGATCGCGCCGCTGTCGGCCTCGGTGTCCAAGATCCTGAACATGGCCATGATGGCGGCTTACGAACAGCCGGTCGGCGAAGAGGAATAGTCGGCGCTATCGAGCGCTGGGTAGTCCCAGCGCTCGACCACATTCCCAGGCAAGCCTGCGAGGGTTATCGCCTGGTACCCATTCATTACGTCGATAGCGCTCCCAACGTTCGGCGCAACTAAAGCCTTTCGGCGGATGCGCGGCCCTCCAAAGCTGCCAACCGCCTGCGGCCAGCAGCAAGGTTAGGAAGGCGAGCAGAGCGCGGGGGGAGGTCGAGGTCATCGGCCAACCTTAGCTTGAGCAGGGGGTTTTCCGCAAAGTCTGGGCGCTAGCCCAATCCAGACGCCCGACTTGCTCATGCCCGCTGAAGCCGAAAGGCGCGCGCCGGGCTCGGCGCGCGCCTTTCTGGCCACGGCTGGAGGGGAGCGGCCGCGGCCGTGACCGATTAGGCCGCCTTGGTCGTGATCGCTTCAGCGGCCGCGGCGCCGGCGGCCCAGCGGACGGCGGCCTTGGCGACGCGCTCGCCCAGCAGGCGGGCCGTCTCGCGATCGCCGGCCGGCGGCGAGAGCTCGGGCGAAACGTTGTCCGACTGCGCCGCGACGCCGATGAACGAGCCGACGCGATTGATCGTGTCCGGACCGCGCTCGGCGGCGGTCACGTTCGGCGGGGCGATGCCGAGATTGACCCAGTTCATGCCGTGCTGAGCCGCCAGGATCGTCAGGCTGGCCAGGGCGTGGGCCTTGTCGCCGGAAAAGCTGTGCGAGTTGGTGAAGCCGGCGGCCAGCTTGTCCTTCCAGGCGCCCGTGAAGAACGCCGCCGAGGTGGCGTCGGCGAACACTTTGAACACGCCCGAGACGTCGCCCATATAGGTCGGCGCGCCGAAGATCACGGCGTCGGCCTTGGTGATCTCCTCGATGAACGGGCCGAAGTCCTGGGCCGCGCTCTCGATCTTCAGCAACACCGGCGTCTGGCCGGCGTCACGGACGCCCTCGGCGACCTTCTGGGCGAGGACCTCGGTGTGGCCGTAGCCGGAATGGTAGGCGATGGCGACGGTGGTCATGGTTGATCCCTCCGTTGATCCCTCCGATTGGGAACTGAAACGGTAGCGATTACGTAATAGGCGCAAGCGCGACCGCCAGAGGGATCAGCAACAAAAGTTGGTGCAATTTTTCTGTGGGGGTTTTTCAAGCCGGCTAAAGGCTAGCCGGCGAAGCTTAATGCGCGTCGGCGAGGAGGTCGGCGACCGTGATCTGGCCCAGGCGCGCGGCCGCGGCGGCGTCGGCCGCCTCGATGGCCGACCGGACCGCGTCGGGGATCTTCTCGCCGACCGGGCAGCCCTTGACGCCCTTGGGCGCGACGCCGAGGTGGGCGCAGCCGTTGACGGCCTTCAGCACCACGTCGAGCGTGATGGTCTCGGCAGGCTTCAGCAGCCAGGCGCCGCCGTTGGCGCCGGCGCGCGCGCCGATCAGCCCCGCCTTGCCCAGCATGGCGGTGACCCGGCGGACCACGACCGGATTGGTCGGGACCGAAGCGGCCAGCTCGGCGCTGGCCACGGCGCGGTCGGCGGAAAACGCCTCCTTGTGCGCCAGATAGGCCAGGGCGTGCGCCGCCACGGGGAATTTTTGACTGTCGGACATCTCTACCGGGAACGTAAGGTTGTCGGCGGCGCGTTCAACTGAAAACTGTTTAATCCTGACGCCGACACGCGATGCGACGTTAGGGGACGATTGAACCCATCGTAAATTGGGTGTATCGCGCCGCGCTTGATCGATATGGGTCGGCCGACAGCGTTTTGCGAGGGCGGCCCGGAGGGATTGAATGGCTTCCGAAGCCTCAGGCGCACCCGCTTCCGACTGCGCCCCCGCGTCTTCCGACATTCCATCGCAGGATGGCGGCCCGCCGAATGGGTCAGGGCACGGCCATGACGTGAAGGGTCATGGCTTCATGGCCCTGGCCTTGGGCTCGATCGGCGTCGTCTTCGGCGACATCGGCACCAGCCCGCTGTACGCCCTTCGCGAGGCGTTGGCGCACTCGCGCAGCACCACCGCGACGGAGCACGCGGTGCTGGGGGTGGTGTCCCTGGTCCTGTGGACCATGACGCTGTTCGTGACGATCAAGTACGTCATCTTCTTCATGCGCGCCGACAACAAGGGCGAGGGCGGTACGCTGGCCTTGATGGCCCTGGCCCAAAAGGCCCTTGGCGGCGCGGGCCGCAAGCGCTCGGTCGCCGTGTTCTTCCTCGGTGTGATCGGGGCGGCGTTGTTCTATGGCGACGGCATCATCACGCCCGCCATCTCGGTGCTCTCGGCCGTCGAGGGCCTGAAGGACGCGCCGCACGTGGGCAAGGCCCTGTCGCCCTACATTCTTCCGATCTCGGCCGGCATCCTGATCGCCCTGTTCCTGGTCCAGGCCAAGGGCACGCACCGGATGGCCTCGCTGTTCGGACCGATCACCGCGGTCTGGTTCCTGATCCTGGGCGCGCTGGGCGCCTTCCATCTGGCCGACGACCCGTCGATCTTCCGCGCCTTCAATCCCTGGTACGGCCTGCGCTTCCTGCTGGAGAACGGCTTCCTGGGCTTCGTCATCCTGGGCAGCGTGTTCCTGGTGGTGACCGGGGCCGAGGCGCTCTACGCCGACATGGGCCACTTCGGGAAGCGGCCGATCCAGGCCGCATGGCTGTGCCTGGTCTTCCCGTGCCTGGCCCTGAACTATCTGGGTCAAGGCGCCCTGGTGCTCGATCACCCGGCCGCCCGCCACAACCCGTTCTGGGAGATGGTGCCCAGCTTCGCCTATTGGCCCGTGCTGCTGATGGCCACGGTCGCCACCGTCATCGCCAGCCAGGCGGTGATCACTGGCGCCTTCTCGATGACCCAGCAGGCCGTGCAACTGGGCCTGCTGCCGCGCATCGAGATCAAGCGCACCTCGGAAACCCAGGCCGGCCAGATCTTCGTGCCGGCGGTCAATCAGTTCCTGCTGATCGGCGTCCTGGTGCTGCTGTTCGCGTTCCAGAGCTCGCACAAGCTCGCCAGCGCCTATGGCATCGCCGTCACCGGCGCGATGTTCGTCGACACCCTGCTGGCCTATGTCGTCATCCGCCGCGTCTGGAAGTGGAACCTGGGCCAGACCGCCCTGCTGCTGGTGCCGCTGGCCGCCCTGGACATGGTCTTCATCGCCTCGAACATGCTGAAGATCCCCGACGGCGCCTGGCTGCCCCTGGTGTTCGGCGGCTTCCTGGTGCTGATCATGTGGACCTGGACCCGCGGGGCGGCGATCCTGTCGGCCAAGACCCGCCGCGACAGCGTGCCCCTGGTCGACCTGATGGAGATCCTGCGCGCCCGCGCCCCGCACCGCGCGCCGGGCACGGCGATCTTCCTGACCTCCGACCCCGACATGACCCCGGTCGCCCTGATGCACAACCTCAAGCACAACAAGGTTCTGCACGAGCGCAACGTCATCCTGACGGTCCGCACCACCGAGACGCCGCGCGTCAACGAAGAGGACCGGGTCAAGATCGAGAAGGTCAACGACGACTTCAAGAAGGTCATCGTCAACTACGGCTTCATGGAAAGCCCCAACATCCCCAAGGCCCTGGCCGTGTGCCGCAAGCAGGGGCTGAAGTTCGACATCATGGCCACGAGCTTCTTCTTGGGGAGACGCTCGATCGTGCCGTCGGCCAACAGCGGCATGCCGCTGTGGCAGGACCGCCTGTTCATCTACCTGATGAAGAACGCCGCCAACCCGACGGACTTCTTCAAGATCCCGCCCGGCCGCGTGGTCGAGCTGGGCGCCCAGGTGACGGTGTAGGGCGTGGAGACGACCCTCCGCGTCCTCGGCGACGGCCTCTCGATCGCCGCCCTGGCGATCATCGCCGCCACCGCCCAAGGCGCGTGGAAGCGGATCGGCAAGGACGTCTCGATTCCGATGCTATGGAGCCCCGACGGCCAGCCGATCGCGCGCCTTTCCAAGCCGCTCGGCCTCTTGGCGGTCCCATTGATATCGATCGTCGTGCTGCTGTCCTTCACCCTGACCCAGGCGACCTTCACGACCGATCCGGTGCAGGCGACCATCATCTTCCTGGTCCGCGCCACGATCGCCGCCAGCCTGGCGCTAAGCCAGCTGTTCCACCTGCGCTTCGTCATCAGGACGCTGCAGGACGAGGGCAAGCTCTAGCGGCGCTCATTTGAGCTTGACCCGCGCGTCCTGATCCCGTTGAAGGCGCGCGACTTTGTGTTTCTCCGGAAGGACCCCTCATGGCCGACAAGTCCGTGAAGAAGGTCGTGCTCGCCTATTCGGGCGGCCTCGACACCTCGATCATCCTGAAGTGGCTGCAGACCGAGTACGGCGCGGAAGTCGTGACCTTCACGGCCGACCTCGGCCAAGGCGAGGAGATCGAGCCGGCCCGCGCCAAGGCCCTGGCCGCCGGCGTCAAGCCCGAGAACATCTTCATCGAGGACGTCCGCGAGGAGTTCGTCCGCGACTACGTCTTCCCGATGTTCCGCGCCAACACGGTCTATGAGGGCCAGTACCTGCTGGGCACCTCGATCGCCCGCCCGCTGATCGCCAAGAAGCAGATCGAGATCGCCCGCAAGACCGGCGCCGACGCCGTCAGCCACGGCGCGACGGGCAAGGGCAACGATCAGGTCCGCTTCGAGCTCGGCTACTACGGCCTCGAGCCCGACATCACCGTGATCGCCCCCTGGCGCGAGTGGAACTTCAAGTCCCGCGAGGCCCTGCTGGACTTCGCCGAGAAGCACCAGATCCAGATCACCAAGGACAAGCGCGGCGAGGCGCCGTTCAGCGTCGACGCCAACCTGCTGCACTCCTCGTCGGAAGGTAAGGTCCTGGAGGACCCGGCGGTCGAGGCCCCCGAGTTCGTCCACATGCGCACGATCGCGCCGGAAGACGCGCCGGACCAGCCGACCATCATCACCATCGACTTCGAGAAGGGCGACCCGGTCGCCATCGACGGCGTGGCGATGAGCCCGGCTGCGCTGCTGACCAAGCTGAACGAGCTGGGCCGCGACAACGGTATCGGCCGCCTGGACCTGGTCGAGAACCGCTTCGTCGGCATGAAGTCGCGCGGCGTCTACGAGACCCCCGGCGGCACCATCCTGCTGGCCGCCCACCGCGGCATCGAGAGCATCACGCTGGACCGCGGCGCGATGCACCTGAAGGACGAGCTGATGCCGAAGTACGCCAGCCTGGTCTACAACGGCTTCTGGTTCTCGCCCGAGCGCGAGATGCTGCAGGCCGCCATCGACTACAGCCAGACCAAGGTCTCGGGCCAGGTGCGCGTGAAGCTCTACAAGGGCAACGTCACGGTCATCGGCCGCACCAGCCCCTACTCGCTGTACGACCAGGACCTGGTCACCTTCGAGGAAGGCAAGGTCGCCTACGACCACCGCGACGCCGGCGGCTTCATCAAGCTGAACGCCCTGCGCCTGCGGGTCCTGGCCAAGCGCGACAAGCGCGGCTAGGGCGGGTTTAGAGCGAGACGATCAAAGGGCGTCGCGGGGGAAACCTCGCGGCGCCTTTTTCTTGTCCTTCTCCCCTTGCGGGAGAAGGTGGCCCGAAGGGCCGGATGAGGGGTTGATAGTCCTGTCGGCCGCCACCCAGTCTCTCGCGGTCGCGGCTGATGTTCCCCGCAATCCCTCACCCGACCCGCTTCGCGGGCCACCCTCTCCCGCAAGGGGGAGAGGGGAGGGGAGATTGGCGCGTTAAACCCGATTGTACGGATACCGGTCCCGGATCATCCGCTGGAAGAACCGCCCCTTGGACGGCGCGCGGAAGAACGCCCGGCTGACGCGCTCGGGGACGCCGACATAGACGTATTCGTCGCCGTCCTGAAAGGTGACGAACAGCTTGCCGTGCTCGGGGGAGTAGTCGATCGCTTGGATCGCCGTGGAGTCCACATGCATGGCTTTACGAAGCCTCCGCGAAGGGGATCGTTCAGTCCTAGGAGCGAACGAAACCCGGCCGGGTTCCCGGCGTGCGCGCGTCTGATAGGCCTTTGATCGCCGCGTGCAAACTCAGGGCGAATACGAATAGTGTCGCTGCGTAGCGGCGCGAAGCCGCGGGGAGGAACCCGAACCATGCATCAGTCCCACGCCTTGGTGGCGATCGTCACCCTGCTGTCCCTGCTGGTCTATGTCTGGATGATCCTGCGAATCCCCGGCGCGCGGCGGCGGACCGGCATCGACGCCCCAGCCATGACTGGCGATCCCGAACTGGAGCGCCACATCCGCGTCCAGGCCAACACAGTCGAGTGGTTGGTCATCTACCTGCCGGCTCTGTGGCTGTTCGCCATCTACTGGAACGACCTTGTCGCCGCCACCCTCGGCGTCGTCTGGATGATCGGCCGGATCGTCTACGCCCTCGGCTACGCCGCCGACCCGAAGAAGCGCGAGCTGGGCTTCGTCATCCAGGCGCTGGCGACGGCGGTGCTGGTGTTCGGCGCCCTGGGCCGGGCGATCTGGGTCTACGTCACGATCGGCGCATAGAGCGCGCTTGGCCCCCCATGGCGCGGCGGCCTATATCCGCGCCATGGACCACCTGCCCGTCGATCCCGCCCGCTACGGCGCCTTCCTGGTCGCCATGTTCGTCATGGCCATCACGCCCGGCCCGGCCAACCTGTTCGCCATCGCCACCGGCATGGAGCGCGGCAAGGGCGCGGCCCTGTTGGGCGTGGCCGGCATGAACGCCGCCACCCTGGTCTGGTTCACCGGCTCGGCCCTGGGCCTCGGCGCCCTGATCATCGCCTTCCCCAAGGCCTTCCACGTGCTGGCCCTGGGTGGAGCGGCCTATCTGGTCTGGCTGGGGCTGAAGTCCCTGTGGGCGGGGATCAGGAACCTCGAGAGCCACGCCTCGGCCACCGTGCGGGCCGGGCGCTCGGCCTTCCTGGACGGCTTCATGGTCCAGATCGCCAACCCGAAGATCCTGCTGTTCTTCTCCGGCGTGCTGCCGCCGTTCCTGGACATCAAAAGACCTTTAGCCCCGCAGCTCGTGATGTTCGCCTGCGCGACCATCGGCATGGACCTGATCAGCATGTCCAGCTACGGCCTGGGCGGCGCGGCCCTGTCCAGCCGCATGAACGAGCCCGGCTTCCGGCGCGGCTTCGCCCTGCTGGTCGGCGTGCTGCTGATCACCGCCGCGATCCTGATCGTCTCGCGCGGGTGATCCCGACACCCTAGATTTCAAAACGGTTGCAAACTGCGCCTTGGCGAAACCACAAAGCCCGGCCAGAGTTGTGTCCAATACCGAGGACTCCGCTTGAAGGAGCAAGTCATGTCCATGAAGAAGGTCGCCATCGCCGCGACATTGGCGCTCGCCGCGACCTTGTCGGCCTGCGCCACCGCCACCCCCTATCAGCCGAAAGTCACGTCCGGCGCCGTCACCGGCGGCTTCTCCGAACAGAAGCTGGAAGGCGACCGCTATCGCGTCAGCTTCGCGGGCAACAGCCTGACCTCGCGCGAGACGGTCGAGCGCTATCTGCTCTATCGGTCGGCCGAGCTGACCGTCCAGCAGGGCTATGACTGGTTCGAGACCGCCGATCACCGCACCGACCGCACCGCCCGCACCTATGTCGAGCCTGATCCGCTGGCCCGCCCCGCGTTCGGCTGGGGTCCGTACGGCTACTGGCGCCCGTCCTGGCGCTACTATGGCCCGTCCTATGGCTGGCGGACCTGGGATCCCTTCTGGGGCGACCCCTTCTTCGCCGACCGCGCCCAGATCCGCACCGTCGAGAAGTTCGAGGCCGGCGCCGAGATCGTGATGCACAAGGGCCAGAAGCCGCAGGGCGACCCGCGCGCCTACGACGCCCGCGAGATCATGGCCAACCTGGCCAGCACGATCGTGCGGCCGGAGCCGAAGTAGGACAAAGCAAGATGCTCCCCCGCGATGCGGGGGAGCTGTCACGGAGTGACTGAGGGGGCTAGTGCGGTTTGCGCCCCGCTCGCCCCCTCCGGCCCCCTGGGCCACCTCCCCCGCTAGCGGGGGAGGAACTGCCTGCCTTACCGCGGCGCCATGCGGATGCCGCCGTCCAGGCGGACGTCCTCGCCGTTGAAGTAGCCGCAGGTGATCATCGTCAGGGCCAGCTGGGCGTACTCTTCCGGGTTGCCCAGGCGCTTGGGGAACGGCACCGAGGCGGCCAGGCCCGCCTTTACCGCTTCCGGCGCGCCATTCATCAGCGGGGTGTTGAAGATGCCCGGCAGGATGGTGTTGACGCGGATGCCCTCGCCCATCAGGTCGCGAGCGATCGGCAGGGTCATGCCGACGACGCCGCCCTTCGAGGCCGAATAGGCGGCCTGGCCCATCTGGCCGTCCTCGGCCGCCACCGACGCCGTGTTGACGATCGCGCCGCGCTCGCCGTCCTGCAGCGGCTCCAGGTCCAGCATGCCCTTGGCCGACTTGGCTATGCAGCGGAACGTGCCGACCAGGTTGATCTGGATGATGCGGTCGAAGGCGTCGAGCGGGAAGTGCTTGGTCTCGCCGGTGGCCTTGTCGCGGCTGGCGGTCTTGGCCGCGTTGCCGGTGCCGGCGCAGTTGACCAGGATGCGCTCCTGGCCGTGGGCGGCGCGGGCCTTTTCGAAGCCGGCGTCGACGTCGGCGTCGCTGGTCACATTGACCTTGCAGAAGACGCCGCCGATCTCCTTGGCGACCTCTTCGCCGCGCGCTTCGTTCATGTCGAAGATGGCGACCTTGACGCCTTGCGCCGCCAGGGCGCGGGCGGTGGCCTCGCCGAGGCCCGAAGCGCCGCCGGTGACGACGGCGGCGACGGTGTTGTCGAGTTTCATGGGCGTTTCCCCTTAGCTTCGCGTTTGATCGGTTCGCGTTTAGGATCGAACTTGGAACAGAGGTTTAGACCGATGAGCGGCGACGCCAAACCGTCCCCCGACGTAAACGTCAACGACGTGCTGGACCCGGCCAAGGCGCTGGTCCCCGCCACCGTGCGCGTCAACGAGGAGCGGGTCGAGCGCGGCTTCCTGCCCAAGATCCGCAAGGTGGCGGCCAAGGTCCCGTTCGCCGCCGACGCCCTGTCGGTCTGGTGGTGCGCCCGCGATCCCGAGACGCCCACGGCGGCCAAAGGCATGATGCTGGCGGCCCTGGCCTATTTCGTCCTGCCCACCGACGCCCTGCCCGACATCCTGCCTGTGATCGGCTTCACCGACGACGCGGCGGTGTTCGCGGCCCTGATGGCGATCCTGGGTCGGACGCTGAAGCCCCGCCACAAGGAAGCCGCCCAGGCTTTCCTGCGCCGCCTTTCCGACGAGGCTTGATCAAAGACCATGCTCGCCCTGCTGATCGCCGCCGCGGTTCAGACCGCCGCGCCCCCGCCCGCCGACGCTGAGGACAAGGCGGTGCTGGCGACCGCCCAGGCGTTCTTCGACGGCTTCGATAAGAGCGACGTCGCGGCCATGCGCGCGACCCTGCTGCCGAACGCCCAGCTGATGTCGCTGACTAGCCGGCCCGGCGGCGAAACCGTCCTGCGCCGCTTCGGCTTCGAGGAGACCTTCGGGACCAAGCCGCCCGTTGGCGCCAAGGAATGGATGTGGTCCCCGGTCATCATCCGGCGCGGCGGACTGGCGACCGTCTCGGCGCCGTACGAGCTGTCGATCAACGGCAAGAGCATCCATTGCGGACTGGACGTCTTCACCCTGGTCAAGACCGACGGCGCCTGGAAGATCGCCAGCATCAGCTGGACCGCCGAACCGGACGCCTGTCCTGAAATCCGGAAGATGTAGGCCGATCTACCAGTACTTCGCCATGATCTCCCGAGCCCAGTCGGGCTCGCGAACCTCTCCACGCGGGGAGAAGCCGCTCATCACCGGCTTGATGTCGAGCACGGGCGTGCCGTCGATGGCGTCCAGCCCCTTCACCTCCAGCGTCAGCCCCTTGACGGTCACGACCTCGCAGACCGTCACGCCGATGCGGTTAGGCCGGTTCTTGCCGCGCTGGGCGAAGATGCCGATGCGCGGCCAAGCCTTATTGCCGCGCGGATGGCGCGCGCCGGTGACGATCTGGTCGTCGGTCACCTTGTCGAAGACATAGACGATCTCGGCGTGGCTGAAGGCGTCGAGGCCCATCAGCGCCTCGTCGTCGAACCGCGCCGGGTCCAGAACGATCCGGGCGCGGCTCTCGCCCCAGTCATCGTCCTCGGGAACGTCGCGGCCGCCCTCGACCCGCCCGATCGGGATCATTTCGATCGTCATGCGCTCTCCTTCGTGTGCGACAGGTTGTCGCGGGGCCAGGACCACTTAAGTTGCTCGGATGATCGAAGCTCTCCTCGCGAAGATGATCAAGACCGGCGACCTGACGGCGCATCTGCCGGGCGGCCGCATCCTCAAGGCGGGGGACGGCTCGGGCCCGCCCGTCGTCATCCGGATCAACAGCCGCGGCCTGCGGCGCCTGGCCAATCCCAGCCTGGGCCTCGGCGAAGGCTACATGGAAGGCGACGTCGTCTTCGAGCAGGGGACGATCTCGGACCTCCTGACCATCGTCGGCGAGAGCGGGGGCCGCAAACCCAAGCGCGGCTCGGCGTTCAGCCGGTTCCGCAAGGCCCTGAAGCGCCGGATCCAGCAGGTCAACGACCGCGTCGCCTCGCGCCGCAACGTCGCCCACCACTACGACCTGTCCAACGATCTCTACCGGCGCTTCCTCGACGCCGACATGCAGTACTCGTGCGCCTATTTCGAGCGTCCGGACATGACGCTGGAGGAGGCGCAAGGAGCCAAGAAGGCGCTGATCGGCCGCAAGCTGCTGATCCAACCGGGCATGAAGACCCTGGACATCGGCTCGGGCTGGGGTGGTCTCTCCATGACGCTCGCCAAGGATTTCGGCGCGCGGATGACCGGGGTGACCCTGTCGACCGAACAGCTGGCGCTGGCGAAGGAACGCGCGGAGAAGGCGGGCCTTTCCGATCGGATCGACTTCCGCCTGACCGACTATCGCGACTTGAACGAACCGTTCGATCGCATCGTCTCGGTCGGCATGCTCGAACACGTCGGGGCCCCGAACTTCCAGACCTATTTCGACACCATCGCCCGCCTGCTCGACGAGAATGGCGTCGCCCTGGTGCATTCGATCGGCAAGATGCACGGGCCCGGCGCGACCAACGCCTTCACCCAGAAGTACATTTTCCCCGGCGGCTATATCCCGGGCCTCTCGGAGATCGTCGCGGCGATCGAGAAGGCCGGGCTTTGGATCACCGACATCGAGATTCTGCGGCTGCACTACGCCGAGACCTGCCGCATCTGGCGCGAGCGGTTCCTGGCCGATCCCGACATCCCCCAGATGTTCGACGAACGGTTCCGACGGATGTGGGAGTTCTATCTGGCGGGCGCGGAGCTGGGCTTCCGGCACGGCGGCCACATGGTCTTCCAGATCCAGCTGGCCAAGAAGCGCGACGCCGTTCCGCTGACGCGGGACTATTTGCTGAAGCCGCGCGGTTGACGGCGAGACAGGCGGCGTTCATAGGCGCCGCCTGATTTTCCGTGAAGGAGCCGCCATGGCCCCGTTCCGCGCGGCCGACCTTCTGCGCCGCAAGCCCGTCGCCCAGGTGGAAGGCGAGCATCCGCCCGAAGCGTTGCACCGCTCGATGGGCCTGTTCCAGCTGACCATGCTGGGCGTCGGCGCCACGATCGGCACCGGCATCTTCGTGGCCCTGACCACCGCCGTGCCGGCCGCCGGTCCCGCCGTGATCGTCTCGTTCGTGCTGGCCGGGATCACCGCCGCCCTGACCGCCCTGTGCTACGCCGAATTGGCCTCGACCATTCCGGTGTCGGGCTCGTCCTATTCCTACGCCTACGCGACGCTGGGCGAGTTCGTGGCTTTCATCGTCGGCGCCTGCCTTCTCTTGGAGTACGCCGTCTCGGCCTCGGCGATCGCCGTGGGGTGGGGCCAGTACCTGAACGAGATGCTGGTCGACCTGGTCGGCTGGCGGCTGCCCGACGTGATCGCCAAGCCGCCGGGGGCGGGCGGCGTGGTCAACCTGCCCGCCGTCGTCCTGGTCGGCGCCTGCATGGTGCTGCTGCTGCGCGGCGTTAAGGAGTCGGCGACGGCCAACGCCGTGCTGGTGGTGCTGAAGCTGCTGGTCCTGCTGTTCTTCGTCGTGATCGCCTTCAGCGGCTTCCACGTCCGCAACCTGACGCCGTTCATGCCGATGGGCGTGGCCGGCGTCGGCGCGGCCGCCTCGTCGATCTTCTTCTCCTACATCGGCATCGACGCGGTCTCGACGGCGGGCGAGGAGGTCAAGGACCCGCGCCGAACCCTGCCGCTGGGCATCGTGCTGTCCCTGCTGATCGTCACGGCCATCTACATCCTGGTCGCCCTGGCCGCCGTCGGCGCCCAGCCCTGGACCGCCTTCAAGGGCCAGGAAGCCGGTCTCGCCGTGATCCTGCGCAACCTGACGGGCCAAGCCTGGACCTCGCTGGTGCTGTGCGTGGGCGCGATCGTCTCGATCTTCTCGATCACGCTCGTCGTCATGTACGGCCAGACGCGGATCCTCTACGCCATGAGCCGCGACGGCCTGCTGCCCAAGGTCTTCCAGCGCCTGCACCCCAGGACCCGCAGCCCGGACCTCAACACCTATATCGTCGCGGCCTTCATCGCCGTGCTGGCGGCGTTCGTGCCGCTCGACGTGCTGGTGAACCTGACCAGCATGGGCACGCTGATCGCCTTCGCCATCGTCTCGCTGGGCGTGATCATCCTGCGCCGGACCCAGCCGGACCTGCCGCGCGGCTACCGCGTGCCGCTCTATCCGCTGCTGCCGATCGCCAGCGTGGCCTTCTGCGGCTACCTGATCATCGGCCTGCCGCTGGACACCTGGGCGCTGTTCGCGGCCTGGGTGGCGGGAGCGTGCGCGGTGTACTTCGGCTATTCGCGCAAGCACTCGCGCCTGAACGGCTAGATCACTCCACCGTCACCGACTTGGCCAGGTTCCGCGGCTGATCGACGTCCGCGCCCTTCACCACGGCGACGTGGTAGGCCAGGAGCTGGATCGGGGCCGACATGACCAGGGTCGAGACCAGCGGGTCCGAGGCCGGGGCCGTGACCACCACCTTGGCCCCCGCCGGCGCGTGCTTCACCCCCTCGGTGTCGGTGATGAAGATGACCTGGCCGCCGCGCGCCATCACCTCGCTCATGTTCGAGGCGGACTTCTCGAAATAGCTGTCGTAGGGCGCCAGGATCACGATTGGCGTCTGGTCGTCGACCAGGGCGATCGGCCCGTGCTTCAGCTCGCCGGCGGCGTAGCCCTCGGCGTGGATGTAGCTGATCTCCTTCAGCTTCAGCGCGCCTTCCAGGGCCAGGGCCGACATCGGACCGCGGCCGAGATAGAGCACGTCGCGGGCCTTGGCGACGTCGGCGGCGATTTCCTTGATGGCGTCTTCCAGGCCGATGGCCTCGGCGATCAGGCGGGGGGCTTCCAGCAGCACCTTCACCAGGCGCTGCTCCTCGGCCGCGTCGATCGTCCCCCGCGCCTTGGCCGCCGCGATCGCCAGGGCGATCATCACGCTGACCTGGGCGGTGAAGGCCTTGGTCGAGGCCACGCCGATCTCGGGACCGCAGTGGATCGGCCAGACCACGTCGACCTCGCGGGCCATCGTGGACTCCTGGGCGTTGACCACCACCGCGCTCTTCATGCCCTTGGCCTTGCAGTAGCGCAGGGCCGCCAGGGTGTCGGCCGTCTCGCCCGACTGCGACATGGCGACGACCAGAGAGCCCGGCCGCAGGGCGGGGGTGCGATAGCGGAACTCCGAGGCGATCTCGACGTCGACCGGCAGATCGGCCAACTGCTCGATCAGGTACTTGCCGACGACGCCGGCGATATAGGACGTGCCGCACGCCACGACCTGGATGCGCTCCAGCTTGGCGAAGTCGATGTCTCCGGGGACCGAGGCGCGCGAGGTCAGGGTGTCGACATAGGCCGCGATCGTGCGCTGGCAACCCTCGGGCTGGTCATGGATCTCTTTCTCCATGAAGTGCCGATAGTTGCCCTTCTCCAGCATCACCGACGAGGTCGGCACCACGCGGACGGGGCGCGTCACCTCCGCGCCCGAGGCGTCGAAGATGCGGCAGCCGTCATGGTCGAGGGCCACGTAGTCGCCCTCCTCCAGATAGATCACCCGGTTGGTGAAGGGGCCGACGGCCAGGGCGTCCGAGCCCAGGAACATCTCGCCCTGGCCCTCGCCGACCACCAGCGGGCTGCCGCGGCGGGCGCCCAGGATCAGGTCCTTCTCGCCCTCGATCAGCACGGCCAGGGCGTAGGCGCCGGTCAGGCGGTCCAGCGTGGCCTTGAAAGCGTCCAGGGGCGCCAGGCCCGTCGCCAGTTGGGCGTCGATCAGCTGGGCGATCACCTCGGTGTCGGTGTCGCTCTCGAAGGCGCGGCTGGCGGCGGCCAGCTCGGCCTTCAGCTCCGCGAAGTTCTCGATGATGCCGTTGTGGACCAGAGTGACCCGGCCCGCTGTGTGCGGGTGGGCGTTCCTGACGTTCGGCGCGCCGTGGGTGGCCCAGCGGGTGTGGCCTATTCCGGTGACGGCGTTCAGCGGCTCTTCGGCCAGCACGGCCTCCAGCGCCTTGATCTTGCCCTGGGCGCGACGGCGCTCGATGTGGTCGCCGACCACGCCGGCGATCCCCGCCGAATCGTAGCCGCGGTACTCCAGGCGCTTGAGGCTCTCGATCAGACGGTCGGCGACCGGTTGCTTGCCGACGATGCCGATAATGCCGCACATGGGCCATGATCCCTTGTAGAACGCGTCACCGGATCGTGCGCGGGCGCTAGCTTTGCGAAGCCGCGTTTAGCACTCGTCCTGGATTGGCTCTGATAAATCTGCATTTCGGATCGTTTCGCGAGCCGAATTTCAGCGAGCCAATCCCTTCTGAATGGCTCAGAATTGGGGCAATGAGCGACCCAACGACTTTACGCTCGCCAAGAGACGACGAAATCACATGAGCAAGCGCGCCTATTTCGGCACCGACGGCATCCGCGGTCAGGCCAACAAGCACCCGATGACGGCCGAGGTCGCTTTGCGGGTGGGCCTGGCGGCCGGCAAGCTGTTCCGCTCGCAGGACGAGCGCCGCCACCTGGTGGTGATCGGCAAGGACACACGCCTGTCGGGCTACATGATCGAGCCGGCTCTCGTCGCGGGCCTGACCAGCGTCGGCCTGGACGTGCGCCTGTTCGGTCCGCTGCCGACGCCGGCCGTCGCCATGATGACCCGCTCGATGCGCGCGGACCTGGGCGTCATGATCTCGGCCAGCCACAACAGCTTCGCCGACAACGGCATCAAGCTGTTCGGTCCCGACGGCTACAAGCTGTCCGACGAGCAGGAGCTGAAGATCGAGGCCCTGATGGACGAGGGCCTGCAGGAGGGTCTGGCCGCTCCGCGCGAACTGGGGCGGGTCAAGCGGATCGACGACGCCCAGGCGCGCTATGTCGAGATCGTCAAGGCGACCTTCCCGCGCCATCGCAACCTCTCGGGCCTGCGCATCGTCATCGATTGCGCCAACGGCGCGGCCTACAGGGTCGCCCCGACCGCCCTTTATGAGCTGGGCGCCGAGGTCATCTCGCTGGGCGTGTCGCCGGACGGCACCAACATCAACGAGGAGTGCGGCTCGACCCATCCCGAGGCCATGGCCAAGATGGTCCGCGAATACCGCGCCGACATCGGCATCGCTCTGGACGGCGACGCCGACCGCCTGGTGATCTGCGACGAGAAGGGCGTGGTCGTCGACGGCGACCAGATCATGGCCATCATCGCCGGCGCCTTCGCCAAGGACGGCGCGCTGAAGGGCGGCGGCGTGGTCGCCACCGTCATGTCGAACCTCGGCCTCGAGCGCCACCTGAACGCCCTCGGGATGTCGCTGGAGCGCACCGCCGTGGGCGACCGCTATGTCATGCAGCGCATGCGCGAGGGCGGCTTCAATGTCGGCGGCGAGCAGTCGGGCCACCTGATCCTGTCGGACTTCTCGACCACGGGCGACGGCCTGATCGCGGCCCTGCAGGTGCTGGCGGTGATGGTCGAGAGCGGCCAGCCGATGAGCGCGCTGAGCCGCCAGTTCGAGCCGGTGCCGCAGCTCCTGGAAAACGTCCGCTTCGCCGGCGGCAAGCCGCTGGAGGCCAAGACCGTCAAGGAAGCCATCGCCGACGGCGAGGCCCAACTGAACGGCTCGGGCCGCATCGTCGTCCGCGCCTCCGGCACCGAGCCCCTGATCCGGATCATGGCCGAGGGCGACGACCCGGCCCTGGTCAAGAAGGTGGTCAAGTCGATCGCCGGCGCGGTGAAGGCGGCCTAGAAGGCCGCCCCCCCCCCCGGCTTCCTACCCGACGTCGTCGGTGTGATCGGCGCCGCCCTGGCCGCCGCTCCAGGTCTCGCCCGAACGCTCCCACCAGTAGGGCTGGCGGACGCGCTTGCCGGTCACCGTCTCGTTCAGGGTCGCCGGATCGTAGAGCCGCCCGCCCAGCATCACGCGGTACAGCTTGTCGCTGTTGCGGATGTCGACGGTGGGATCGGCGTCCAGCACCAGCAGGTCGGCCAGCTTGCCCGCCTCCAGCGAGCCCACGTCCTTAGCGTAGCCCAGCGAGCGGGCCGCGTTGATCGTCCCCGCCGCCAGAGCCTCGACCGGGCTCCAGCCGCCCCGCACGAAGGACCACAGCTCCCAGTGCGCGCCGAGGCCGGCCTGCTGGCCGTGCGCGCCGATGGCCACCTGCACGCCGCGATCGGCCAGCTTCTTGGCCTCGCGCGCGGTGGCGCCGTCGACATAGTCCTCTTCCGGCGCGGCCTGGCGGCGCACGTTGCGGGCCGCCAGCAGGGCCGGCGGCGCGTGCTTCGACAGCAGCGGGTGGGCCCAGACGTCCATGTGCTGGCGCCAGTAGGGGTCGCCCGCGAGGCCGCCATAGGCGACCACCAGGGTTGGGGTGTAGTTGGTCTTGGTCTGCGACCACAGGCTGACGATGTCGTCGTAGAAGCGATCCACTGGCAGGTTGTGCTCGACGGTGGCGTTGCCGTCCTGAACCAGGGTCACGTCCATGGCGTACAGCGACCCGCCCTCGGGCACGACCTCCATGCCCTCCTTCTGGGCCGCGACGACCACCATCTGGCGCTGCTCGCGGCGCGGCTGGTTGTAGTTCTTGACGCTGTGGGCGCCCTGGGCCTTCAGCCGGCGCACATGGGCCAGGGCGTCGTCCAGGCTGTTGATCTCAGCATACACCCCGGCCGCCTTGGCGCCATAGATGACCTCGCCCGTCGAGAAGGTGCGCGGGGCCAGGATCTTGCCCGCGCGCTGCAGCTCGGCGGCGACGAAGATCTCGGCGGCGCGGGACGACGGATCGTGGATCGTGGTCGTCCCCATGGCCAGGTTGGCCATCGACGACCAGTTCTGCTGCGGCACCAGGTCGTCATCGCCCTGCGGTCCGTGGGCGTGGGCGTCGACGAGGCCGGGGATGATGGTCTTGCCCGCGACATCGACCACCTTGGCGTCGGCGGGCACGGGCGTGCCGGCCTTCGGACCGATCGCCACGATGCGGTCGCCCTTGATGACGATCACGCCGTTGTCGATGATCCCGCCGCTCTTGTCGACCATGGTGACGATGCGCGCGCCGGTCAGGGCGACGACGCCGGTCGGCTTGTCGGCGACGGCCTCCATTGACAGCGACAGGCCGGTCTTGACCGGCTTGAACTTGCCCTCGTCCTTGCCCACCCCTTCGGCGGCGGGAGCGTTGGCGTAGAGCGCGTCGGTCTCGGCCGTGAACAGGGTCGGCCCCATGCTCCAGTGGACCTGCTTGCCGTCCTTGGACCAGTTGATGAAGTCGGCGCCCTCGGCGCTGACCCGCGTCACCGGCAGCGGCCCGCCCTTCTGATCGACCGCGACCTCCTGGGTCCCAGGCATCAGCGGCATGACGAAGGCCTCGTAGTTCTGGCGGAACGCCACGTTCCGGCCGTCGGGCGAGACCTGGTAGGCGGTGACCATGTCGCCGCTGGCGTGGACGCGCTTGGCCTGGCCGTTCAGGTCGGTGCTGACCAGCTGGCGCTTGTCCTTCTCGGACATCAGCATGAACACGCGGTCGTTGGCGGCGCCGAACTGCGGATCGGCTCCGCCGCGCGAGATCCGAACCGGGACGCCGCCCGAGGCGGCCACGCGGTACACGCCCGGATCCTGCGACCAGCGGGGCGAGGTCAGGCCGCCGCCGCCCCGGCGCTCGAACACGATGGTCTTGCCATCCGGCGAGAAACGCGGCGCGCCATAGTGGCCCGGCTGGGCGATCACGTCCTTGGCCGCGCCGCCGCTGGCGGCCACCGTGCGCAGACGGCCCAGGCCCGCGTCGGTCCAGCCGACGAAGGCGATCGTGCGACCGTCGCGCGACCACGACGGATAGAGCTCGAACTCGGCCTCGTCGCCCGAGACCAGTCGGCGTGGCTCGCCGCCCGCCGTGGACTTGATCCAGAGCTTGCCGAGGGTTTCGAACACCACCGACTTGCCGTCCGGCGAGACGCTGGCCCAGCGCGGTATCTTGGTGGCGAAGCGATCGGGGGCGACGTCGATCTGCGGGTGGGTCGCGTCGACCACCACGCGAGTGTCGTCGATCTTGAACGGGATCACGGTGGACGCGCCATCGGCCACGTTCACGCGTCGGATCTTGCCGCCGGCCCAGAACACCACGCTGGCGCCGTCGGGCGTCCAGGCCATGTTCGGATAGACGCCGGTGACCGCCCAGGTCTCCTGCACGTCTTGATCGAGAGCGTCATAGACCTTGCGCTCCTCGCCCGAGGTCAGGTCCTTCACATAGAGCTTGGACTTGGTCCGCTCGCGGCGGACGAAGGCGATCTTCTTGCCGTCGGGCGACGGCGTCGGCCGCACCGACCCGCCCAGGCCGGACACGGCGGTCGTCACCTCGCCGGTCTCCAGGTCGTAGCGCTCGATGTCGAACAGGGCGGTGTTGGAGTCCTGGGCGTATTCGAAGATCGGCCCGGGCGTGACGTTGCGGGTATAGAAGACGCTCTTGCCGTCGGCCGCGTAGATCGGCTCGCCCAGCTCCTTCTGCAGCGCCTCGCTGGCGCGCTTGACCAGCTGGACGCCGCCGCCGCCCGAGACGTGGTAGACCCAGACCTCGCCGGTGCCCAGCGAGCGGCCCGTGGTGAAGTGTTTCTTGGCGACGATGAAGCGGCCGTCCGGGCTCCAGCTGGGCTGGTTCAGGAGGCGGAAGTCCTCCTTGGTCACCTGGCGCTTGTCGCTGCCGTCGGCGTTCATCACCCAGATGTTGTCGCCGCCGCCGCGGTCCGAGGTGAAGGCGATGCGCTTGCCGTCCGGCGAGAAGCGCGGCTGCTGGTCATAGGCCAGACCCTCGGCGATCCGCGTCGGCGTCCCGCCGGCGATCGGCATGACATAGATGTCGCCCAGCATGTCGAAGGCGATCAGCTTGCCGTCGCGCGAGACGTCAACGTTCATCCAGGTGCCGTTGTCGACGGCGATGCGCACCTCGCGGGTGGCGACGCCCGGCGGCGCGTTGACGTTCCACTTCTCGGGTTTGTCGGGCTTGGCCGCGCCCGCGACGGCCGGCGTGGTCTGGGTCCCGGCCGTCTGAGCCAAGGCCGATCCCGACATGAGCAACAAGGCGGCCAGCGCCGTCAGCCGACGATCCATTCGATTTCCCCCAGACCCTCAAGGTGCGTTTGGTCGCGACCCTAAGGGGGAAGGCGAACGAAGTCACGGCGGCGCTTGGCGCTCGGGTGGAAGGATCAGGCGGGCGCCTAAACCCCCAGCTTGGGCGACTTCAGGCGGCGCTTGTTGACGTGGTGGCTGGGCGCTTCGGCCTGGATCTCCTCGGGGTACTCGCCCTTGAAGTAGAAGCGCTGCCAGGCCTCCTTGGTGGCTTCGGGGTCGCGCTTGAAGATCAGGTTGTTGAACTCGGTGCGCTTCTCGGCCCAGACGTCGTACTGGCGGCGCAGCTCGGGATTGGAGTTCATCGAGCGGATCACCGGCTGGAACGACTCGATCGCCTTGTCCTGCAGCAACATCAAGAAGCAGAAGGTCTCGCCCTTCTCGAACCGCACCGTGCCGGGGCGGGTGAAGATCCAGTTCATCGTGAAGGGGAACGGCAGCCAGTCGGTTTCAATGACGCCAGCCAGCGGCTGGATGCCGTCCTTGACGTGGTTGGGCGGCCCCATGGCCATCATCGACCAGCCCGGCGGCGTGCGGAACAGATAGCCAGTGTGGAAGGTCACGACCCCCCGCGTGAAGTGTGACTTCACGAAGTCGGTGAAGCCCGGATAGGGGTGGTCGGGCTGGAACTTGATGCACTCCTGGTGCGCGCCGCCGTCCCAGGTCATCGAGAAGCCGACGGGACAGAGGATATCCCAGCCGGTGGTGTTGGCCATGGTCAGCGGCAAACAGCGATAGGGGTGGCGCTCGGCGAACCGGTCCATCCAGGCGCGCTGCGGCCGGCCCGGCACGATCTCCGGCGGACGGTTCTCGGTGGGATAGCACTCCAGTTCCATGCCGGTCCTTTGCTCGGTTTCCTGCCCCTTGTGGATCAGGTCTAGCGGGCAAGACCCGAGGCCGTCTAGTAGAGCCGCATGAAGACCCGCGCCGACCTGTTCGCCTTCTTCGACGCCCACGGGGTCGATCACAAGACCCTCGACCACCCGCCGGTGTTCCGCGTCGAGGAAGGACTGGAGATCAAGGCCGCCCTGCCCGGCGGCCACACCAAGAACCTGTTCCTCAAGGACGCCAAGGGCCAGCTGTGGCTGATCTCGGCCCTGGGCGAGACGAAAATCGACCTGAAGAAGCTGCACCACGTGATCGGCTCGGGTCGGCTGTCGTTCGGTCCCGAGGCGATGATGGTCGAGACCCTGGGCGTGACGCCGGGCTCGGTCACCGCCTTCGGCCTGATCAACGACAGCGACAAGCGCGTGCGCTTCGTGCTGGACAAGGCCCTGGCGGACAGCGACCCGGTCAACTTCCACCCGCTGAAGAACGACGCCACCACCGCCGTCAGCCAGGCGGGCTTCCGCAAGTTCCTGGCCGCTCTCGATATCGAGCCGATGATCGTCGACTTCGAGGCGATGGCCGTCGTCTGATCCGCCCGTCGTCAAGCGATCACATCATTGCGCGCGCGCCCGCCAGGGACCATCTTGGCGGCTGAAGCGTTTCCTGCCCCAATACCGAATGCGAGAGACCCGATGTCCCTGATCGGCGAAAAGCCCCCCGCCTCGGGCAAGAGCGAACACATCAAGGATGGCTCGGACGCCACCTTCATGGCCGACGTCATCGAGGCGTCGAAGACCCAGCCGGTCATCGTCGACTTCTGGGCGACGTGGTGCGGCCCTTGCCGTCAGCTGACTCCCACTCTTGAGAAGGTCGTTGGCGCAGCCAACGGCGCGGTGAAGCTGGTGAAGATCGACGTCGACGCCAATCCGGCCTTCGCCGGCCAGCTGCGCGTGCAGTCGATCCCGACCGTCTACGCCTTCGTCGACGGCCGCCCGGTCGACGCCTTCCAAGGCGCCCTGCCCGAGAGCCAGGTCAAGGCCTTCGTCGAGAAGCTGGCCAAGGCCGGGGGCGGCGAGAGCCCGCTCGACGAGCTGATCGCGCTGGGCAAGGAATCGCTGGAGATCGGCGACATCGGCGGCGCGGCCCAGGCCTTCGCCCAGGCCCTGCAAGTCGACCCGACCAACATCAAGGCCATCGGCGGCATGGCCCGCGCCTATCTGATCGGCGGCGACCTGGAAGGCGCGGCCGAGGTGGTCGCCATGGCCCCCGCCGACGCCAAGGACCCCGACCTCGACGCCGCCCGCGCGGCCCTGGCCCTGGCCCAGGAAGCCCCGTCCGAGACCGCCGCCTTCGAGCAGCGCCTGGCCGCCGATCCCGACGACCACGAGGCCCGTTTCGAGCTGGCCAAGGCCTTGGCCGGCGGCGGCCAGCTGCAGGCGGCCGCCGACCATCTTCTGACCATCATCGCCCGCGACCGTACGTGGAACGACGAGGCGGCCCGCAAGCAGCTGCTGACCGTGTTCGAGGCCGCCGGCCCGACCTCGGAAGTCGCCAAGCAAGGGCGGCGAAAACTGTCTTCGATCCTGTTCAGCTAAGGTTTCAGCCCACGGAGAGTCCATGCCGGCCGTCTACCGAAAGCTTGGCGACCTACCCCTGGTGATCCCGGTCTTTCCCTTGGACGGCGTGCTGCTGCTGCCGGGCGGTCAGCTGCCGCTCAACATCTTCGAGCCGCGCTATCTGAACATGCTGGACGACGCCATGTCCGGCGAGCGGATCATCGGCATGATCCAGACGCGACCGGGCGGCGATCATCAAAGGCCGGCCCTGGCGCCGGTCGGCTGCGCCGGCCGCGTGACCAGCTTCGCCGAGACCAGCGACGGCCGCTACCTGATCACCCTCACGGGCCTTTGCCGCTTCAAGGCCGGCGAGGAGCTGCCCGTGCGCACGCCCTATCGCCAGGTCCGCGCGGACTTTTCGCCCTATGAGCCCGACCTGCGCGAGGACGGGGCGGGCGAGCGCACCGCCGCCGACATCGACCGGCTGCTGGCCGCGCTGCGGCGCTATCTGGACCACCGAGGCCTCGCCATCGACTGGGGCGACGCCGAGAGCGCCCCCTCCGACGCCCTGATCAACAGCCTGGCCATGGCCCTGCCCTTCGACCCGATGGAAAAGCAGGCCCTGCTCGAGGCCGAGACCATCTTCGAGCGCAAGGCGACCCTTACGGCGTTATTGGAGATCGACGCGGCCGGAAGCGACGATGACGAACCGACTTCGATTCAGTAGACAGGCGCCATGACCCAAGCCGCCCCTCCCCCCGTCGATGTCGATCCGCGCCTCTTGGAAGTGCTGGTGTGCCCGGTGACCCGCGGCCCGCTGGAATACGACCGCGCCGCCGGCGAACTGATCAGCCGCTCGGCCAAGCTGGCCTACCCGATCCGTGACGGCGTGCCGATCATGCTGCCGGAAGAGGCGCGGGAGCTGGAGGGGTAGAGCCGGCAAGATGCTCCCCCGCGATGCGGGGGAGCTGTCGCGGAGCGACTGAGGGGGCTAAC
>NZ_LSJA01000384.1 GCF_001556515.1 Caulobacter sp. CCH9-E1 | reverse complement strand
GCGGCACGAAGCTATCGGCCGTGGTGGCGTCAGCCCTGGCCAGCACCAGCAGCCCATTCACCAACGACAAGAGGGCGTCGAGGTCGCGCGCCGTCTCCGCCAGGATGTCCTGTTGCGGGGCCTCGTGCCCGCGTAGCGCCGCCAATTCCAGCCGCGCCTTGATGCGTGTCAGCGGCGTCTTCAGGTCGTGCGCCAAGCCATCGGTGGCGGCGCGGAGCGAGCGGACCATGCGCTCGATCTCATCGAGACAGGCGTTGAACACCTCGGCCAAGCGATCGAATTCGTCGTCGCGAAGCGAGACCTTGAGCCGCTCGTCCAAGTGACCGCTGAGGAATCGATCGCCGGTGTCCGCCGCGGCGCGCACCACGCGCACGCCGCGCCGGCTGACGAGCCAACCGAGGCTCAGCCCGAGCACGGCGGTCGCCAGCACCGACAGGGCGAGCGACATCCAGTAGCGACGCCCGAGCGCGATGCGGCTGTCCGCCAGGTGTCCGACCAAGAGCCGCGTGTCCGGCCCGAGGGTGCGGACCTCGGCCTCGATCCGTCGCGACTGGACCTCACCGCCGCGCCGCACCCGCACGGTCGTGATGGCCAGGTGCTCGGCCGCAAGCCCGCTTGGCCAGACCAGAACATTGCCGGCCAGTCGCCGCCCGGCCCTATCGGCGACCATGTAGACCACGTCGCGCCGCTGCGTCCGGGTCTGCTCATCGATATAGCTGACCAGGCCGCCGAGGTCGCCGTCACGATAGCGCAGGACGAGCGCGTCCGCCTCGCCTTCGAGCAGGTGCTCGAGTTCGATCTTGAGCACGCGGACGGTCTGAAAGTGCTGGACGCTCAGCGCCACCACGGTCGTGACCACGGCGATCAGCGTGATCCACAGCGCGCCGCGGAACGCCGCCGCCTGCGGTCGGCGCCGGGGCGGACTAACGCGCGTCAAGCTGGTAACCGGCGCCGCGAACCGTGTGCAGCAGCGGCGGTTCGTCCCCATGCTCCAGTTTGCCGCGGAGCCGGCTCACATGGACGTCTATGACATTGGTGCCGGGATCGAAGCTGTAGTCCCACGCGGCCTCCAGCAGCATGGTGCGCGTCACGACTTGGCCAGCATGGCGCATGAAGTATTCGAGGAGTTGGAACTCCTTGTTGAGCAACTCGATGCGCCGAGCGCCCCGCTTGGCCGCGCGCGCCAGGAGGTCCAGCTCCAGATCGCCCACCTGCAAGGTCGTGGTGGCCGTGGCCGTGCCGGAACCGCGGCGGACGATGGCGGCGATCCGCGCCATCAGTTCCCCGAACGAAAACGGTTTGGTGAGATAGTCGTCGCTGCCCGCCTCGAGGCCCTTGATGCGGTCGTCGACCTGGCCCAGCGCGCTAAGGATCAGCACGGGCGTCCTCTGGCCCTGGGATCTCAGGGCTTGCAGGACCGAGAGACCATCCAGCTGCGGCAGGTTCCGATCGAGGATGATCGCGTCGTAGGTGTTGGTTAGCGCCGCCGTGAGCCCATCGAGTCCGGTCTGGGCGTGGTCACAGGCGTGGCCAAGTTCCGCCAAGCCCTGCTGGACATAGCTGGCCGTCGCGCGGTCATCCTCGATCAGGAGAAGCTTCA
>NZ_LSJA01000383.1 GCF_001556515.1 Caulobacter sp. CCH9-E1 | reverse complement strand
CCGCCCTTCACGGTCGAGAGCCCCACCAGCCCCACCAGCATCAGCGCCGCGATCGGGATGAAGCCGGCCACCTGGGCCTGGGCCAGCTTGGTCGCCAGGGCCACCAGCAGCGAGCCCAGCCAGACCGTCGCCGTGCCGGACAGCGAGAACAGACCGAAGAAGGCGGCCATGCGATCGGGCGGCGCCAGGCGCACCAGCAAGGTTCGGCTCGAGGCGTATTGCGCCGTGACGAACACCGCGATCAGCAGGCTGCAGCCCAGGTAGACGAGCTCAGGCAAGGTCTGGAACAGCGGCCCGTTCCAGACGGGCGGATGGGACCCCGCCGGCCACGGCCAGAGGTACAGGATCTTCTCCCGGTTGGTGCCGATCATGCACAGCAGCATCAGGATGCAGCCGATGATCTCGGCCTGGACGGCGCGGCGCGGGCCCAGGGTGCGATCCAGCACGGGCGCCAGCAGGCCGCCCAGCACGCCGAAGACCGACAACGAGATGCCGTAGGCCAGCATCTCCAGTTCGCCCCATCGCATCAGACCAGCGGCGAACAGGCCGCCGAAGATGATCATCGCGGTCATGCCGTCGCAGTAGAACATCCGAGCCGCAAGAAACTTGGCGGCCTCGGCGTGGCCCTTCAGATTGGCGAAGGTGTGGATGATCAGCCGCACGCCTTCCTTCAGCGACGCCCCCATCGAGACGCCGGTGCGGGCCGCGTCGCGCGTCCACAGGAAGAACGGGATCGCGCCCAGCAGCATCACCACGGCCGACAGCGGACCGGCCAGGCGGCTGGGCTCGTTGTCCGTCTGGCTGAGGCCAAACAGCGGCGTGGCCGGCACGAAGGACCAGGGGACATGTCCCGGCAGGACGAAGGCCCACATCACGAAGATCAGCAGGGAGACCGAAAGCCCGTTGGCGACCGCGTAGCCCAGCCCCGACAGCACCGGCTCCTGGCCCGGCTCGGCCGCCCGCGACAGCAGCGAGTTGTTGAGCACGTCGCCCAGGTTATAGGCCACGCCCAGGGTGATCAGGGCCGCGCCGACCAGACCGACGGAAAGCCCGCCCGGGGTGGCGAACCAAAGCGCCAGAAGGATGGGCAGCATGATCGCCAGGACCAGCGCCATGAACGGCTTGCGCGGCCCGTAGCGCTCGATCGAGGCGCCCAGCAGCGGCGCGGTCAGGGCGGTGATGATCCCATAGACGGTCGAGATGTCGGCGACGATCGCCTGGCCCTTGACCGGGTCGCCGACCAGCACCCGCGAGAAGTACGGCGCGAAAACATAGATGGTGACCAGGATGACATAAGGATCGCGGCTGCCCTGGTGCAGGATCCAGCTGAGCGCCCCGCGCGAGAGCCGTTTTCGCGGCTTGGGGACCAGGACGTCCTCGGCGCCCGCTTGACCCAGGACCTCGCTAACGCCCGGAGGCGTCCCCGCCAGCTCGCTCATACCGCACCCTAATGTCACCGGCCCTCTGGCGGGGCCATGCGACGAGGCTGGACCTTAAACGAGCGTTTGTCACCTTACGGATTAGAGCAGGATATGCGCCCGCACCTGCTCGCGCGCATCCGCGTCCAGCCCGACCACCCGCTCCAGATAGCCGTCCAGCGAGCCGCTCTCTTCCTTGATCACCGCGAAGGCGGCGGCCAGGTAGCGGGCCTCCACCCCCATGGCCGCGCGCATGACGGCCTCGTCGGGACGACGACCGGTCAACTCCTGGATGTGATCCATGAAGATGCGGCCCCGGCGGTCGAAGCGGGTGGGGTCGTTGGTCAGCAGATAGTCGTCGATGACGTCGTCGTCGGCCACGCCGGCGATGTGGTGGGTCAGGGCCGCCAGCACCCCGGTGCGATCCTTGCCCGCCGCGCAGTGGATCAGCGCCGGACCTCGCCCTTCCGCCAACGCCAGGAAGAAGCGGCGGAAGAGGTCGATGTGCCGTTCCTTGAACGGCAGGCGGCGATAGTACTCGTCCATGTAGTCGTGGACGGCGTCTTCCGTGAGATCCGTGCTGGTGATGAACTCGATCCAGGGATCGGTCCCGGTCACGCCCAGGTCGTTGTCGATCACCTGGGCGGCAAAGTCCTTCCAGCGGCGCGAGGGCGAACGTTCGCGCTCGTTGGGCCGGCGCAGGTCAACCAGGGTCACGATGCCCAAGGCCGCCAGGGCGTCCAGGTCCTCGTCGGTCGCCTCGGCCTGGTGGGCGGCGCGGAACAGCACGCCCTTCTTCAGCCGCCCCGCCCCCGCGGCGTAATCGCCGAAGTCACGGAAATTCTCGACGCCTTGCAGGAGGATGTGACGGGTCATTCGAGGCTTACTTTCTCAGCAGCGGCTGCAGCCGATCCTGGATCGGCTGGTCGATATAGGTGTGGAACAGCCAGGCCGCGCCATAGGCCAGCGGGAAGCCGGCCAGCCACATCAGCCATTGCCAGCCGATGCCGATCGGCACGGTGTCGATCAGCTTGTGGATGGCGCTCCAATAGATCACCCCGACGAAGATGTGGGTGATGAACAGGGCGAAGGACAGCTTTGCGCCCTCCTCGATCCAGGCCTGGGGGCGCTTGACCGGCAGGCGGCCGGCGCCCAGCACGATCATGGCGATGGCCAAGAGCGACGGGGCGTCGAACATCCACTCGTCGGGCAGGGCGTAGCGGTCGAGCGGCTGGGTGACGACCAGCAGGGCGACGCCGCCCCAGAGCAGAGCCTTGGCGGCGCCCTCGGAGGGCCAGCGCATGTCGACGGCCCGCGCCAGGCAGACGCCCAGGATGAACAGCGGCAGCGCCCGCACCACGCCGAACTGGAACTGCAGGTCGGCCAGGGCATGGTGGAAGACGACCTCGGCCAGGACCTCGAAGGCGGCCATGACCGCCACGCCGATCAGCGGCAGCAGCCAGGCGTGGCGGATCTTGCTGACGTTTCGCCAGAATAGCGGGAAGAGCGCGTAGCAGACGATCAGGGCCGACAGCGACCAGCTGGGCAGGTTCCAGCCGTCGCTGGGAAAGCCCCAGGCGTGGACCAGCAGGGCCTGGGTCGGCAGCTGGTCCCAGGCGAAGCGGCTGGGCTTGTGGGCGTCGGTGCCGACGCCGTTCAGGATCAGCACCAGCACGGCCAGCATCGCCAAAACCACCAGATGCCCCGGCCAGACTCGCGCCGCGCGGCGGACCCAGAAGCGCGGCGTGCTGATGTGGCCCTTCAGCACCGAGCCGCCATAGGCCCGGCCCAGCACATAGCCCGACAGCATCAGGAAGAAGTCCGTGGCCAGGAAGCCGCGCGAGAACACCTGGGCGAAACGCTCGATCCGCATCGGGCTCTCGGCGCCGTAGTGGTAGACCACGATCAGCAGCGAGGCGAGGAAGCGCAGGAAGTCCAGGGCCCCACCGCGCACGGCCTCCTTGCCGGACGGCGCGGAGGCGGTTTCCGACGAGGTCGAGGCGGAGAGTGGAAGCGGCGCGGTCACGGCTCGCGCATACCAAAGCAGACGGCGCCGGGAAAGGCGCCGCGACGGCGCCCCGTTGCGATGGAGCATCGCGCCGCTTATCTGTAACTTATCTTGTTTCTAATGAGCTCGACCATGTCCCGCACCCCCGTCCTGTTCCTCGGCCACGGCTCGCCGATGAACGCGATCGAGGACAACGCCTGGAGCCGCGACTGGGCGCGTCTCGGTCGCGAACTGCCGCGTCCGCGCGCGATCCTGATGGTCAGCGCCCACTGGGAGACGCGCGGCGCCTCGGCGGTCAGCGCCGCGAGCGCGCCGGAGACGATCCACGACTTCGGCGGCTTTCCCCAGGCGCTGTTCGACGTCCAGTACCGCGCGCCCGGCGATCCGGGCCTGGCGGCGCGCGTGGCCGAGCTTCTGGCGCCCGATCCGGTCGTGCAACATCCGACGCGCGGCCTCGACCACGGCGCCTGGGGCGTGCTGAGGCCGATGTATCCGGACGCCGACATCCCGGTGGTCCAGCTCAGCCTCGATCGCGGTCGCCCCGACCGCTGGCACTACGAGGCCGGCCGCCGCCTGGCCCCGCTGCGCGACGAGGGCGTGATGATCCTGGGCAGCGGCGACATCGTCCACAACCTGCGCGCGGCCGACTTCCGCCGCCCCGAGGCGCCGCCCTGGGCCGACCGCTTCAACGAGAAGGCCAAGGCCCTGATCCTGGCCGGCGACCACGATTCGCTGATCGACTGGCGCGGCCTGGGCCCCGACGCCGACGCCTCGATCAACAGCGCCGAGCACTACCTGCCCCTGCTCTACGTGCTGGGCGCGGCGGGCAAGGGCGAGCCCATCAGCTTCTTCAACGATGACGTCTTCGCGGCGATCTCGATGACGGGGGTCAAGGTGGGGTGAGGGCTCCCTCTCCCATGGGGAGAGGGTTGGGGAGAGGGGGTGAGGCGTCAACCGGAGCGCCGGCACGCCGTCAAACCTCGTAACCACTCACCCTCCCATCCCGGCTTCGCCGGGACGGGCCCCTCCCTTGTATCTGGATTGCGGCGCCGGAGCGTGATGGCCTGG
>NZ_LSJA01000382.1 GCF_001556515.1 Caulobacter sp. CCH9-E1 | reverse complement strand
GGTTCGTCGTGGTCAGGGCGCCGACCTGGCTGGCCGACAGGCCGCCGATCTGGGTCGCCGAAAGCTCCTGCACCTGAGCCTGGCTCAGGGCGCCAACCTGCAGAGCGGAGAGCGCGCCGACCTGGGTGGCCGACAGCTCATCGATATCGGTGACCGACAGACCCTTCAGCTGGGTCGTCGTCAGCGCCGCGATCTGGGTGTTGGTCAGGGCGCCGGCTTGGGTGGCGTCCAGGACCGAGAGGTTGGCCGCCGTCAACGACTTGACCTGGTCGGCCGTCAGGGCGCCGATCTGGGTCGCCGAGAACTCACCGATGTCGGTGGCGGTGAGGTTGGACACCTGGGTCGTGGTCAGGCCCTTGACCTGGGTCGTCGACAGCGCGGCCACTTGGGTCGCCGTGAGGGCCGACAGAGCCGTCGTGCTCAGGGCGCCCAGTTGCGACGGGGCCAACGCCCCGACCTGGGTCTCCGACAGCTCGCCAACGTCGGTGGCCGTCAGGTTCTTCAGCTGGTTGGCCTTCAGCCCCTTGACCTGGGTCGTCGACAACGCCGCGGTCTGCGTGGCGTCCAGGGCCGAGAAGGCGCTGATCGCGCCAACCTGGGTCGGCGTCAGAGCGCCGATCTGGGTCGCCGAGAGCTCAGCGATATCGGCGTTGGTGAGGCCGCCCAGCTGCGTCGCGGTCAGGCCCTTGATCTGGGTCTCGCTCAGGGCGGCCACCTGGGTGGCGTCCCATCCCGAGAACTTGGCCGAGCCAAGCGCGCCGATCAGGGTGGCGCTGAGGCCCGAGATCTGGGTGGCGGTGAGGTCGTCAACGTTCAGCGCCGCGACCTGCTGAGCCGACAGGGCCGACAGCTGGGTTTCGGACAGTTCGCCGACGTCCGTCGTCGACAGACCGTTGATCTGAGTCGTGGTCAGACCCTTGATCTGCGTCGTCGTCAGAGCCGCCGCCTGGGTTCCGGTCAGGGCCGACAGGTTTCCGGCGGACAGGAACTTGATCTGATCCGCGCCAAGAGCGCCGACCTGGGTGGCCGACAGCTCGCCGACATCCGTGGCCGTGAGGTTGGACAGCTGGGTCGTCGTCAGACCCTTGATCTGGGTCGTGTTGAGCGCGCCGACCTGGGTCGCGTCCAGGGCCGAGAAGTTGGCGCCCAGGGCGCCGACCTGCGAAGCGCTCAGCGCCCCGACCTGGGTGGTCGACAGCTCGGCGACGTCAGCGGTCGTCAGACCCTTCAGCTGCGTGGCGGTGACGCCCTTGATTTGGGTTTCGCTCAGAGCGCCGATCTGGGTGGCGTTCAGGGCCGAGAAGCTGCCAGCGGCCAGGGCGCCGATTTGCGAGGCGCTCAGCGCCCCGACTTGCGTCTCGCTCAGGTTGCCAACGTTCGCGACGCTGAGACTGCCGAGCTGGCTCGCCGTCAGGCCCTTGACCTGAGTGGTCGAGAGCGCGCCGAGCTGAGTGGCGTTCAGCGAAGTCAGGTTCGTGGTGTTCAGGGCCGCGACCTGGGTCGCCGAGAGACCGCCGATCTGGGTGACCGACAGCTCCTGCGCCTGAGCCTGGCTCAGAGCGCCGA
>NZ_LSJA01000381.1 GCF_001556515.1 Caulobacter sp. CCH9-E1 | reverse complement strand
AATCAAACCAGCCCTGGCAAAAGCCCGATTGACCCAACACAGTCGCCGGCTCTACCCCCGGCTTTCGCCGGGGTCCGGCCGGGATGACACGGAAAGGGCGAGCCCCCCTACCGCGTCCCGAACGTCCGGTCGCCGGCGTCGCCCAGGCCCGGCACGATGTAGCCGTGCTCGTTCAGCGTTTCGTCGATCGCCGCCGTCCAGATCGGCACGTCGGGATGCGCCTCGCGCAAGGCGTCGACGCCGGCCTGGGCGGCCAGCAGGCAGACGAAGCGCAGGTTGGCGACGCCGTAGTGCTTGAGGCGCGAGATCGCGGCGATGGCCGAGTGGCCAGTGGCCAGCATCGGGTCGACCACGATCGTCAGGCGGCCCGAGATGTCTTCCGGCGCCTTGAAGTAGTACTCGATCGCTTCCAGCGTCTCGTGATCGCGATAGAGGCCGATGTGGGCCACGCGGGCCGACGGGACTAGGTCCAGCATCCCCTCGCACATGCCAAGACCCGCGCGCAGGATCGGGGCGAAGACCAGCTTCTTGCCGGCGATCTCGTAGGCCGTGGTCGGGGCGACCGGGGTCTCGATCTGGACCTTGTCCATCGGCAGGTCGCGGGTGACCTCGTAGCAGAGCAGCGTCGCCGTCTCGCGCATCAGGGCGCGGAAGGTCTTGGTCGAGGTCGCCTTGTCCCGCATCCGGGTCAGTTTGTGCTGAACCAGCGGATGATTGACGACGGTGACCTGGGACATGGCGCGGCTCGGCTAGGAACAGGGGGCTCCACGCTCCTAGCACGCGAGCTCAAACTCAGGCCAGTTGGTCGCCGATCGGCAGGGACCGGATGCGCTTGCCGGTGGCGGCGAACAGCGCGTTGACCAGCGCGGCCGGGGTCGGCGGATAGGCCGGCTCGCCCAGGCCCGTCGGGTTGTTGTCCGATAGCTTGAAGCGGACCTCGACCGGCGGCGCGTCGGCCATCCGCAGCAGCGGGAAGTCGCCGAAATTGCTGTTCACCGCCGCGCCGTTCTCGAAGGTCATGCCCTGGTAAAGCGCCGCGCCGATGGCGTCGAGGACAGAACCCTGCACCTGCTGCTCGGCGCCCGACGGATTGACGATTTGGCGGCCGCAATCGACGGCGGCCCAGGCCTTGTCGACCTTGATCGCCCCGTCCTTGACGGTGGCCTGGATCACCACCGCCACATAGCCCAGGTGGCTGTAGTGACAGGCCACGCCCAGGCCCGTGCCCTTGGGAACCTTGCGGCCCCAGCCCGACATCTCGGCGGCCAGGTCGAGGACGTCTCGCATGCGGCCGGTGTCGAAGCTGTCGCCCTTGCCCGGCTCGCCCAGCAGGCGCGGCGCGCCCAGCATCTCGCGGCGGAAGGCGACCGGGTCCTTGCCCGCGGCGTGAGCCAGCTCGTCGGTGAAGCCCTGGATCACGAAGCCGAAGGCGTTGTTGCCCGGCGCGCGCAGATAGCCGGTCGGGAAGCCCAACGGCATGACCGAGACGTCATGGCGGTAGTTGGCCACGGCCCGGGCCGGGAACTGGGTCGAGTTCATGCCAGCGGCGAGGCTGAAGGTCTCGCCCTCGCCGAAGGTGACGAAGTGGTCCTTCCAAGCCACCACCGCGCCCTGGGCGTCGAGGCCGGCGGTGAAGTTGTGCCAACCGGCGGGGCGGTAGAAGTCGTGCTGGATGTCCTCCTCGCGGGTCCAGACCAGCTTGACCGGCGCGGCGACCTTGGAGGCGATCACCGCGGCCTCGACCATGTAGTCGTTCATCAGACGGCGGCCGAAACCGCCGCCGCAGCGGATCAGGTGGATGGTGATCGCCGAGGGATCGACGTTCAGCGCCTTGGCGACCAGTGCGCGGCCGGCCTCGGGGTTCTGGGTCGGGGCCCAGATCTCCACCTTCCCATTTTCGACCCTAGCGGTGCAGTTCTGCGGCTCCATCGGCGCATGGGCGATGAAGGGATAGCTGTAGGCGGCGCTTACCGTCTTGGCCGCGCCCTTCAGCGCGGTGTCGACATCGCCGTCGTTCTGCAGGGTGCGGTGGGGCGGGGCCTTGGCCAGTTCGGCGGCCTTGGCCTCGAAGCCCTTGCTGCTCTGGGCGGCGGTCGGATGGTCGGCCCACTTGATGTCCAGCGCCTCGCGGCCCTTGCGGGCGGCCCACCAGTTGTCGGCGACCACGGCGACGCCGGGCATGATGCTCAGCAGGTTTTCGCCGCCCTCGACGACGAAGGCGTCCTTGACGCCCTTGACCGCCTTGGCGGGGGCGAGGTCCACGCTGGCGACCTTGGCGCCATAGACCGGGGCCTTGGCGAAGGTCGCGTACAGCATGCCTGGCAGGCGCATGTCGATGCCGAAGAGCGGCGCGCCGGTGGTGATGGCGTCGAGGTTCTGGCTCTTGTGGCTCTGGCCGATGATCCGGAAGGCCTTGGGGTCCTTCAAGGTCAGGCTCTTGGGATCGGGCGGAGTCAGCTTGGCGGCGTCGGCGGCGAGCTCGCCGTACGACGCGCGGCGCTTGCTGGCGGCGTGGACCACGAAACCGGGCTCGGTCGCGAGGCTGGCGGCCGGAACGCTCCAGCGCGTCGCGGCGGCCTGGATCAGCAGGGCCCGGACACTGGCGCCGACGCGGCGCAGACCGTCATATTCCAGGGTGGTGGCCATGCTGCCGCCGGCCACCTGGCGGCCGTAGATCTTGCTGTCGGCGATGGCCTGCTCGACCGTGACGGCCGACCAGTCGACGTCCATCTCCTCGGCGATCAGCATCGGCAGCGAGGTCTTGATCCCCTGCCCCACCTCCGGGATCTTGGAGGCGATCGTCACCTTGCCGTCCGGCGCGATGCGGACATAGGCGTTGATCTTGGAATCGCCGGCCGCCTGGCCCTCGGCGGTCATGGTGAAGCTGAGCAGCAGGCCGCCGCCGACGGCCGCGCCGCTTTGCAGGACGAAGCGCCGGGTCGGGTCGCGCGGGATCTCGCCGTCCATCACGCCTTCTCCTGACCAGCGGCGACCTTGATCGCCGTCTTGATGCGGATGTAGGTCGCGCAGCGGCAGAGGTTGCCGTTCATGGCCTCGTCGATGTCCGCGTCGGTCGGCTTTGGCTTGGCCGCCAGCAGCGCCGTCGCCGACATGATCTGCCCGGCCTGGCAGTAGCCGCACTGGGGCACGTCGATCGCCTTCCAGGCCTCCTGCACCTTGGCGCCGACCGGCGTCTTGCCGATCCCCTCGATGGTGGTGACCTTCTTAGCCCCGATCTCGCTGATCGGGGTCACGCAAGCGCGGATCGGCGCACCGTCCAGGTGCACCGTGCAGGCGCCGCACAGGGCCGCGCCGCAGCCGAACTTGGCGCCCACGAGGCCCAGGGTGTCGCGGAGCACCCACAGCAGCGGCGTGTCGCCGTCCACATCGGCGGTGCGACGCTCTCCGTTGACGGTCAGCGTGAAGGCCATCGGCGTCTCCTTCCCTAAGGTGGAGCGATCCTGCCTCAATCGCGCCGCTCGCGCGAGAACTGTCACACAAGTTTCACAGATAGGATTTGACGGCCAAATCCTTTCCGTGGTTCCGGTGCGCCGCGCGGCGATCCGACCACGGACGAACGCGATCTCGCAAGGAAAGACCGACACCATGCTGGGCTTGTTCAAGGCCGTCATGCCGAAGGAAGACGCGTTCTTCGACCTGTTCTCCGCTCACGCCCGCACGCTGATCGACGGCGCCGAAGCGCTGCGCGACATGACCGAGGGCGGCGACGCCGTCGAGGAAGCCAGCGCCCGAGTCTACCGGCACGAGGAAGAGGCCGACGACATCACCCGCCAGGTGATGCTGGCCGTCCGCCGCAGCTTCATCACCCCCTTCGACCGCAGCGACATCCAGGACCTGACCACCTCGCTGGACGACGCCATCGACCAGATGCGCAAGACCGCCAAGGTCGTCAGCCTGTTCGAGGTGAAGAGCTTCGAGCCGCAGATGAAGCAGATGGCCGGCGTCATCGTCGAGGCCGCCAAGCTGACGGCCGAGGCCGTCGCCCTGCTGCCGAAGATGCGCCACAACGCGCAGAAGCTCGGCGAGATCTCGGTCCGCATTCGCGAGATCGAGGAGCAGTCCGACCACATGTACGACCAGGGCCGCAAGGACCTGTTCCTGGCCAGCCGGAACGGCGACGCCATGGCCTTCATCGTCGGCATCGACATCTACAGCCACCTCGAGAAGGTCATGGACCGCTTCGAGGACGTCGCCAACCGCATCAGCGGCATCGTGGTCGAGCAGGTCTAAGATCCCGTGGACCCCACGCTTCTGATCCTGGGCTTCCTGGTCGTCGTCGCCCTGGCGTTCGACTTTCTCAACGGCCTGCACGACGCCGCCAACTCGATCGCCACCATCGTCTCGACGCGCGTGCTGTCGGCGAAGTGGGCGGTGCTGTGGGCGGCCTTCTTCAACTTCATCGCCTTCATGTTCTTCGGCACGGGCGTGGCGAAGATGGTCGGCTCGGGGATCATCGATCCGCACATCGTCAGCGATCGGCTGATCTTCGGGGCCCTGGGCGGGGCGATCAGCTGGAACCTCTTGACCTGGTGGGCGGGCATTCCCTCGTCCAGCTCGCACGCCCTGATCGGCGGCCTGGTCGGCGCGGCCATCGCCAAGGTCGGCGGCATCGGCGCCATTCAGTGGGCGGGCCTCTCCAAGACCGCCGCCGCCATCGTGGTCTCGCCCACCCTGGGCTTCTTCCTGGCGCTGCTGCTGGTGCTGGTCGTCTCGTGGACGTTCCTGAAGAGCTCGCCGTTCTTCGCCGACCGCATCTTCCGCAAGCTGCAGTTCGTCTCGGCCGCCGCCTACAGCCTGGGCCACGGCGGCAACGACGCCCAGAAGACCATGGGCATCATCGCCGCCCTCCTGTTCGCCCACGGCGCCACGCACCAGGCCGGCCACATCCCGCTGTGGGTGATCCTGGCCTGCCAGACGGCCATGGCGCTGGGCACCCTGTTCGGCGGCTGGCGCATCGTCCACACCATGGGCAGCAAGATCACCCGCCTGACCCCGATGCAGGGCTTCTGCGCCGAGACGGGCGGGGCCATCACCCTGTTCTTCTTTACCCATCTTGGGATTCCAGTCTCGACGACTCACACGATCACGGGCGCTATTGTCGGCGTCGGCGCCTCGCGCCGGGCCTCGGCGGTTCGCTGGGGCGTGGCCAAGGACATCGTCATCGCCTGGATCGTCACCTTGCCGGCGGCGGCCCTCACGGCGGCGTTGTTCTACTATCTCGGGTTCTGGATGAAGTGACCGCCTCGCGAGGCAAGCAGGAAGGACGCAAGTCCGGCGGCGGCGGCAAACGCCGCCAGGTCGCCGCCCTGCCTTGGCGAGGCGAAGGCGCGGCCATGCGCATCCTGCTGGTTTCCTCGCGCGAGACCCGCCGCTGGGTGATCCCCAAGGGCTGGCCGATGAAGGGCAAGTCGAACTTCGCCGCCGCCGCCCAGGAGGCCTATGAGGAAGCTGGCGTCGACGGGGTGATCGCCGACAAGCCGATCGGCGAATACGAGTACCTGAAACGCCTGAAGAGCGGCGCGGCCAAGCTGGTCAAGGTCGACGTCTTCCCGCTGCAGGTGACGGGCGAGCACGCCGCGTGGCCGGAGAAGGGCCAGCGCACCCTGCAGTGGATGACGCCGGTCGAGGCGGCCCTCGCCGTCCAGGAGCCCGACCTGCGCGACCTGATCGCCCGCTTCGCCGGGGTCGAGCTCTCGGAAGAGGACCACCCCGCCCCGACGCCCGCCCCGACGCCCGTGCGCGTGACGTTCCAGCGCCTGCGCCGCCGGATCACGGCGCTGTGGGGGCGGTACGGGCGGTAGGCGCTCCTCCTCTCTCAATAGCAAATAGGCCGTGTCATCCCGGAAGCCTCGAAGAGGCTATCCGCCCTATGCGCTATGACCGGGATGACACGGAATAGATGCCTGTGGACAACTCTATGTCGCGCGCCTAATGTTCCCACTATGTTCTCCCGCGGCGATGTCCCATGCAGCTGTCCCTAAGCCTCGCCCGCTCGCCGCTGGAGAGCGTGCGCGACGCCCTGCTCTGCGAGTTTGGACCGCAGCGGCCGGTCACGCGGATGGATCCGATCTCGCAGCTGGTGAAGTCGTCGATCAGCGGTAGGACCCAAGACGCGGTCTCGTGGGGCGCGTTCCTGCGCCTGCGGGCCGAGTTCAAGGCCTGGGACGACCTGGCCGACGCCCCGGTCGCCGCCGTGGCGCGGATTATCGAGGACGTCACCTTCCCGATCGACAAGGCGCGCCACCTGACCACCGCCCTGAAGATGGTCCGCGACAAGGTCGGCTGGCTGTCGCTGAACCACCTGAAGACCCTGACGGTCGACCAGGCGCGCTGGGAGCTGCAGGCCCTGCCCGGCGTCGGGGTCAAGGTCGCCGCCTGCGTGCTGAACTTCAGCGATCTGGCGATGCGGGCCCTGGTCGTCGACAGCCACGTCGACCGCGTCGCCAAGCGCATCGGTCTGGTCGGCGCGGGCGACGCGACCCACAGCTATCACGCGCTGATGGGCCAGACGCCCGACGCCTGGACCGCCGACGACCTGTTCGAGCTGCACTGGCTGATGAAGCGGGGCCTGGGCCAGATGCTCTGCCCGCACGAAGAACCCAAGTGCGGGGCCTGTCCGCTTAAGGCGACGTGCGCCAAGGTCGGGGTCGGCCACAGCGCCGAGGTGTTGGCCTGGCGACCGCGCGCCTGAACCTGTCATCAAGTCATGCGCTGATGAAGCATGACCATCCGCATCGGCACGGCCGGCTGGAGCCTTTATCGCGCGGGCGAGGCCTTCCCGACGGAAGGGACCGTGCTCGAACGCTACGCCGCGCGAATGAGCGCGGTCGAGATCAACACGTCCTTCTATCGCCCCCACCAGCGCAAGACCTATGAGCGCTGGGCGGCCTCGACGCCGGAGGACTTCCGGTTCGCGGTCAAGGTTCCTCAGGCGATCACCCACGAGCGGCGGCTGATCGGAGTCGACGATCTCTTGTCGAAGTTCTTGGACGAGACGGGCGGCCTGGGCGCCAAGCGCGGCCCGCTGCTGATCCAGCTGCCGCCCAGCCTGGCGTTCGAGGCCGAGCGGGTCGATGGGTTTCTGGAAACATGGCGGGCGCGCACGGACGCGCCGACCGTGCTGGAGCCGCGCCACGCCAGTTGGTTCGAAGCCGAGGCGGACACGCTGCTGGTCGCGCGCCGCGTCGCCCGCGTGGCGGCTGATCCGGCTGTTGTTCCTTTCGCGGCGGAGCCCGGCGGCTGGAAGGGTCTGAGCTACCACCGCCTGCACGGCTCGCCGGCGATGTATGCGAGCGCGTATGAGCCTGAGGTCCTGGCCGCCTTAGCCGCGCGGCTGACCGACGGAGCCTGGTGCGTCTTCGACAACACCCGCTTCGGCGCGGCGACCTGGGATGCGCTGGCGCTGCGGGAATCCCTCTCTCTTAGAGAGAGGGATTCAATTACCGCCCCGCCAGCTCCGTGAACGTCTTCGTCCCGATCGGATACCGCCGCCAGTCCTTGAAGTCGAAGTGCCACCACTCCTCGGCATAGACCTCGAAGCCCTGGACGGTCATGGCCTCGCGCAGGATCGCCCGCAGCGCGCGCTGCTTGGTCGTCCCGCCCATGAAGTCGGCGTGGGCGCGGCCCGAGAACTCATCGTAGCGACTGGGCATCTCGACCGGCCGGCCGGTCTTCAGGTCGTACAGCGTCAGGTCCACCGCGCAGCCGCGGTTGTGGCGCGAGCCCTTGGCCGGGTTGGCGACGAACATGCGGGCGTCGGGCGGCGTGGCTTCCCAGAACATCCAGGTGACGAACCAGGGCCGGTAGGCGTCGTGGATCAACAGGCCATAACCCTGGGCGCCCAGGGCGTCCTGCGCCCGCTTCAGCGCCTCCGCCGCCGGTCGCTGCAGATAGGCCCCCGAGCGCTCATAGAGCGGGATGCCCATGAAGTTGTTGGAGCCCGCGTAACGGATGTCGAGCTTGATGCGCGGATCGACCGTGGTCAGGTCGACGAGGTCCGGAGGCAGGAACTCGCCCGTCTCGACCGGCGGCGTCGCGGCCAGGGCTAGGCGGCGAAGCGCCTCGGGGTCGGCCCGCACGCTGGCGCGGATCGCCGCTTCCGTCTCCGCGCCGAAGTCGTGGAAAGCCAGGCGCGTCCCGTTCAGCCGCACGGCGCCCAGCTCCAGAACCAGCGCGCCGCCGCCGGCGATGGCGTAGCGGCCCGCGCCCGTCGCCGTCAGCCGGGCCGAGGCGTGGCCCATGCCGTCGATGTGCAGGACGCCGTCCTTTTCGAACACCGTCAGGGGCGCGGCCTTGTCGCCGTACGGGCCGATCGCCCCCCGCTCGGCGCGCGTCTGGGCCAAGGCGGCGGGCGCGACAAGGCCCGCGGCGGCGAGCGCTAGAATGGATCGTCGAACCAGACCCGCCATCGAATGCTCCCCTAATGTGTCATCCCGGCCGAAGCGTAGCGTAGAACCGGGACCCAGGGGGTGCGAAACACCGTGCGCGCCGCCCCTGGGTCCCGGATCGCGCCTTCGGCGCATCCGGGATGACACCGGTGATTGTTACTTCATCGTCGGAATGACGAAGCTGCTATCCGCCACGTCGCCTTCCGGCCAGCGGGCCGTCACCGTCTTGACCTTGGTGTAGAACTTCACGCCCTCGACGCCGTGCTGGTTGGTGTCGCCGAAGGCCGAGCGCTTCCAGCCGCCGAAGGTGTGATAGGCGACCGGCACCGGGATCGGCACGTTGATGCCGACCATCCCCACGTTCACGTTCGCGGCGAACTCGCGGGCGGCGCGGCCATTGCGGGTGAAGATGGCCACGCCGTTGCCGTACTGGTGCTCGGACGGCAGGGCGATGGCTTCTTCCATGGTCTCGGCGCGCACGATCTGCAGCACCGGGCCGAAGATCTCTTCGTGATAGGTCTTCATGCCCTTCTTGACGCCATCGAACAGCGACGGGCCGATGAAGAAGCCCTGCTCGAAGCCTTGAAGCTGGAAGTCGCGGCCGTCGACCACCAGCTCGGCGCCCTCCTCCTGGCCGATGCGGATGTAGTCGGCGATCTTGGCGCGGTGCTGGGCGCTGACCACCGGGCCGTAGTGGGCGTCGGGATCGGTGGAGACGCCGACCTTCAAGGTCCCGATCTCGGCGACCATGCGCTCGCGCAATTCGTCGGCGGTCTTCTTGCCGACCGGCACGACCACCGGCAGGGCCATGCAGCGCTCGCCGGCCGAGCCGAAGGCCGCGCCGGACAGGTCCTTGACCACCTGGTCGAGGTCGGCGTCGGGCAGGACGATCCCGTGGTTCTTCGCCCCGCCCATGGCCTGGACGCGTTTCCCGTGCGCCGTGCCGGTCTGGTAGACGTAGTGAGCGATGTCGGAGCTG
>NZ_LSJA01000380.1 GCF_001556515.1 Caulobacter sp. CCH9-E1 | reverse complement strand
GAACTCTCGACATCCACCTTGGCAAGGTGGCGCTCTACCACTGAGCTACGCCCGCATCGGAGGGGCTTGGTGAAGCGCCCCGCGACGAGGAGGCGGCTTATGGCAGAGCGCTTCGCGGTTTGCAAGCGCCCTTTGAGGGGTTGCGAAGCGGCTTTTTTCGACGCCTTGATCTGACCGGGTTTCAGCCGGGTTTTCGTCCGGCGGTCTGGGGGCGGAGTCCTGGCGTTGCGTCTGTTCGTATTTGGTCTGGGCTATGTGGGGGCGGCTTTCGCCAACGCCTTACGGGCGCGCGGCTGGGCCGTCGCCGCCAGCGCGCGCAATCCCGGACAGGCCGAGGCGCTGCGAGCCCGGGGCGTCGAAGCCGTCGATCCCGCCGACCGCGACGCCATGGCGCGGGCGCTAACCGGCGTGAACGCGATCCTGATCACCGCTCCGCCCGGTCCGGACGGCTGCCCGGCGCTCGAATCGATCGTCCCCGCCCTCGCCCAGGCGCAGGCCTTCCCGGACTGGATCGGCTATCTGTCGACGACCGGCGTCTATGGCGACTTCGACGGCCGCTGGGTGTTCGAAACCTCGCCGCTGAAGGCGCAGTCGGTCGAAGGCGCCCGCCGGGTCGGGGCCGAGCGCGACTGGCAGGAGGTCGGGCGCGGCATGGGCCTGACCGTCGCCATCTTCCGCCTGCCCGGCATCTATGGGCCCGGCCGCAGCGCGCTGGACCGACTGCGCGCGGGCGAAGGCCGCCGGATCGTCAAGCCCGGCCAGGTGTTCAGCCGCATCCATGTCGACGACATCGTCTTGGGTCTGCTGGCCTCGCTGGACAAGCCCCGCGCGGGCGGCGTCTACAACCTGGTCGATGACGAACCCGCCCCGCCGCAGGACGTGATGGAGCACGCCGCGCGCCTGCTGGACGTTCCCGTCCCGCCCGACCTGCCGTTCAACGAACTGGGCCTGTCTCCGGCTACGCGCCGTTTCTACGCCGAGAACAAGCGCGTCTCGAACGCGCGCGCCAAGGCCGAGCTGGGATGGCGACCGGCCTACCCGACCTATCGCGAAGGACTCGCGGCCATCTTGCAGGCGGGCGGCTAGGCCTATTCGTCGTCGATCGCCGGCAGGCGCGGGGTGATACCGACGGCTTCCAGGCCGGCGGCGTTCCGCAGTCGCGCAGCGCGCGCCAGACGACGGCTGACAAGATCGCCCTCCTCCGGCTCGGCCAGGCCCTTGGCCTCGGAAACGGCGGCGACCAGACGCTCCAGGTCCTGTGGACGCGAGAGACGGTGGTCTCCGTCCTTGATCAGGGTGAAGACCACGTCCTGGCTGGTCAGGGCGTTGGCCAGCTCCAAGGCGTGGGTCCACGGCACGTCCGGATCCGCGCCGCCCTGCAGGACGCGCACCGGGACATCGATCGGCACAGGACCCGGCAGGATCGACCACCGCGCTCCGTCTTCCAGCAGTTCCCGCGTGATCGGGTAGCCGCCGTCGTCGTATTCGGACGGGCGAATCCAGAGGCCGTCGCGCGCGATCGCGGCCTTGGCCTCGTCGGAGAGCTCGGGGGCCATCAGCTTCTCGGTGAAATCCGGCGCCGGGGCGATCAGCACCATGGCCTTGACCCGGTCCGGCCGCGCGATCGCCGCCAGACACGCCAGCCAGCCGCCCATGGACGAACCGACCAGGACGAGCGGGCCTTCGGTCAGCTCGTCGATGACCGCAAGCGCGTCCGCGCGCCAGCGGCTGATCGTCCCGTCCTTGAACGCGCCGTCGGACTCGCCGTGGCCAAAATAGTCGAAGCGGACATAGGCGCCGCCGCTGGCCTGGGCCTGCTCGGCCAGCACCTGGGCCTTGGTCCCGGTCATGTCGGAATGGAAGCCGCCCAGCCAGACGACCGTCGCGCCCTCTCCCGAAATGCGCCGGAAAGCGAGCCGGGAGCCGTCTTCGCGCGTTAGGGCGCCTAGGGATTCGGTCATGGCGTCGCCTCGATCCTTTCGCTACTTAGACCCGCGTTGTCCTCGCGAGAGTCGTGTGTCCGACCTACCTCCCGATTTCACCCTGCTGCAAGTGACGCCGGAGCTGGAAACCGGCGGCGCGGAGCAGACCACGATTGATGTCGCCCATGCGGTGGTGGCGCAAGGCGGCAAGGCTCTGGTCGCGACCAAGGGCGGACGAATGGCCGCGCGCCTGACCGCCGACGGCGGCCGCCTGGCGCAGATGCCGGCCCAGTCCAAGAACCCGCTCGTCATGCTGGGCAACGCCGCGCGGCTGATCGACCTGATCCGGCGGGAGAAGGTCAGCCTGGTCCACGCCCGCTCGCGCGCCCCGGCCTTCAGCGCCTTGTGGGCCGCCCACGCCACCAAGACCCCGTTCGTCGCCACCTATCACGGCGTCTACAACGCCAAGTCCAACCTGAAGCGTTGGTACAACGCGGTGATGACCAAGGGCGACCTGGTCATCGCCAACTCTGAATACACCCGCCAGCACGTGATCCAGGAGCATGGGCTTCCCCCCGAAAAGGTCGTGGCGATCCCGCGCGGCGTGGACCTGTCGCGTTTCGAGCCCGGCATGGTCGGCTGCGACCGCGTGCGGGCCTTGGCGGAGGCCTGGGGCGTTCCTCAGGACGAACGCCGCCTGAAGGTGCTTTTGGCCGGCCGTCTGACGCGCTGGAAAGGCCAGGGCCTGCTGGTCGAGGCCATGGCGCTGCTGAAGGCGCGCGGCGAGGACCGGATCCTGCTGCTGCTGGCCGGCGACGACCAGGGCCGCAAAGGCTATCGCGCCGAGTTGACCGACGCCATCGCCGCCGCGGGCCTGGAGGATCGGGTGAAGCTGGTCGGCCACTGCGAGGACATGCCGGCGGCCTATCTGCTGGCCGATCTCGCTATCGCCCCTTCGCTGGAGCCAGAGGCCTTCGGCCGCACGGCCGTCGAGCCGCAGGTGATGGGCCGTCCGGTGATGGCCGCGGATCACGGCGCCACGCGCGAGACGGTCGTCCCCGGCGAAACGGGCTGGCTGGTGAAACCCGGCGACGCCGAGGCTTGGGCCAACGCCCTGATGGAGGCCTGCGAAGCCGGCGCCGCGAAGCGCCAAGTCATGGGCCAGGCGGCCCGTACGCGGGCGCGAAGGTTGTATTCGGTGGACGCGATGTGCGAAGCCACGCTCGATGTCTATGCTCGCGTTCTGCGAGCTCGGACCGCGGAGCATTCGTCTTGAGCAAGGAGATCAAGAAGGTCCTGGTCATCAAGCTGGGGGCGCTGGGCGACTTCGTCCTGGCCCTGGCGGCGATGAAGAAGATTCGCGAGGCGCATCCCAAGGCCAAGATCACCCTGCTGACCACGCCGCCGTTCGAGGCGCTGGCCAAGCTCAGCCCCTATTTCAACGCCGTCGAGACGGACGGGCGCCCCGGCGACTTCGGCGAGACCCTGGCCATGATCAGCCGGATCCGCAAGGCCGGCTACGATCGGGTCTATGACCTGCAGACCAACAGCCGCACCAACTGGTATTTCCAGCTGCTCCGTCCCTTTCCGCCGCAATGGAATGGCATCGCCTTCGGCTGCGCCCTGCCGCAAAAGGGCAAGGCGCGCCTGCGGATGCACACGCTGGAGCGGCAGGCCGATCAGCTGAAGGCCGCCGGCATCTGGCCCGACGCGCCCTCCGAGCCCGGCGGCGCGCCGGCGCCGGATCTGTCCTGGATCCTGAAGCGGCGGAAGGAAGCGCCGCCTGTCGCCGGCGCGGCCAAGCCCAAGCCTTATGTCCTGCTGGTGCCGGGCGGCTCGGCCCATCGCCCCGAAAAGCGCTGGCCCGTCGAGTTCTACGCCCAACTGGCGTCCCTGCTGAAGGCGCGCGGCTTCGACATCGTGATCATCGGGGGGCCGCAGGAAAGCGCGATGGCCCGCCAGATCCAGAAGGCCGCCGCCGGCGCCCGAGACCTGACCGGCCGCACCGACTTCGCCCAGCTTGCCCTGCTCGGCGCCAAGGCGGCCTTGGCCGTCGGCAATGACACCGGGCCGACACACCTGCTGGCCGCCGCCGGCGCGCCGACGATCGCCCTGTTCTCCGACGCCTCTGATCCGGACCTCTGCGCCCCGCGCGGGCACGTGACCGTGATCCGCTCGCCCGATCTGCAGGCCTTGCCCGTCAGCACGGTCGCCAGCGCGGCCATGGCGCTGACGACGCGCTGAGGCGCTGGCGCTCAGTAGCCCGCGTATCGTCCCGGCTTGTGGTTGGCGATGATCACAGCGCTCAGCGCCACGGCGCTGGCGATCGAAAGCAGCAGCTTGTCGAAGCTGATCGTGAAGAAGGCGGTGGCGACGACCACGCAGTCGGCCGCCATCTGCACCTTGCCGGCGCTGATCCCGCGCCGCTCCTGCAGATAGAGCGCCAGCACCCCGATTCCGCCGACGCTGGAGCGATGCCGCGCCAGGGCCAGAATGCCCATGCCGACGATCGTGCCGCCGAAGATCGCCGCGAAGATCGGATCGACGCCCGTCACTTTCAGCCAGTGCGGCATGGCCCAGGCGAAGCCGGCCAGCAGCAGGTTGGTCGCTAGGGTCTTGAAGGTGAACATCCAGCCCAGGGTGCGCTGGGCCAGCACATAGAACGGCAGGTTCAGGACGAAGAACACGACGCCGACCGGCCAGCCGCTCAGGTAGGAGACAATCAGCGCCACCCCGGCAACGCCGCCGGTGACAAGGCCCGCGGCCTTCAGCAAGGTCAGGCCGACAGCGATGAAACTGGAGCCGATCAGAAGGGCGTGGACGTCCTCCAGGGCGGTATGGCGATGCGGATTCATGGAGATCAGGCAGGAGTCTTGGGCAGGAGGACACGCGTCCCAGCCTCGCCGTTTCCCCCTTGTCGCCCGTTAGCCCCGAAAAAACGCGGTCCGGCGACGTCTCTTTAACCGCCTTCGCTTGATAGAGCGCGGCCGGCGCGTCATATATCAGTTTCTCGCGGCGCGCCCAGCGCGGCGCGTACGCGTTTAGCCTAATCCTATCAACTGCCCTGGAGCCGCCCCTATTCGCCGTCCTATGCAAACGCCGCCCGTCAAGGATGGGCCGCGTATCAACGAAGACATCCGCGTCCCCCGCGTCCTGCTGATCGACCAGAACGGCGAAAAGCAAGGCGAGATGCCGACGTCCGCCGCCCTGGAAGCGGCTGAAGAGGCTGGCCTGGACCTGGTTGAAATCGTTCCGAACGCCAATCCTCCCGTCTGCAAGATCCTGGACTACGGCAAGTTCAAGTTCCAGGAGCAGAAGAAGAAGAACGAGGCGCGCAAGCGGCAGAAGGTCGTCGAGCTCAAGGAAATCAAGCTCCGCCCGAACATCGACATTCACGACTACGAAGTGAAGGCCAAGTCGATGCATCGCTTCTTCGAGGAAGGCGATAAGGTCAAGGTGACCCTGCGCTTCCGCGGCCGTGAAATGGCTCACCCCGAGCTCGGCATGAAGCTGCTCCAGAAGGTCAAGGCCGACTTCGACGAGGTCGCCAAGGTCGAATACGAACCGCGCATGGAAGGCCGGCAGATGATCATGATCCTGGCTCCGCGCTAGGACTGGATCACAGGTAGACAACGAAACGCCCCGGCCTCGCGGCCGGGGCGTTTTGCGTTCCGCACCTTCAGCGTTCTTTCGGAGGGCGCCACACGCGCCGCGGCCGTAACGGCGGTCGCCAAGCGGAGGGTTCGAGGGTAAACCCCCGCCCGCCATGTCCGATAATGCTCACAGCACCCGCGCGCTCGCCGTCCTGCTCCTGGTTGTCTTCATCAACCTGGTGGGCTTTGGCGTGGTCATTCCGCTGCTGCCCTTCTACGCCAAGGCGATGAACGCCGCGCCCTGGCAGGTGACGACGATGTTCGCCGCCTACAGCCTGGGGCAGTTCTTCGGCGAGCCCTTCTGGGGACGCCTGTCCGACCGGATCGGCCGGCGGCCGGTGCTGATCGTGACAATCCTCGCCAACGCCGTGGCCTATGTCGCCCTGGCCTTCGCGCCGAACATCTGGATCGCCATGGCCATCCGCCTGGTCGGCGGCTTCGGCAGCGGCAACATCTCGACGATCCAGGGCTACATGGCCGACGTGACCCCGCCGGAGAAGCGCGCCGGCCGCATGGGCCTCTTGGGCGCGGCGTTCGGCGCGGGCTTCGTGATCGGCCCCTCGCTGGGCGGCCTGCTGGCGCATCCCAGCGCGGGGCAACTCGGCTTCCAGATCCCGCTCTTCGTCGCCGCCGGCATGGCCGCGGCAGCCGCCATCGGCGTGGTCGCCTTCGTCACCGAAAGCCGGGCGCGTTCGGCTCCCGACGTCATCCAGCCCAGGCGGGGCCAGGCCCTGGCCCAAGCCGCCGCCCACCCGATCCTGTCGCGGGTGCTGCTGGTCACCCTGGTCTCGACTGGCGCCTTCGCGGGCATGGAGTCGATCTTTGGCCTCTGGGCCAATGCGCGCTTTTCCTGGGGGCCGCGCGAGGTCGGGCTATGCTTCGCCATCATCGGGATCATCGCCTCGCTCGGCCAGGGCTTACTGACCGGACGCTTGGCCCGCCGGTTCGGCGAGAGCCGCGTGCTGACCACCGGTCTTTTCATCATCATGCTGAGCCTGTTCGCGACGCCGTTCGCGCCGCATCCGAGTCTGGCCATGGTCGCGGTGGGCTGCACGGCCTTTGGCCAGTCGCTGGTCTTCCCGTGCGTGGCCGCCCTGATCTCCCGCGCCAGCCCGCCGGACCGCCAAGGCCAGATGCTGGGCCTGAACATGGCCGCCGGCTCTCTGGCGAGGATCGCCGGCCCGCTGACGGCGGGTCCGCTGTTCGGCCTGGCGGCTGGAGGTCCCTATTGGCTGGGTTCGGCGCTGATGATTCCGGCGATCGCCTTCGCCCTGACCATCATCCACCGAACCAAGACCGCGGCCTGATGCGCGGCGCCGCGCCGCAAACCCTTGCCAGCGGCGAGTCTTTCCTGTAGCAACGCCGCCTTTCCGGAACCGCCTGGCCATTGGCATGCCATGGCGGTTCGTCATGCTTCCAGAGGACGGGGCGAAAGCTCCGACGCGAAATGCCGAAGTTGAAGACGAAGTCGGGCGCCAAAAAGCGCTTCAAACTGACCGCCACGGGCAAGCTGAAGGCCGGCGTCGCCGGCAAGCGCCACCGCCTGATCGGCCACAATGGCAAGTACATCCGCCAACAGCGCGGCACGAAGGTCATGACCGAGGCTGACGCCAAGATCATCAAGACCTACCTGCCCTACGGCCTGTAAGAGGAGCGCTGACACATGGCTCGCGTGAAACGGGGCGTCGTCGCCCACGCCAAGCACAAGAAGGTTCTCGAGCAAGCCAAGGGCTTCTACGGGCGCCGCAAGAACACCATCCGCACGGCGAAGGCCGCGGTCGACAAGGCCGGCCAATACGCCTACCGCGACCGCAAGGTGCGCAAGCGCGCCTTCCGTTCGCTGTGGATCCAGCGCATCAACGCTGGCGCCCGTCTGGAAGGCTTCACCTACTCGCAATTTATCCACGGCCTGGACGTGGCGGGTATCGTGATCGACCGTAAGGTCCTCGCCGACATCGCCGGCGCCGATCCGGTTGCGTTCAAGGCCATCGCCGACAAGGTTCGCGCCGCTCTGGCCTAAGGACATCTGGGCTTTTCGAAGCCTAATCGATCCTGAAAAGCCCTCCGGTGCGAACCGGAGGGCTTTTTGCTGCGCGCTCCCCTACTCCCCCGCGACCAAATCCTCTAGACGGATGCCCGTCATGACCGATCTCAACACCCTCGAAGCCGACGTGCTGGCCCAGGTGGCCGCCGCTGGCGATCTTTCGACGCTCGACGCCGTCCGCGTGGCCGCCGTCGGCAAGACCGGCTCGATCTCGGGCCTGCTGAAAACCCTGGGCGCGATGAGCCCCGAGGAGCGCAAGACCCAGGGCGCGGCCATCAACGCCCTGCGCGACAAGGTCACCGAGGCCATCGCCGCCAAGAAGGCCGCGCTGGAAGCCGCCGAGCTGGACGCGCGCCTGGCCAGCGAGACGCTGGACCTGTCCCTGCCCGCGCCCTACCGCCGCAAGGGATCCGTCCATCCGACCATGCAGACCATGGACGAGATCGTCGCGGTCTTCGCCGAGATGGGCTTCGCCGTCGCCGAAGGTCCGGACATCGAGGACGACTTCCACAACTTCACGGCCCTGAACTTCCCCGAGAAGCACCCGGCTCGCGAGATGCACGACACCTTCTTCTTCAATACGAAGGAAACGGGCGAACGCATGCTGCTGCGCACCCACACCAGCCCCGTGCAGGTGCGGACCATGGTGTCGCAGAAGCCGCCGATCCGGATCATCGCGCCGGGCCGCACCTATCGCGTGGACAACGACGCCACCCACACGCCGGTGTTCCACCAGGTCGAAGGCCTGGTGATCGACAAGGGCATCCACATGGGTCACCTGAAGTGGACCCTGGAGACCTTCCTGGCGCGGTTCTTCGAGACCGACGCGGTCACGACCCAGTTCCGTCCGCACCACTTCCCGTTCACCGAGCCCTCGGCCGAGATGGACGTGCAGTGCGACCGCTCGGGCGGCGAGATCAAGATCGGCCAGGGGACCAGCTGGCTCGAGATCCTGGGCTGCGGGATGGTTCACCCGAACGTCCTGCGCGCCTGCGGCATCGATCCGGACGAGTACCAGGGCTTCGCCTTCGGCATGGGCGTCGACCGCCTGGGCATGCTGAAGTACGGCATGCCGGACCTGCGCGACATGTGGTCGTCGGATGTCCGCTGGCTGTCGCACTACGGCTTCAGCGCGTTCGCCGCGCCGAACCCGGCGTCCGGGCTGAGCTAACAACGAACCCTCCCCTCCCCCTTGCGGGGAGGGGGCAGGGGGTGGG
>NZ_LSJA01000379.1 GCF_001556515.1 Caulobacter sp. CCH9-E1 | reverse complement strand
ATCCTCCCCCGCGACGCGGGGGAGGTGGCCCAGAGGGCCGGAGGGGGCGAGCTGGGCTTGGGCCGGTGTTGGCCCCCTCAGTCGCTCCGCGACAGCTCCCCCGCATCGCGGGGGAGCATCTAGAAAGGCTACGACGCCCGGATCTTCACCACCTTCGACGGCCCGGTCTGGCGCAAGGTCTCGACCAGCTCGAACAGCGCTTCGCGGATGCCCGCCTCGTCGCCCGCCTCGGCCAGGGCGTCGAGGGTCTCCAGACGGGCGTCGGCGATCGTCGGGGCCGGCGACATGCGGACGGCCTCCATGATGCCGGGGGCCTTGGCGCGGGCGACCTCGTTCACGTCCACGAGGGTCTCGGTCAGCTTCTCGCCGGGGCGGAGGCCCGTGATCTTGATCTCGATGTCGCGGTCGGGGACCAGGCCCTGCAGCTCGATCATCCGCTTGGCCAGGTCGATGATCTTGACCGGCTCGCCCATCTCCAGGGTCAGCACGCCGTCCTCGTCGCCGTCCGAGGCGATCATCGACAGGGCCACGGCCCGCAGCACCAGCTGCACGGCCTCGGGGATCGTCATGAAGTAGCGTTCGACATTGGCGTCGGTCAGGGTGATCGGGCCGCCGCGGGCGATCTGGCTCTGGAAGATCGGCACCACCGAACCGGCCGAGCCCAGCACGTTGCCGAAGCGGACGATGCTGACCCGCATGTCGCCGCCGCCGCCGTACTGGCGGACCACGGCCTCGGCCACGCGCTTGGCCGCGCCCATGATGCTGGTCGGGGCCACGGCCTTGTCGGTCGAGATCAGGGCCAGGTGCGCCGCGCCGCAGGCCTTGGCCGCCACGGCGACGTTGCGGGTGCCCAGGACATTGGTCCGCACGCCCTCGCAAGGGTGGTTCTCGACCAGGGTCACGTGCTTTAGCGCCGCGGCGTGGAAGACGATGTCGGGCTTCTGCTCGGCGAAGACGCGCTCGACGCGGGCGGCGTCGCGGACGTCGCACAGGATCTCGCGGCGCGGCAGCAGCGGGTGGCGCTCGGCGATCTCGCGGTCGATGTGGAACAGGTTGTATTCCGAGGCGTCGACCATGGTCAGGTGCGCGCAGCCGCTGGCGGCGATCTGGCGGCACAGCTCCGAGCCGATGCTGCCGCCGGCCCCGGTGACCAGCACGCGGCGGCCCCAGACCAGGGCGCGGATCGGTTCGGGATCGAGGCGCACGGGCGGGCGGCTGAGCAGTTCCTCCAGGCTGATCTCGCGCAGGATCGGACCGCTGTCGGCGCCCGCGCCCATCTCGACCACGCCGTGGCGGCGGAGAAGTCGGACGCCTTCGGTCTTCAGGCGGCCCAGGCGCTCGGCGCCGAAGGTGCTCATGGCGCTGTCGGTCAGGAACAGGATGGCCGAGGGCGGCAGGCCGCTGTCGCGCAGGCGGGCCAGCACCCGGTCGAAGTCGGCGATGGCGCCCAGCACGCAGACGCCGCGCAGCTCATCGCCGGTCTCGCGGTCGGTGGGAGAGACGACGCCGATCGGGGTGTAGCGCTCGCCCAGGCCCGCGGGCGAGCGCAGGAAGGCCTCGGCCTCGGCCGCCGAGCCGACGATCAGCAGGCGGGGCAGGGCCGGGTGCATCGAGGCGGGACCCAGGCGCAGCACCGAGTCCAGCAGCTGGCGCTCGTGCAGGCTGCGGCGGATGACGCGCAGGGCCGACAGGAAGGTGCCCTGGATCAGGGCCGCGCCCGCCACCGTGCGCAGGCCGCCGTCGATGCCGGGGTGGACCATGCGGGTGATGACCATGAAGGCCGCCGCCGTCAGCACGGCCGAGCGGAACAGGCGCAGGTGGTCGCTGGCCGAGACGAAGCGCCAGGGGGCGCGCTCGACGCGGAACACCAGCTCCACGATCAGGGCGCCCAGGGCGTAGTAGGTCGCCTGCAGCAGGGTGTCGCCCGTGAAGGGCATGTCGATGACGAGGTAGCGGCCGACCAGCAGGGCCACGAAGGCCAAGAGGACATTGGTCGCGATCTTGCCGACATGTCCCATGAACGAACCTCTTGAGTAGCCACGAGCCCGGGGCGGGGGCCCGGGAAGATTCGTGTCCAAGTAGCACGGCATTTCCGTGGCGTCGCCTTTTCAGCCCCTACGCAGGGGCAGAACCTCCACCGTGTCGCCGGCTTGGGCGGCGGGAGCGCCAGGCCTGCGGCGCAGCAGGGCGTCGGCCTGGGAGAACACGCCGATCAGCGACGAGTCCTGGTCCGGAAAAGCGTTGGCGGTCAGCCGGCCCTCGGCGTCGACGGCCAGGCGCGCGCGCATCCAGTGCTCGCGGGGGCCAGTGGCGGCGAGCGGCGCGACCAGGCGCGCGGGGTTCAGACGGACCTCGGAATCCGCGCCGGTCAGGGCCGCCAGCAGGGGACGCAGGAAGAGCTCGGCGCAGACCAGGGCCGAGGCGGGATTGCCGGGAAGGCTCAGCACGCGCCGGCCGTCGGCGAGGGTTCCAAACGAGGTCGGCTTGCCGGGCCGCACGGCGATCGTCTCGACGACGAGCGCGAGGCCCAGGGTCTTCAGGGCCGGCTTGACCAGGTCATGGTCGCCGACCGAGGCGCCGCCGATCGTGACGATCAGGTCGGCCTCGATGGGCGCGATGGCGGCGGCGATCGCGGCGGCGTCATCGGCCTGGGCGCTCAAGCGGAAGGCCTCGCCGCCCCAGGCCGCGATCAGGGCCGCCAGGCTGAACGAGCCGCTCTCGAAGATCTGGTCGGGGCGAGGCGTCGCGCCGGGCGGGACCAACTCGTCGCCGGTCGCCAGGATCGCCACGCGCGGGCGGCGGGCGACCGGAACTTGAGCCAGGCCCGCCGAGGCGACCAGCGACAGGCGCCAGGGATCGATGAGCGCGCCCTCGGCCAGCAGGACGTCGCCGGCCTGGAAGTCGCCGCCGGCGGCGCGGATATTGGCCTTGGGAGCTTCGCCCGCCTCGAAGCGGACAGTGTCGCCCTCGCGGACGGCCTCCTCCTGGATGACGACAAGATCGGCGTCGGCGGGAACAGGGGCGCCGGTGAAGATGCGGACGGCCTCGCCGGCCTGGACGGCGCGGAGGAAGGCTTTGCCCGCCGCGCTCTCGCCGACGACCGCGAAGGCCTTGCCGGGCGCGTAGTCGGCCCGCCGGATCGCCCAGCCGTCCATGGCCGAGGCGTCGAACGGCGGCTGGGCGCGCTCGGCGATCACCGGCGCGGCCAGGACGCGGCCGAGGCTTTGCGCCAGGCCGACGGTCTCGATCCCGAGGCGGCCGGCGCCGGCCAGGATCCGGGCGCGGGCGTCTTCCACGGCGAGGTTTCGGAGGGAGGGGGAGTTGGTCACGCAGCCATCCTCACGAGGTCCTTCTCCCCTTGCGGGAGAAGGTGGCGCGGAGCGCCGGATGAGGGGTTGAAGGGCCTGTCCGGACGACGGAGCGCGACCCCTCACCCGGCCGCCTTCGGCGGTCACCCTCTCCCGCAAGGGGAGAGGGCCTCAGACCCTACCCCACGAACGCCCGCTCGATCACGAAGTCGCCGGGTTCGGCGTTGGAGCCTTCCTTCAGGCCCTGGGCTTCGAGCATGGCGGCGGTGTCCTTGATCATGGCCATCGAGCCGCACAGCATGGCGCGGTCGTGCTCGGGATCGAACTTGCCGCCCTCGATGCCCAGATCGCTGAACAGCTTGCCGCTGGCGATCAGGTCGGTGAAGCGGCCCTGGCGCTCGAACGGCTCGCGGGTCACGGTCGGGTAGTAGGTCAGCTGGGCGCGCGCCTCGTCGCCGACCAGCGGGTCGTCGAAGATGTCGGCGGTGAAGAGGTCGCGATAGGCCAGCTCCTTCACCTCGCGCACGCCGTGGCAGACGATCACCCGCTCGAAGCGGCTGTAGGCGTCGGGGTCGCGGGCCACCGACAGCCAGGGCGCCAGGCCCGTGCCGGTGCCGAACAGGAAGAGGCGCTTGCCGGGGCGGACGGCGTCGAGGACCAGAGTCCCGGTCGGCTTCTTGCCCAACAGGATCTCGTCGCCCTCCTGAATCTGCTGCAGGCGCGAGGTCAGCGGGCCGTCCGGCACCTTGATCGAGAAGAACTCCAGCTCCTCGGCGAAGGACGGCGAGCCGATCGAATAGGCGCGCAGGATCGGCTTCTTCTCGCCCAGTTCCTCGCGCGGCGGCAGGCCGATCATCACGAACTCGCCCGAGCGGAAGCGGAAGCTGGCCGGGCGGGTGATGGCGAAGCTGAACAGCCGGTCGGTCCAGTGCTTCACCCAAAGCACCTTTTCGACGAAGTAGGGGGCGTCCTTCACGGGCGTTGATGGCGCGGGGGCGGCGGGAGCGGCAGCCGTCATCTGAACTCTTCGAGATTTAGGCGCGGGGAGGCGCGGAAAAGAGCGAAACCGCCACGGCCCTGAGGCGGCGCGTGTCTCATGCGAGCAAGCCTGACGTCCTGTCAATGACGGTTGTCTAATGCGCGCGTCCGAAAATCTCCGCTCCGGTGAACAGCGACCTTGTCGCCGCTAGGGTCCGGAATGTCCGGTTGTCTTCAGTCGTCGAGCCGGCTTCCAAGATGTGAATGAGATCGCGTCGCATATCGTCTCGTCGACACGACAAGATTAACCGCATTGACGACTGAAAGCGCGGTTTTCTCGACTTTGCTGAAAACGCCGGACCGCTTTTCCGAATGCGTCAAAAATGTGATTGCCGCCCCCCGAAACGAGGCGCAGACTTCCTTTTGCTTCGTTCGCGGAGCCAACGATACGGAGGAACGTATGCGGGTTTGGTTCGTAGGGGCCGCCGCGGCGGCCGGTTTAGTAGCGTTTGGTTTGGCCGGTTGCAGCGAAGGCGGCGCGAAGACGAAGGTCGCGCAGGCCAATCAGGTGGTCGTCGAGGCCACGCCGGTGACGGCGTCGGGCTGCGTCCGCCCGGTCGAGAACACTAACTGTCTCGTCGTGAAGGGCCGCGGTGGCGGCTACTACGACATCAGCACGGCCAGCCCGGCGCCGGACCTGTCCAAGGGCGTGGCGATCTCGCTACGCGGCAAGGACAGGGGCGTAAACACCCAGTGCGGCCGCCAGCTGACCGACGTGAAGTGGTCCTATCTCGGCATCCAATGCGGCGCGACCGCCCCGTCGACGGCCTCGACCGCCACGGACAAGGACGCCAAGGGCAAGACCGAGAAGGCGGGGTAGCGTCAAATCCCTGTGTCATCCCGGCCGCAGCGAAGCGGAGAGCCGGGACCCAGGGGCGGGTCGCACCGCGTTCCCGCACCCCCTGGGTCCCGGATAGCCTCTGCGAGGCTTCCGGGATGACA
>NZ_LSJA01000378.1 GCF_001556515.1 Caulobacter sp. CCH9-E1 | reverse complement strand
TCGACAAGGCCGCCATGTGCATCGCTGAAAAGCTGCCGATGGGCGCCAAGACCGGCACCGTGAAGGTTCCCTTCCGCTTCCCGGGCGGCGCGTAAGCGTCGCCGAGTCGGCGCGAGACGCTTAAGTCCTCGCCCACCAAGCTGAAAATCAGAACGCCCTCGCCGATCGCTCGGCGAGGGCGTCTTATTGTGCGCTGACCAGAGCGGAACGGGTGAGACCCCTTCCGCGCCGGCGTGGGCGCTCCCTCTAGAATTCTTCCCACTCGTCTTTAACAGCCGCCGCCGCCCCGCCGCGCGAGACAGGGGCCGACGCGCCTGGACGGCTGGCTGGACGCGGCGCGGGCGCGGCGCGTGGCGCGGGGGCTTGCGCGGCTGGAGCCGAAGCGCGACCCGAGATCGAGAAGGTCGCCACCTGACGGGCCAACTCCGCCGTCTGGCTCTTCAGCGAATGGGTCGCGGCCGTCGTCTCCTCGACCATCGCGGCGTTCTGCTGAGTGACCTGGTCCATCTGGTTGACGGCCGTGTTCACCTCCGAAAGCCCGCGCGCCTGGTCCTGGGACGAGGCCGAGATCTGGATGATCAGCTCGTCGATCTCGGCCACCTTGCCGACGATGCCTTTCAGAGCATCACCCGTTTGGCCCACCAGCCCCACGCCGGCCTCGACCTGCTTGGTCGAGGCGCCGATCAGGGCCTTGATCTCCTTGGCGGCCTCGGCCGAACGCTGGGCCAGGGCTCGCACCTCCTGAGCGACCACCGCGAAGCCCTTGCCGGCTTCACCGGCGCGCGCGGCCTCGACGCCGGCGTTCAGGGCCAGCAGGTTGGTCTGGAAGGCGATCTCGTCGATCA
>NZ_LSJA01000037.1 GCF_001556515.1 Caulobacter sp. CCH9-E1 | reverse complement strand
GATGGTGCCGATGTTGCAGTGCGGCTTAGTACGTTCGAACTTTTCCTTGGCCATCTTCTTAGCTCCAGGACCCCAGAGGGGCCTTCAGTTGATTGGACTACTTCTGGGGTGGGCTGGAGAGGACTTGTAGAAAGCCCTCTCCCATCCGCGTCTAGGCTTTATCCCGAAGGACTGGGCTTAGGCGTACTTCTTGATCACTTCGTCGGCGACGTGCTGCGGCACTTGCTCGTAGTGATCGTATTGCATCGTGAACTGGGCGCGGCCTTGCGACATGCCGCGCAGGGTGTTCACGTAGCCGAACATGTTGGCGAGCGGCACGAAGGCGTTCACCACCGTGGCGTTGCCACGCATGTCCTGGCCCTGGATCATGCCACGGCGGCTGTTCAGGTCGCCGATGACCGAGCCCAGGTATTCTTCCGGCGTCACGACTTCCACGGCCATGATCGGCTCGAGGAGCTTCGGGGCGCCCTTTTCACGCAGTTCCTTGAAGGCGGCGCGCGAGGCGATTTCGAAGGCCAGGACCGACGAGTCGACGTCGTGGAAGGCGCCGTCGATCAGGGTGGCCTTGAAGTCGATGACCGGGAAGCCGGCCAGCAGACCGTTGTCCTTCACCGATTCCAGGCCCTTCACGACGCCCGGGACGTATTCCTTCGGAACCGCGCCGCCGACGATGGCCGACTCGAACACGAAGCCCGAACCCGGCTCGCCCGGCTCGAACACCAGCTTGACGCGGGCGAACTGGCCCGTACCGCCGGTCTGCTTCTTGTGGGTGTAGTCGATCTCGGCCTTCTTCGAGAGGCTCTCGCGGTAGGCCACCTGCGGCGCGCCGATGTTGGCTTCGACCTTGTAGGTGCGCTTCAGGATGTCGATCTTGATGTCGAGGTGCAGTTCGCCCATGCCCTTCAGGATCGTCTGGCCCGACTCGTGGTCGGTCGAGACGGTGAAGGAGGGGTCTTCAGCGGCCAGCTTCTGCAGGGCGACGCCCAGCTTTTCCTGGTCGGCCTTCGACTTCGGCTCGACGGCGATTTCGATAACCGGGGCCGGGAACTCCATGCGCTCCAGGATGACCGGCGACTTCAGCGGATCGCACAGGGTGTCGCCCGTGCGGGTTTCCTTCAGGCCGGCCAGGGCGACGATGTCGCCGGCGTAGGCTTCCTTGATGTCCTCGCGGTTGTTCGAGTGCATCAGCAGCATGCGGCCGACGCGCTCGCGCTTGTCGCGGGTCGAGTTCATCAGGGACATGCCGGTTTCCAGCTTGCCCGAGTAGATGCGGCAGAAGGTCAGCGAACCGACGAAGGGGTCGTCCATGATCTTGAACGCCAGAACCGACAGGGGTTCGTCGTCCGAGGCCTTACGCTCGACTTCGGCTTCGGTCTTGAAGTCGATGCCCTTGGTCGGCGGGATGTCCACCGGCGAGGGCAGGTAGTCGACGACGGCGTCGAGCAGGGGCTGGACGCCCTTGTTCTTGAAGGCCGAGCCGCAGAGGATCGGATAGAAGGCGCCGGTCAGAACGGCCTTACGGATGCACTTCTTGATCGTTTCTTCCGAGGGCTCTTCGCCGCCCAGATAGGCTTCCATGGCCTCGTCGTCGAGCTCGACGGCGTTCTCGATCAGGTAGTTGCGGGCCTCGAGGGCCTTGTCCATCAGGTCGGCGGGGATCTCTTCGTCCTTGTAGGACGCGCCCAGACCGTCGTTGTCCCAGACCACGGCCTTCATGCGGACCAGGTCCACGAGGCCCTTCAGCGAGGACTCGGCGCCGATCGGGAATTGGATCGGCACGGCCTTGGCGCCCAGACGGTCGCGGATCGACTCGACCGACTTGTCGAAGTCGGCGCCGATCTTGTCCATCTTGTTGACGAACACGATCCGCGGAACCTTGTACTTGTCGGCCTGACGCCAGACGGTTTCGGTCTGCGGCTCGACGCCGGCGTTACCGTCCAGCACCGTCACGGCGCCGTCGAGGACGCGCAAGCTGCGTTCGACTTCGATGGTGAAGTCGACGTGCCCGGGGGTGTCGATGATGTTCAGGCGCTTGCCGTTCCAGAAGGCGGTCGTCGCGGCCGACGTGATCGTGATGCCGCGCTCTTGCTCCTGCTCCATCCAGTCCATGGTCGCGGCGCCGTCGTGGACTTCGCCGATCTTGTGCGACTTACCGGTGTAATACAGGATCCGCTCGGTCGTGGTCGTCTTACCGGCGTCGATGTGCGCCATGATGCCGAAGTTGCGGTAGTCTTCGATTTTATGCGTGCGGGGCATAGCGATCGCTCTGCGAAACGGGGCGGCCCTGGACGGACACGACCGGGATTAAACGTGCGGCGCGGGCGGTTTATCTCAAACCGCCCGCGCCTGAAAGAGTGCTGGGAGCGAAAAGCTTACCAGCGATAGTGCGAGAACGCCCGGTTGGCTTCCGCCATCTTGTGGGTGTCTTCGCGCTTCTTCACGGCGGTGCCGCGGTTGTTCGAGGCGTCGAGCAGCTCACCGGCCAGCTTTTCGGTCATGGTGTTTTCGCCACGCTTGCGAGCGGCGGTCACCAGCCAACGGATGGCCAGGGCGCGGCGACGGTCCGGACGGACTTCAACCGGCACTTGGTAGGTGGCGCCGCCAACGCGACGCGACCGGACTTCGATCGCCGGGGCGACGTTGTCCAGAGCGGAGTGGAAGGTTTCAAGCGGACCTTGGTCCTTGCGCTTGGCTTCCAGGATGTCGAAAGCGCCGTAGATGATGTTCTCGGCGACAGCTTTCTTACCTTCGTACATCACGTAGTTCATGAACTTCGTGACGACCAGGTCCCCGAACTTCGGATCCGGCAGAACCTGGCGTTTCTCGGCGCGACGGCGACGGGACATTCTTCTTCTTCCTTACTTCGGACGCTTGGCGCCGTAGAGCGAACGACGCTGCTTACGATCCTTGACCCCTTGGGTGTCGAGGACGCCGCGCAGGATGTGATAACGGACGCCGGGCAAGTCCTTGACGCGGCCGCCGCGGATGAGCACCACCGAGTGCTCCTGCAGGTTGTGACCTTCGCCCGGGATATAGCACACGGCTTCGATGCCGGTGGTCAGACGGACCTTGGCGACCTTACGCAGAGCCGAGTTCGGCTTCTTCGGGGTCGTGGTGTAAACGCGGGTGCAAACGCCGCGACGCTGCGGGCAGCCCTTCAGGGCGGGCACCTTGTTCCGGACCGGCTTCGGGGAGCGCGGCTTACGGATGAGCTGGTTAATGGTAGGCATTAAGTCTCTGCTCTGATGGAAGCGTGTGCCTTTCGGCCGAGGCGCTTCAGGTCCTTGTCTTTGTTGTTCTTGGTTCAAGGCTCCGCTTGGAGACCCGATAAACACGAAACTCGCCGGGACGCGGGAAGCATACCGGCGGGTCAGGCCCCTCCAGGACGAAAGCCCTCAAGGAACGTAGGCTCATCAGGACGGACGCGAACGACCGCCTCGAAAAAGAGCGCGGTATTTACTCGCGAAGGAGCCTTACGTCAATCGCCTGTTCCCGCGTCGGTTAATGGCCGCTTAACGCTGGCGCCACGGTCAAGATTCCGCCACTCCAGGCTGTGCAGGCTCGTCTTCAGCGAGAGCGGCTTGTTTCGGCCGACGTCCTATCCATGTGGGGGAGACAGGCGGGCTTTGGAAGGGCTTTGGCGAAGGGCTTCGGGGAAGGGCGTTTGGCGAGCGGCGTCATGATCAGGACGGCGGACAGGCGCCAAGGGGACGGGCGCCAAGGGAGCGGATGGCGGGCGGCGATCTTGGCCGGCTCGCTGCTGCTGCACGTCCTGCTGCTGGCCTGGCTGGCCC
>NZ_LSJA01000377.1 GCF_001556515.1 Caulobacter sp. CCH9-E1 | reverse complement strand
TCGGCTCGAAGAGACGACGGAGGGGGAAGAGGCCGGGCCAGGAGAACTTCCCCCTCCGGCGCTTCGCGCCACCTCCCCCACTAGGGGGAGGATTTATCTATCAAAGCGCCAGCACGCAGCGCTCGCCGATGGTCGGGCGCGACAGCTCGACGCGGGACAGGCCCGGGAACTGGACCTTCAGGCGCTCGGCGAAATAGAGGCACAGGCGCTCGAGGGTCGGCGTCTCCAGGCCCGGCTTGTCGTTCAGCAGGCCATGGTCCAGCTCGGCGGCGACGGCCTTGAGGGCGGCGTCCAGGGTGTCGAGGTCGGCGACCCAGCCGGCGTCGGCCATCTCGCCCTTCACGCTGGCCTCGACCTTGAACGAGTGGCCGTGCAGCTTGCGATAGCGATGGTCCGACGGACCTTGCTCGATGTAATGGGCCGCGTCGAAATACGCGGCCTTCGTGATCTCGAAGACGGGTTTCATCTTGTACTTCTTTTGACAGGCCTGGGAGGCTCTAGCGCATCGACCCTGTCACCAAGTCGCGCGCCTTATCCGTCAGGGCAGGCCGAGATATTTGTGCGTTTGGACGCTTAAACGCCATTGTGGGTGCGAAAGGCAATAGGCGACAGCCAATTGCGTGTTTGCGTCGCGGTCCGGACCATCCATCGGCTGCAGGTAGAACCGCTCGAAATCGAGGTCCGCGAAGCGCTCCGGCATGGCCTTTTCCTGCGGGAAGACCAGCTTCAGCTCCTGGCCCGACGTCTGGACCACCGGCGCGTCGGCCTTGGGGCTGATGCAGATCCAGTCGATCCCGGGCGGGGCTTCGATCGTGCCGTTGCTCTCGACCGCGATCGAAAAGCCGCGCGCGTGCAGGGCCGCGATCGCCGCCTCGTCCAGCTGCAGGAAGGGCTCGCCGCCGGTGCAGACCACCAGGCGGTCGTCCGGTCCGCCGATCCACTGGGCCTCGACCGCCGCCGCCAAGTCCTCGGCCGTGGCGAACTTGCCGCCGTTCTCGCCGTCGGTCCCGACGAAGTCGGTGTCGCAGAACGTGCAGATCGCCTTGGCGCGGTCCTGCTCGCGACCGCTCCACAGATTGCAGCCGGAGAAGCGGCAGAACACCGCCGCCTTGCCCGCCTGGCCGCCCTCGCCTTGCAGGGTCAGGAAGATCTCCTTGACGGAGTAGGTCATTGGGCCCTCTCCCCTTGCGGGAGAGGGTGGCCCACGAAGTGGGTCGGGTGAGGGGTCGCGCGGGCGGAGTCGGACAAGACGTTCAACCCCTCATCCGACGGCTTCGCCGCCACCTTCTCCCGCAAGGGGAGAAGGAAGACTCTCGCGCCCGGCCGCGTCCCACTCGGCGTAGCCCTTCTCGCGCAGCTCGCAGGCCGGGCAGACGCCGCAGCCATGGCCCCAGGGGTGCAGCACATCGCGTTCGCCCTGGTAGCACGTGTGGCTTTCCTCGACGATCAGCCGAACCAGCTCCTCGCCGCCCAGGGACTTGGACAGCGCCCAGGTCTGGGCCTTGGTCAGCCACATCAGCGGGGTCTCGACGCGGAAGTTCCGGTCCATGCCGAGGTTCAGGGCGCTCTGCATGGCGTCCAGCGTGTCGCGGCGACAGTCGGGATAGCCCGAAAAGTCGGTCTCGCACATGCCGCCGACCAGGGCGTCGATCCCGCGCCGATCGGCCAGGGCCGCGGCGTAGATCAGGAACACCAGGTTGCGGCCGGGCACGAAGGTCGAGGGCAGGCCGCGCTCGGTCATCTCGATGGCGCGGTCGGCGGTCAGGGCCGACTGGGCGACGGCGCCGAAGCTCTTGATGTCCAGGACATGGTCCTCGCCCAGGCGGCCGGCCCACTGAGGAAAGCGCGCGGCGATCTCACGGCGCACGGCCTGGCGGGCCTCCATCTCGACCGCGTGACGCTGGCCATAGTCGAAGCCGACCGTCTCGACGCGGCCGTACCGCTCCAGGGCCCAGGCCAGGCAGACGCTGCTGTCCTGGCCGCCGGAGAACAGGACCAGGGCGGCTTGATCGGCGAAGGGGCGCTCTTGCGGGCTCATGCGCGGCGCTCGCTTTTGGGGAAGGGGAACATGCGCCTCCTCTACACGAGCCGAGCTTCCGCCGGAACCAGCAGGGCGTCCGCCAGATGGCGCCGCCCGCTCCGCGGCAATACTCCGACCACGAAGTGAGTCGAATTCTTGCGGCGACATTTCCGCTTTTGCTCTTGAATGGCGGGATCCCACCGCATTACGCGCCGGAGATTTACGCTACGGAAATCACAAACCCAATCTTCTAATCCAACCATCACTTGCATGACTTCGGACAACGAAGCCGGATTTTAAGTGAAAAGGCGTAACCTATCGCCGATCACTTACATTGGGGCCAGTTGACAGTCAGAGAACGCAAGTATGCAATCTTCCAATGCCGCGATGGGATCGCCGTACGCCCGCGTGGTGAAAAACAGTACGGCGCCGAGGAAACATCGACGCACCCAGGCCCACCCATAAGGCGCCGCTTGCGTCAGGGAGGGAATTCAATGTCGCAAACTCTGCGTATGCGGAGCCTGTTGACCATGGGCGCTTCGGCGGCCGTGCTCTCGGCTTTCGCCGTCCCCGCTTTCGCTCAACAACAGACCGCCCAACAGGGTGGAACGGTCATCGAAGAGCTGGTCGTCACCGCCCAAAAGAGGGAAGAGGCGCTTCAGGACGTCCCGATCGCGGTGTCGGCCTTCAGCCAGGACTCGCTGGAAGCGCAGAAGATCGACGGGGGGCCCAACCTGCAGCAGGCGATCCCGAACGTCAGCTTCGCCCGCAGCAACTTCACCAACAGCTTCAACTTCCAGATTCGCGGCATCGGGGCCAAGGCCGTCGGCGCCTCGGCCGACCAGGGCGTCGGCGTCCACATGAACAACGCCCCCATGCAGTCGGGCAATCTGTTCGAGGCCGAGTTCTACGACGTCGAGCGGGTGGAAGTGCTGCGCGGCCCGCAGGGCACGCTCTATGGCCGCAACGCCACCGGCGGCGTGGTCAATGTGATCACCGCCAAGCCCACGGACGTGTTCGAGGCCAACGCCCGCGCCGAGTACGGCAACTTCAACGCCATCCGCCTGCGCGGCATGCTCAACGTGCCGATCTTCGAGGACAAGCTGGCCGTGCGCCTGTCCGGCGCGATGCTGAAGCGCGACGGCTTCGTCACCAACACGTTCAACGGCCACACGGTGGACGACCGGGACCTCTATTCGACCCGCGTCCAGGTGATGTTCAATCCGACCGAGAAGCTGCGCACCAACTTCCTGTGGGAACGCTTCCACGAGAACGACAGCCGGGCCCGCACCGGCAAGCAGCTCTGCACCAAGGACAACGGACCGGCCACGGTCGGCGGCGTGCCCACCGGCGCGGCGCGCGGCTTCCTGACCCAAGGCTGTCTGCCCGCCTCGATCTACGGCGCCAGCGCCTATGGCACGGTCAACACCTCCGGCACCCTGACCGGCCTGCTGGGCAACATCTTCGGCTTCACCGCGGGCGACGCCAACCTGGGCGACACCACCACGACCAACCTGCGCGAGATCGAGACGGCGCTGGATCCGATCTACCGCTCGGGCTCGAACGTCTACCAGTTCACCCTGAACTACGACCTGTCCGACACCCTGACCTTCACGTCGATGACCGCCTACAGCAAGGGCAGCGTCTATACGAAGCAGGACTACAACCGGAACGTCTCGCCGGTGCCGTTCAACAACACGCCGTTCACGCCGGGCGGCTTCTTCAACGACCCGCAGGTCGGCAACACCAACAAGTTCACCACCATCGACGTCTCGTCGGGCCGCTCCGAGCAGTTCAGCCAGGAACTGCGGCTGCAGTCGGCCTTCGACGGCCCGATCAACTTCAACTTCGGCGGCATCCACTTCACCTATCGGACGCTGACCGACTACTACGTCATCGGCAACTCGCTGACCCTGTCGTCGCTGGCGCTGAACTTCTCCAATACCGGCAACCCGAACTGCAACCCGGCGACCACCGCCCGCTGCATCGGCATCGACACCGCGTCGGATCCGACCGGCGACGGCCACAACTACTATCTGAACCGCACGCCCTACACCCTGGTGTCGGACGCCCTGTTCGGCGAGGTCTACTACCAGGTCAACGAGGACCTGAAGTTCACCCTGGGCCTGCGCCAGACCCGCGACAAGAAGGCGGTGAAGAACTTCTCCACCGTGTTGCTGGCGCCCGGCTACGGCCTGACGCTGAACCCGGCCAACCCCGACCAGCGCGCCCGCTTCAACGAGACGACCGGCCGCTTCGGCGTCGACTACAAGGCGCACCTGGGCTTCACCGACGACACCCTGCTCTACGCCTTCTATTCCAAGGGCTATAAGGGCGGCGGCATCAATCCGGGCGTGCCGGCCAACTCGGTCGGCATCCGCCAGACCTTCGATCCCGAATTCGTCAACGCCTTCGAGATCGGCACCAAGAACACCCTGATGGGCGGCAGCCTGCTCTTCAACGCGACGGGCTTCTCGTACGACTACAAGGGGTACCAGATCTCGAAGATCGTGAACCGGACCTCGGTCAACGAGAACGTCGACGCCAAGGTCTACGGCCTTGAGCTGGAGACGATCTGGTCGCCGGTCCGCAACCTGAAGCTCAACGCCAACCTCGGCTATCTGCACACCAAGATCGGCAGCGGCGTCACCTCGATCGACACGATGAACCGGACCCAGTCCAACCCGGCCTATACGGTCGTGAAGGTGGGCCCAAACTCGTCGGCGGTCGGCGCCAACTGCGTGCTGGCCACCGCCGGCGTCGCCACGATCCTGGGCGCCGGCGCGGGCGGCACCCTGCCCTGGGCCTGCTCGGGCGCGGCGGCCTATCAGGCGTTCCTGTCCGCCCCGGCCGCGGCGGGCGGCGCGGGCCTGCCGGCGGCCACCGCCGCCTTCCTGGCCAACGCCACGGGGCTCTACACCTACGGCTCGGGCTATTCGATCGAAGGGACGGCGGCGGACCTGTCGGGCAACGAGCTGCCCAACTCGCCGCACTGGACCGTTTCGGTCGGGGCCCAATACACCTTCGAGCTGTCGGACGGCTGGTCGGCCACGGTTCGCGGCGACTACTACCGCCAGACCAAGCAGTTCGCCCGGGTCTACAACACCGAGTACGACCGCCTGAAGGCCTGGGACAACGGCAACCTGACCCTGAAGGTCGAGAAGCCCGAGTGGGGCCTGTCGATCGACGCCTACGTCAAGAACATCGGCAACAAGCTGCCCATCGTCGACGCCTACACCACCGACGACAGCTCGGGCCTGTTCACCAACGTGATCACCGGCGAGCCGCGCCTCTACGGGATCGCGATCACCAAGTCCTGGTAGCGAGCACTCTGTAACCCCGGAACTTGCGAGGCGGAGCTCCCGGGCTCCGCCTTCTTTTTTCCTCTTCTGAAGCCCCTCAAGGCGTCCGCGACACCGCGCGCGGGGCGGACTTAACGACTCTGCAAGGCCGCAAAGGGCAAGTTGCCCGCCTGTAGGTCCTGGCGAAGTCCCGAATGGAAACGCTTTCACGTCTGATCGAGAAGCGCGAGGCCGTCGCGCCCGTCGCGTCCTGCGCCGAGGTCGCAGCGATGTTCGACGCCGATCCGACGGCGGCCGCCCTCGCCGTGATCCAGGACGAGCGCCCGATCGGCATCGTCTATCGCGACGTCCTGCAGGGCATGATGCGAGTGGCCGGCGAGGCCCTGGCCGCCACGCCCATCGCCGCGGTCATGGACTCCGCGCCGCGAATCGTCCCGGCCGACAGCGACGCCAACGCCTTCGTCGACTCGCTGCGCGACAGCGCCCAGCCCGTGTTCCGCACCGCCTATGTCGCGATCGACGACGCCGGCCGCTATGTCGGCGTCGGCGGCCTGACCTCGCTGCTCAGCGTCCACCAGCGCCGCCGGAACGAGGCCCGCGACGCCCGCGCGCTGATCGAGCGCATGGCCATGGACATCGGCGATCACCTGGATGGCGTCCTGGCCATCGCCGCGCGCCTCGAGCAACAGCGCCTGACCCCCGACGCCGCCGCCTTCGTCCGCGCGATCAGCGACACCAGCCGCGACATGAGCGAGACGGTCGGCCGCGCGATCGACCTGCACCGCTCGGCCCAGGGCCATCTGGCCTTCAAGCCCGAGCCCACGCGCCTGCGCGACCTGGCCGACGCCTTGGAAGCCCGCTGGGCTCACCGCGCCCAGGACGGCGGCTCCACCCTGCTGGTCTCCTACGACGGCGATCCCGAGTGCGGCGTCGAGCTGGACGGCGAGCGCCTGATGCAGGTCTTCGACATCCTGGTCGAGAACGCCCTGGCCGGCGGCCGCGGCATGATCGAGGTCCGCCTGACCGCGCGGCCCGAGGGCGACCTCGTGCGCCTGGACGGCCAGGTGCGCGACAACACCGCCGGCCACGACGCCGAGGAGCGCCTGGCGCGCCTGGCCGGTCCCATGGGCCAACCCAGCCTGCAGGACCGCAGCGAGATCGCCCTCAGCGTCGGCCTGGCCCTGGCCCGTCGCGTTATGCGAGCCATGGGCGCGCCGCTGCACGCCGAGGCCAATCGCGGGGCTGGCGTCACCGTGGGCTTCTCGCTGATCGCCCGCGCCGCCGACACGATCGCCGCGCACGCCGGCGAACCGACCCTCTCGGCCCGCGCCGCCCACATCCTGATCGTCGATGACAACGCCACCAACCGGATGGTCGCCGAGGCGCTGTGCGACATGTTCGACTGCACCTCCGAGCAGGCCGTCGACGGCGTCGAGGCCGTCGACATGGCCCGTGGCGGCCGCTTCGACCTGATCCTGATGGACATCAAGATGCCGCGCATGGACGGCGTGGCCGCCACCCGCGCGATCCGCGACATGGGCGGCCGGGTCGGCCAGACCCCGGTGGTCGCCCTGACCGCCAACGCCGACCCGCTCGACGTCCAGACCTACATCGCCGCCGGCATGCAGGACGTCGTCGAAAAGCCGATCAAGCCCGAGCGCCTGGCCGTCGTGCTCAGCGCCCTGCTGGGCGGCGAGGACGAGACGTCCGAGACCGAGGCGGCTTAAGGCCGATCGAGATTTTGATAGCGGGCCGCCAACGATAGGGCGTCCACGAGGAAGCGGACGCCCGCGTCGGCGCTCTAGTTGTTTTCCGGCCGTCTTCGACGCGGGGTCAGGCCCCGCGCTGGCGGACGCGCGGCTACGCCGCGCGCCTGACCCCTTCAGCGAGGTTCGTTGAGGTGTTGAAGCGGGCGATCAGCCGCTCCAGCTCTCCGGCTTCCGTGCGCAGGTTCGCCGCCGCGGCGGTGGCTTCTTCGACCATGGCGGCGTTCTGCTGAGTGACCTGATCCATCTGGTTGACCGCGACATTGACCTCGCCCAGGCCCGTGGCCTGCTCCCGCGAAGACTGCGCGATCTCGCGGATCAGGGTGTCGATCTCGCTGACCTTGCCCGCGATCGAGGTCAGGGCGCGTCCGGTGTCGCCGACCAGCTTGACGCCTCGATCGACCTGGGCCGAGCTGTTGGCGATCAGGACCTTGATCTCCTTGGCCGCGTCCGCCGACCGTTGGGCCAGAGCGCGCACTTCCTGAGCGACGACGGCGAAGCCTCGCCCCGCTTCCCCGGCTCGAGCAGCTTCGACGCCAGCATTCAGGGCTAGCAAGTTGGTCTGGAAAGCGATCTCGTCAATCACGCCGATGATCTGATTGATCTGGGACGAGCTCTCCTCGATCCCGTCCATCGCCGTGACCGCCTCGCCCACGATCTCTCCGGATTTCGCGGCGTCGACACGCGCGTCCGACGCGGCTTCCGAAGCGCGCTTGGCGCCCTCGGCGCTGCGTCCCACCGTGGCGGTGATCTGGTCGAGCGCCGCGGCGGTTTCCTCGAGGCTGGCCGCTTGCTGCTCGGTCCGGCGAGAAAGGTCGTCCGACGCGGTCGAGATCTCATTGGCGCCGGCGTTGACATTCTTAGTGGCCATGGCGACCGCGCCGATGGTCTCGTCAAGCGCCTGCACGGCGCTGTTGAAGTCGTCTCGCACCCGCGCGAACTGCGCGTCGATAGAGGCGGACATGCGATAGCTCAGGTCGTTGGCGGCCAGACGCTCCAAGGCGACGGCGATCTGATCGACCGCATTGACGCGCCCCGTCACTTCGGTGGCGAACTTGACGACCTTCACCACGCGGCCCTTGGCGTCGAACACCGGGTTGTAGGACGCCTGGATCCAGACCTCCTTGCCGCCCTTGCCGATCCGCTTGAACTCCTCGGCCACGAACTCGCCGGCGTTCAGCTTGCGCCAGAACTCCGCATAGGCCGGCGACCGCGCATAGGCCGGATCGACAAACATGCTGTGATGCTTGCCCTTGATCTCCGAGAGGTCGTAACCGAGCACGCTGAGGAAATTCTCGTTGGCGTTCAGAATGACGCCTTCGGTCGTGAACTCGATCGTGGCCTGCACACGCTCGACGGCGGCGAGCTTCGCCGCCCGCTCGGCCTCCGCCTCCTTCTGGGCGGTGATGTCGGTGGCGACCTTCAGGATCTTGGTCACCCGGCCGGCCGCGTTCTTCACGGGATTGTAGGACGCCTGGATCCAGACCTCCCGACCGCCCTTGCCCACGCGCAGATATTCGCGCGCGTCGAACTGTCCCTGAGCCAGTCGAGACCAGAAATCGCGGTAAGCTTGGCTGGCGGCGTATTCGGGCTCCAGGAACAGGCTGTGGTGCTTGCCGACGATCTCGCGCGGCTCATAGCCGAGCGCCTGGCAGAAGTTGGCGTTGGCGGCGAGGATCGTCCCCTTCACATCGAACTCGATCATCGCCAGGGATCTGTCCAGCGCGTCGATCTTGCTCGCGGCGTCGCCGCCAAGAGGGCTACGGAGGCTGAGTTTCATGGACGTCCATCCCTCTAATTAAAACGCCACCTTAGGGGTCAGAACGAACGTCGTTATTTGTGGTGAAGATAAGGTAAATTGTGGACCGAGCGCGACAAAAGGCCCCCACACAACCTAGACAGCTATAGTAAATCCCCTAAACCTAAGCGCATTCTACCTTCGAACCCGCTCCAAGCCCCCCGAGATAACTGACCGCATATTCTACACATTCTCAAATGCCCGAAGGCCCGCTGAGCCTCCAGCGCCTGTAACGACCTCGGTCCCGAGTTTTTGCGTGGCGCGGGCCTTAGTCCGAGGATTTTGATCATCGCTCTCTTGGCGCGCACGAGAGCGACAGCGAGGTCGCCGAGAAGCCCCGCCATCGGTCATGACCTTAGCCGGTGGGTCACTATCCAGAGCCCGCCCCCTCGCGGCGCGGAGACGAGGACGGTCAAAGGCCGAACGCGGCCTCCACGTCCATTTCGCGGGCCTTTCGCAACAAGCTTGGCCATCGCGACGTAACGCCGCGCCCGAGCCGCGCTCGCTTCCACCGACGTCACGGTCGTGTCATTTTGCGCGAACAACCGTTGGAGGCGGATTCACAGATGAGCGAAGATACCGAAGGCCGACGCCCCAACCCCGTCGACCTGCATGTGGGCGGCCGGGTGCGGATGCGCCGTAAGCTGATGGGCGTGAGCCAGGAGCAGCTTGCGGACTCCCTGGGGCTGACCTTCCAGCAGGTCCAGAAATACGAGCGCGGCGCCAATCGCGTCAGCGCCAGCAAGCTGTACGACATCGCCAAGACCCTGCAGGTCCCGGTCTCGTTCTTCTTCGAAGGTCTGGCCGATCCGATGAGCGGCGCCGAGATCGACGCCACCGCCCAACACGCCGAAAAGATCGTGCAGGAGTTCCTGACCACGCCGGAAGGCCTGGAACTGGCCGAGGTGTTCCCGCGCATTGGTCGCGGCCGCGTGCGCCGCCAGGTGCTCGATCTGGTCCGCGCCATGGCTGACGAAGCCCAACGGACCGAAGTCGCCTAAAGGCGGCGACTTTCCAGCTTTCCTGATTTTGACGAGACCTCGGCCCGCTCAACCGAGGTCTTTGTCATGTCTGGGGCCCGATCAGCCCGTCGGCGCTTCGGCGCGGAAGGCCTGCCAGATGCGCTTGGCGGTTCCGACGGCGGCGGGGGCCAGGCCGCGCAGGTCGTAGGTCCGCACGATCCGCATCCCCACCTCGCGCTCCTTCTGCCAGGCCACCATCACGTCGTGAGCCTGACCGGCGACCAGGTCGACCAACTGGGCCTGACTGGGCGGCGCGGCGCTGGCCAGCATCTGCACCTTGGCGCCCTGGGGCGAGAGATCGCGGATCACGCAGTCCCAGGCGAAGGCCCCGCACAGGACCTTGCCCGAGCGGTTCGCGGGCAGCCGCGCACCGCTTCGCCGGTCGCTCTCAACAGCAGGTTTCGCCATGCCGTCGATAAACGCACGACGCGGTTAATCGGCGGTGGAAAATGAAGGTTTCCGACGCGTCGACGCGCCCTTAAGCGCGCGCCGCGACCCGCTCGGGCTCCAGCGCCATCTCCAGGTCGTCCAGGATGTCCGCCACGTCCTCCAGCCCGACCGACAGCCGCACCAGCCCCTCGCCAATTCCCGCCTCGGCGCGCTCCTGCGGCGTATAGGTCGAGTGGGTCATGCTGGCGGGATGCTGGATCAGCGTCTCGGCGTCGCCCAGCGAGACGGCGCGGCGGATCAGGGTCAGACGGTTCATCATCGCGACACCCGCCGCGTGGCCGCCCTTCAGCTCGAAGGCCATCATGCCGCCCCCGTGCGCCATCTGCCGCGCCGCCAGCATGTGCTGCGGAAAGCCGGCCAGGCCCGGATAGAAGACGGCCGCGACCGCCGGATGCGTCTCCAGCCAGCGCGCGACGGCCTGGGCGCTTTCGCCGTGGCGGGCCATGCGCAGCGACAGCGTCTTCAGCCCCCGCAGCACCAGGAAGGCGGTGAACGGCGACATCACCGCCCCCGTCATGTCCTTGACGCCCACCAGGCGGACGCGGCGCATGTCCTCGACGCCGCCGACGGCGATCCCGCCCACCAGGTCGCCGTGACCGCCCAGGTACTTGGTGGCCGAGTGGACAACGATGTCGGCCCCCAGGCTCAGCGGGCGGGTGACCACCGGCGTGGCGTAGGTGTTGTCCACCACGATCTTGGCGCCCGCCGCCCGGGCGATCGCGCTGATCGCGGCGATGTCGACCAGTCGCATGTTCGGATTGGCCGGGGTCTCGAAATAGACGATCCGGGTCCTGTCCGAGATCGCCGCCTCCAGCGCCCGCGGATCGGTCATGTCCACCTGGCGCACCGTGACGCCGAACCGGGTCAGGCCGTCGCGCATGAAGGCGAAGGTGCAGCCATACAGCGTCTGGTCGGTGATCACTTCGTCCCCGGCCCGCAGGAAGCTCCACAGCACCGCCGTGATCGCCCCCATGCCGGACGCGGTGGCCACGGCCGCCTCGCCGCCTTCCAGGCTGGCCAGGCGCCGTTCCAGGAGGTCGGTAGTCGGGTTGGAGATCCGCGAATAGAAGTGCCCTTCCCGCGTCCCGGCGAACATCTCGCCGCCGGCCTCGGCGCTCTCGAAGGCGAAGGTCGAGGTCAAGTGCACCGGCGGGGTCAGCGCGCCGTGCTCGTCGGCGGGATCATAGCCCGCATGGATGGCCCGGGTTGAAAAGCCGCCTTGATCGCCGCGCATGGATCGCTCCCTTTTGCGGCCACTGTGAGCCTGGACGCGACGCCACGGATTGCGAAATCTGCCACGATAGGGTTCTCTTTTGGCAGATTCTGCTCAAGAGACCGCCCATGGACGCCAAGGATCGCCAGATCATCCGCGAGCTGCAGAAGGAGGGCCGCCTGACCAACCAGGAGCTGGCCGAGCGGGTGAATCTGTCGCCCTCGCCCTGTCTGCGGCGGGTGCGCAACCTCGAGGCCGAGGGCGTGATCACGGGCTACACCGCCCTGGTGGACCAGAAGGCCTATGGCCTGCCGATCACCGTCTTCGTCCGGGTGCGGCTGGATCGCCACGGCCAGGACCTGATCCAGGGTTTCGAGGCGGCGGTCGCGCGGATCGACCAGATCCTGGACTGCTTCCTGCTGGCCGGCGGCGACGACTATCTGCTGCGCGTGATCGCCGACAGCCTGGAAGCCTATGAGGACTTCATGCGCCGCAAGCTGCACGCCATCCCGGGCATCGCCTCGATCGACACCAGCTTCGCCTATGGCGTCGTCAAGCAGACGCGCGTGTTTCCGGTAACGGGATGACGCGAACCGCGTTACGGATTACTCACGGTGAAGCCAGTCGAAACGGGCTCTGTCGCCGATACGATGACCGGGATGATCGAAGACGCTCCGCCTCTGTCCGCGTCGCCCAGCGTGACCACCGCGCTGAAGCACGCGCCGCTGGGCATCGCGATCTTCGACAGTCAGATGCGCTATCTGGCCGCCTCGCGGCAGTACCTGACCGACCAGCGCCTTCCCGCCGACATGCCCCTGATCGGCCGCCGGCACTACGACGCCTTTCCAGAGATCCCCCAGAAGTGGCGCGACCTGCACGCCCGCGTCCTGGCCGAGGGCGTCGAACTGCATCACGAGGGCGACCCCTATGTCGACCGCGACGGCCGCACCGAGTGGATCCGCTGGTCCATGGCGCCCTGGCGCACCGACGGCGGCGAGATCGGCGGCCTGGTGCTCTACACCGAGGTGGTCACCGCCAACATCCAGGCCCGCCTGAAGCTTGAAGCGGCCGAGGCCCGCTACCGCGCGGTCTTCGACCAGGCGGCGATGGGCGTCGCGCGGCTGACCCCGACCGGCGCCGTGCTGGAAGCCAACGACGCCTTCTGCGCCCTGCTGCGCCGCGACCGCGAGATCCTGCTGGGCGCGACCCTGCAGAACCTGATGCATCCGGACTCGCTGGACGCCACGATGGAAAGCGCGGCCAAGCTGCTGGCCGGAGAGGCCGAGACCTGCTCGGCCGAGCGTCGGGTGCTGATCCCGGGCGGCGACCTGTGGATCCACCTGACCGCCTCGATGGTCCGGGTCGACGGCCAGCCGGCCTATATCCTGGCGATCATCTCCGACATCAGCGCCCGCAAGCAGGCCGAGGACGCCCAGGGCCGCTACCAGGCCCAGCTGCGCCTCTTGATCAACGAACTGAACCACCGGGTGAAGAACACCCTGGCCACCGTCCAGTCGATGGCCTCGCAGACCCTGCGCAACGAGCCCGACCCGATCGTGGCCTTCGAGAAGTTCGAGGCGCGCCTTCTGGGCCTGTCGCGCGTGCACGACATCCTGACCCGCGAGAGCTGGCACGGCGCCGAGCTGCGCGAGGTCGCCGAGCGCGCCCTGCAACCGTTCGACGAGGCCGGCGCGCGGGTCAGCATCGAGGGCCCTTCGGTCTGGCTGCAGCCCGGCGGCGCCCTGACCATGGCCCTGACCTTCCACGAACTGGCGACCAACGCCCTGAAGTACGGTGCCCTGTCCAACGCTGCGGGCCGCGTGCGCCTCGGCTGGACCTATGATCCGGAAGCGCGGGCGTTGGAGGTGGTCTGGAACGAGGACGGCGGGCCGCCGGTCTCGCCGCCGACCCGCAAGGGCTTCGGCTCGCGCCTGATCGAGCGCAGCCTCCGCGGCGAGCTGAAGGGCGAGGCGGTCATGGACTATCGCCCCGACGGTCTCGTCTGCCGCCTGAACGCCCGCCTGCCCGAAGCCCATGAAGGCGGCGTGCTGGGCCAGGGCTGAGGGCGTCCGTCCTCCGTCCACCGGAAATTGATCCCGCATGTGGCGGCCCTCGCCCGCTGGCGTCGTCATTCCCACCAAGAGCAAACTGGCGTCCCCACCCGCCAGCCGCCTTGCCGACCGGGATGTCGTGATCCCGGTCGGCCGCTTTTCCCCGCCCGCGCGGGTCGATAAGCTTTCGCATGACCCTTGCTCGACTCACGCGCCGCTCGACCCTGGCCTCGCTGGGCGCCACGCTTCTGTCCGCGCCGGCGCTGGCCGCCGAGGCCAAGGAGGACTGGAAGGCCTTGGCCGCCGACGTCCGCTCGGAATTCCAGTGGGCCTGGCGCGGCTATGTCGCCAAGGCCTGGGGCAAGGACGAGATCAATCCGGTCAGCGGGACCTCGCGCTCGTTCTTCATCGAGGGCCACGACCTGGGCCTGTCCCTGGTCGAGGCGCTGGACACCCTGTGGATCATGGGACTGGACGAGGAGTTCCAGGCCGGCGTCGACTGGGTGAAGACCTCGCTCGATTTCGACGTCGACGGCGAGGCCCAGGTCTTCGAGACCAATATCCGCCTGGTCGGCGGCCTGGTCTCGGCGCACCTGGCCTGCGGCGATCCGGCGCTGCTGGCCAAGGCCAAGGATCTGGCCGATCGGCTGATGAAGGCCTTCGAGGCCTCGCCGCACGGCCTGCCCTGGCGCTATGTGAACCTCCGGACGGGCGCGGTTCGCGATCCCGAGACGAACCTCGCCGAGATCGGCACCTACATCACCGAGTTCGGGGTGCTGGGCCAACTGACCGGCGACAGCCGCTATTTCGATGTCGCCAAGCGCGCGATGAAGCACGCGCTGGACCGGCGCTCCAACATCGGGCTGATGGCCGCCAACATCGACGCCCGCACCGGCGCGTACATCAGCCGTTCGGCCAGCATCGACGTCTATGCCGACAGCTTCTACGAATACCTGTGGGACGCCTGGGAGCTGTTCGGCGACCAGGACTGCAAGCGCTGGGCGCGGGAGTGCGTGGACGCCCAGCTGGCGCATCAGGCCAAGCGCTATGACGGCCGGCTTTGGTTCCCGATGGTCGACTACGAAACCGGCGCGGTGCTGAACACCGCCCAGAGCGAGCTGGCCGCCTACTATGCCGGCCTGCTGGGCCAGGTGGGCCACAAGGCCGAGGGCGACGACTATCTGGCCTCCTTCACCGAACTGCAGGCGACCTTCGGCGTAATCCCGGAGTCGATCGACGTCGCCACCCGCCAGCCGCGCCGCAAGCACACTGGCCTGCGCCCGGAATATCCCGACGCCTGCCTGAACCTGTGGCTGCTCGACCGTGACGAGCGCTATCGCCAACTGGCGGCGATCCACTATCGCCAGATGAAGGCCACAAGCCGGGCGGCCTTCGGCTACACGGCGTTGAAGGACATCACGACCCGGCCGATGACCCAGGGCGACAACTGCCCCGGCTACTGGTGGTCCGAGCAGATGAAGTACTACTATCTGCTGTTTTCGGACACGCCGCGCATCGACTACGCCCAGCTCCAGCTCAGCACCGAGGCCAACGTGCTGCAGGGATTCCGCGAGGTCTGAGCGGGCCCAGGCTGAACGGGGCTTCACTGGACAGCAAATCGTGCGGGCCCCACCTGTGGGGCGACCGCCTTGGCGCCGTCACATCCCTGAGCCCGGATCGCCGCACGCCTGTCGCGTGACTCGGTCATAGGCTTGAAGGCTAGGGGCCTTGAGCGTGCGACTGCAATCCATCCCGATCGTCCTGGCGCTGTGCGTCTCCGCCATGCCGGCTTTCGCCGCGGGCTTGCGCGAGCGCCTCTATGATCCCGGCGACGGCGTCCTGGTGGTCGCTCACCGCGCCTGCCACCGCGCCGCGCCCGGCCATGGCTTTGACAACGCCGTTCCGGAGAATTCCCTGGCCGCGCTGGAACGCTGCGTGGCGTTGGGCGTCGACCTGGTCGAGATCGACGTGCGCCGCACGCGCGACGGCCAGCTGGTCATCCTGCATGACGCCAAGGTCGATCGGACCACCGACGGCAAGGGCCGCGTCGCCGACCTGACCCTCGCGCAGATCCAGGCGCTGCGCCTGAAGGGCGGCCAGGGCGAGGCCCCGCCGACGCTGGAAGCCTTCCTCGCCGCCGCGCGCGGCCGGATCCTCGTGAACATCGACCTCAAGGGCCCCTACGCCGCCGAGGCCGCCGAGATCGCGCGCCGCGTCGAGGCGACCGAGTGGGTGCTGTTCAAGGCCAAGGCCCGCTTCGGCGCGCCGCCCCTGGCCGACCAGGCGCCCTATCAAGACCTGGCCTTCATGCCGATGGTCGAGGCCAAGGCCGCCAGAAAGCCCGGCGACCTCGCCGACATCACCCAGCGCCAGGCCTCCGGCGCGCGCCCGATCCCCGCCATCGAGACGGTCGCCTTGCGGGGCCAAGGCTTTGCCGCCGTGCGCCACGCGGCTCGCGCCGCGCGCATCCGCGTCTGGACCAACACCCTGGCCGCCAAGGGCTGGCGCGGCGTGCTGGACCAGTCGGGCGACCGCCAGGCCCTGCGCGATCCCGACCGCGCCTGGGGCCGGCTGATCGCCCAGGGCGCCAGCATCGTCCAGACCGACCATCCCGCCGTGCTGCTCGACTATCTGGAGCGTCGCGGCCTGCGCGGCCACGCCCCGGCCTCTATCGCGACCGCAGGTCTTTCACCGTCTTCCTGAGCTTGGCGCGACGAGCGGTCCAGGATCGCTCCAGCGTCTTGGCCTCCTCATCCAAAGCCCGACGCCGCCGCTCCAAGTCAGCCTCGGCGTCGCGCTGCTCGCCCTCGGCCGCCTCGAGGGCCGCTTCGGCCTCGGCGAGCGCTTTCTTGCGCTTGGCTTCCGCGGCGTCGCCCGTCTTCTTCGGCTTGGGTTTCGGCAGCTTGTCGACCGCCGCCTTCAGTCCGCCCTCGGCCCGGCGGATCACCGCCCCGGGCGCGGCCAGGGCCGCCTTGGCGTCCGGCGCGTCCGGCGCTTCGGCGGCCACGCCCTCCTTGAAGAGATCGCGGTCGGTCTCCCAGGCCGCCAGCGCCTTGACGCGCGACGTCGCCGCCACCGTGTAGCGGTGAAAGCCGTCCGACCACGTGAAGACCTTGGGGGCGCGCGCCATGACGCGACAACGAGTGGCGCGCGGCGACGTTCCAAGTCACTGAATTTCGGGGATAAATCAGTCCGTCCTGGTGGCGGGGGGCGGGATCGAACCGCCGACCTGTGGGTTATGAATCCACC
>NZ_LSJA01000376.1 GCF_001556515.1 Caulobacter sp. CCH9-E1 | reverse complement strand
AACGCAATGGCCAACGCTTGACCATCCAGACAGTCGCTCTCTCAAAGAGAGAGGGTTTCGCGGTGTGTCCGACATGCGCGGTCGCCGGAGGCGATCCTTTAGTGACCTGACCAGTCCCGCGATCGTCTCGCCGTGAGATGTAAGGATAGCTCCCTTCGCGGGGAGCGCGGGAAACGACGCTCCTTCTCCCGCAAGGGGAGAAGGAGCGTTCACGGCGCTCTATGATCCGCGTATCCTGAATCGAACCGAACGATTTCAACGACTTCTCACTTTTACACATCGTTGGATCATCCGCGTTGAATCCCCAGCCATACTCTTCCTCACCCGATGGCTTGGAAGGGACG
>NZ_LSJA01000375.1 GCF_001556515.1 Caulobacter sp. CCH9-E1 | reverse complement strand
GCTCGCCCCCTCAGTCGCTCCGCGACAGCTCCCCCGCATCGCGGGGGAGCATCTTCACCCCGCCGCCGCCAGCCGTGTGTTCCCCAAATCCGCCACGCCCTCGCACGCCCCACAGCGTATGAGCGGCTCCAGTCGGGCCCCGCAGCGGTGCGTCAGGATTTCAGGACTTCCCTCGCTTCCCGCCAGCCAGCGATCGCCCCACGCCATCAGCGCCACGATCAGCGGGAAGAAGTCCCGGCCTTCCTTGGTCAGCCGATATTCCCACCGCTCCGGCCGTTCCTGATAACGGACGCGCTCCAGCATGCCGCGCTCGACCAACCGACCCAGCCGATCGGTCAGGATGTTGCTGGCGATCTTCAACTCGTCCTGGAACTCCGTGAACCGACGCTTGCCGTAGAAGGCCGCCGCCAGGACGTGGGCGGTCCAGCGGTCGCCGAGCACCTCGACGCCGCGTTCCAGCATCGGATGCAGCGGCGCGCCGCCGACGTCCTCGCCGCTGGCGCGGCGCTGCATCCGATGCTGGAACGCGGCGTCGAGG
>NZ_LSJA01000374.1 GCF_001556515.1 Caulobacter sp. CCH9-E1 | reverse complement strand
GGCCGCGCGGAGCGTCTGGCTTCGTCGAAACGGTACACACACTTCAAACCTCCGGACGGATGTCCGGCGCTCCGCGTCCCTTCCAGCGCCTTCAGCGAGCGATCGCGTGAAGATGATCCGTCATGGTCCCACCGTTGGGATTGAGCGGAAAACGCCTTCACGAGAAGGGCGATAACGCCCTAACCTGAGCCCAACGATAAGACCGGGGAGGAGCCGATGATCCCAGGGCTCATGCAGAGCGCGCCGCTGATGATCAGCGGCATCCTGACCTACGCCGCCCAGGCGCATGGCGCGCGGGAGATCGTCTCGCGGCTGATCGACGAGCCGCTCTGGCGCTACGACTACGCGGGCCTGGCCCGCCGCGCCGCCCAGGCGGCCCACGCGCTGCATCGCCTCGGCGTCGCCCCAGGCGACCGGGTCACCTCCCTGGCCTGGAACACTCACCGCCACCTTGAGCTGTTCTACGCCGTTCCCGGCGTCGCCGCGGTGCTGCACACGGCCAATCCCCGCCTGTCCGACGAGCAGATCGCCTACACGATCGACCACGCCGGCAGCCGGGTGCTGTTCTTCGAGCGCAACTTCCTGCCGCTGGTCGAGCGCATCGCGCCGCGTCTGGCGTCGGTGACCACATTCGTCATGCTGTCAGACGAGGCGCGGACCGAACCGGGCGCGATCGGCGCCATCTCCTACGAAGCGCTGATCGCCGGCGAGCCCGAGACGATCGACTGGCCGTCCTTCGACGAGAACGCCGGCGCCTTCCTCTGCTACACCTCCGGCACGACCGGAGACCCGAAGGGCGTGCTCTACTCGCACCGCGCCGTGGTGCTGCACGCCATGGCCGGCGGCCTGAACAGCGCGTTCGGCTTCACCGCCTTCGACGTCGCCATGCCCTGCTCCAGCCTCTACCACGCCACGGCCTGGGGCGTGCCGTTCAGCGCCCCCATCTGCGGCGCCAAGCTGGTGCTGCCGGCCGACCGCATGGACGGCGCCTCGCTGCACGAACTGATCGAGAGCGAGGGCGTCACCTTCACCGGCGGCGTCCCGACCATCTGGACCATGTACCTGGACTGGCTGGAGAAGAACCATACCGCTCCCGCTACGCTCCGGCGGGTGGTGATCGGCGGCAGCGCCGTGCCGCGGGCCATGGCCGAGACCTTCAAGCGCCGCTACGGCGTCCAGGTGCTGCAGATCTGGGGCATGACCGAGACCTGCCCGATCGGCGTCGTCGCCACCCCGACGCCGTCCCTGGCGGCGCTGGGCGAGGACGCCATGGACGAGGCGATCTGGACCCGCCAAGGCCGGCTGCAGTTCGGCATCGAGCTGAAGGTCGAGACCGAGGACGGCGCCGAGGCACCCTGGGACGGCCAGACATCCGGCGCGCTGAAGGTGCGCGGCCCGTGGGTGGTCAGGCGCTACTTCCGAAAGGATCACGACGCCACCGACGATGATGGCTGGTTCGACACCGGCGACATCGCCACGCTGGACGCCAACGGCTTCATGCGCATCACCGACCGCCAGAAGGACGTGATCAAGTCCGGCGGCGAATGGATCAGCTCGATCGATCTCGAGAACGTCGCGGTCGGCTGCCCGGGCGTGAAGATCGCCGCCGTGGTTGGCGTGCCGCATCCGAAGTGGGAGGAGCGCCCCTTGCTGGTCATCGAGCCTCACGAGGGGGCCGCCGTCACCAAGGCCGCCGTGCTGGCCTATCTGGCCCCGAGGATCGTCAAGTGGTGGACGCCCGACGACGTGGTCTTCGCGCCGGTGCCGCTGACCGCGACGGGCAAGATCGACAAGAAGGTCCTGCGCGAGGCTTGGCGCGCCCATCTGGGCGGCGGGTAGCCTTCCTAGTCCACGGTCATCTGGGTCTGGGTGACCACCGCCACCAGCTTGCCGTCCTCGGCCTCGATGCGGGTGACCCAGATGCTTGAGCGCCGGCCGATGTGCAGCGGCGTCGCCGCGGCCTTCACCGTCGTCCCGACGGCGGCGGGGGCGATGAAGTTGGTCTTGCTCTCCAGTGTCGTGGTCCGCTTGCCCTCGGGCGTCGACAGGAACGCGCCGATGGCCCCCAGCGTATCGGCGAGGGCCATGGCCGCGCCGCCATGCAGGATGCCGCCGGCCGTGCACAGGTCGGGCCGGACCAGCAGCCGTCCCTCGACGCAATCGGGGGCGGCGTGGATGATCTCGACGCCCATCAGGGCGGCGAACGGCAGAAGGTCGAGGTCGAAGACGGGCGTGCTCATGACGGCATCTGACGCCCGCCTCCGCCCCGGACGCAAGCGTCAGTTTGACCCGCGCTCGCTGTCGAGGTGGGCCATCATCGCTTCGGCGCACCGGGCCCCCGCCGCGGCGGTCGCCGGAACCGCCGCCTCGATCGCCGCCGCCACATGCCGCGCCCCTGCGCGCCTTCGTGGATTTCGTGAAGGCGGAGCGATCCGATTATGGTTAATACAGTTTGAACTAAACAAAACTCCACTTAAAGTCGTCTAGCGATTCGTGAAGGTTGCGGCCAGCGCCGCGAAGAGTTGTTGGAGTAGCGATGGCGGTTGTCAGCTCCGATCCGTCGGCCCTGTCCAGCCTGGCGCCGAGCCGGATCGCCGCCCTCAGTGGCGCGATGATCGCCGCCGCCCCGCCCTCGGAGTTCGCCAGGCTCACCTCGCAGCAGGTCGCGGCGATCAGCGCGACGGCTATCGCCGCCCTGACTCCCGAACAGTTCGCCCGGTTCGGCGCCAGCCAGCTGGCGGGCCTCACGGCCTCACAGCTGCCTCGACTGCCCGCGGTCGCCTTCAGCAGCACCCAGCTGATGGTGCTGAACCAAGCGCAGGTGTCGTCGCTGTCGCGCACGCAGATCCAGGCGCTGAGCGCCGAGGCGCTCGACGGGCTGCGCATGACCCAGATCGCGGTCCTCAGCGCGACGAACTTCTCCGCCCTGAGCACGACCCAGGTCCAGAGCCTATCGCCGGTTCAGCTACGCGCGTTGAGCGCGGCTCAACTGCGCGGCCTTTCGGCCGCCGACATGGCGGAATTCACCGTGGATCAGGTCGCAAGCCTGACCCCCGCTCAACTGGGCATGCTCGGCCCAACCCAGATCGTGAGTCTCTCGGGCCGCCAGATCGGAGCCCTGACACCGACCCAGTTCGCGGGTCTTTCGGCGTCGACCATGCGGGCCCTTCCGCCCGAGACCATCGCCCTCACCTCGGCGAGCCAGTGGTCCGCGGCCACGCCCGGCCAGCTTTCGTCCCTGACCTCGACCCAGCTGAACGCGCTGGGTGATCGCAAGGCCGTCCTCAGCCCGACCCAGATCCGCGCCCTTTCGGCGACGGAGCTTGGCCGGGCCAGCCCCGCGTTCCTGGCCGCCCTGACGCCAACTCAGCTGAAGGGCCTGAACGCCGGCCATGGCGCGGCGCTCTCCGTCACCGCGATCACCGGTCTCGACACCACTCAGCTGGCTGCGCTGGATCCCGCGGCGCTCGGCGGGTTGTCGCCAAGCGCCTTCTCGGCCCTGAACGCGACCCAGGTCGGCGCGCTCAGCGCCAGCCAGATCGCCCGCCTGCGCGGCGAACAGCTGAAGGCCTTGAACGGGGAAGACTTCAACGAGTTCACGCGCGCCCAGCTGAAGGCTTTCACGGCCAGTCAGATCCGCGACCTCCCCCCCAGCCGGCTGGCGGCCCTGACCGACGAGACCTTCGCGGCGTTCACGCCCTCCCAGCTCAAGGCGCTGACGCCGCTGCAGCTGAAGGCGCTGTCGCGCAGTGATCTCGCCGCCCTGTCGACGGAGCAAGCCCAGGCGCTGACCGCGGTGCAGATCGCCGCGCTTTCGGGAACCCAGTTGGCCGCGCTGCGGCAGGCTGGGCCGCTTTCCCAAGGTCAGCTCTACGGCATCACCGCAACGCAGCTCCGCGCCTTCACCCCGACCGACATCGGCAGCCTCAGCACCACGGAAATCCGAGGCCTCAACGGTCAGCAGATTGGCGGCCTGACATCGACCGCCGTCGCCGCCTTCACCCAGGAGCAGGTGGACAGCCTAACCGGCAACCAGTTGCGCGGGCTGACGGCCACCCAGCTGAGCGGTCTCGACGACACCGACGTCGGGCAACTGCGTCCCACCCAGATCGCGCTGCTGGATGCGACCCAGATAGGCGCGATGGCGCCGCACCTGTCGACCGGGATCATCGGCCGCCTCACCGCGACGCAGGTCTCGAAGATGTCGGTGACCGCGCTGGACGCGCTCTCGTCGACGCAGATCGCCGCCTTCGGATCAATCCAACTGCGGGCCCTGACGGCGGATCAGATCGGCAAACTGCCGTCCGACATCCCCTCCGCGCTTAGCGTCACTCAGATCGCGTCGCTCACGGCGCAGCAGCTCGGCGCCCTGTCGCCGGACAACTTCGGCCGCCTGTCGCTCGACGGTTTGGCGCGGCTGGACGCAAACCAGTTGAGGGGCCTCACCGCGACCCAAGGCCGAAGCCTGACGTCCACCCAGCTCAGCGTTTTCAGCGGAACTCAGATCACCGCTCTGACCTCCAATGTGATCGGCGCGTTGTCGGCCGATGTCGTGGGGGACCTTTCGGCCACGCAGTGGGCCAGCCTCAGCACCGTCCAAGCTCAGGGCCTGACCCAGACCCAGCTCGTGGGCCTTGGCGCCGATGACCTGCGAAAACTGTCGGCCACGCAGTGGGCGGCGTTGCGATCGACCCAGATCGCGGGCCTTTCCGCCACGGCCATCGCCGCTCTGGACGCCGACCGCCTGGCCCTGCTGACGCCAACCCAGCTGGCGGGTCTTTCGCCCAACGCCTTTTCAGCGCTCGACGCCTCGCGTGTCGCCGCCCTCTCGACCAGTCATATCGCCGCGCTGACGGCGACGCAGCTCCGCAGCCTTTCGCCGGAGGACATGGCCGAGTTCAGCACCACGCAGATCGGCGCGATCAATGCATCGCAGATAGCCGCCCTGCCTTCGACCGACGTGGCCGCGCTCAACGCGAGCCAAGTGGCGGCCCTCGGCGCCAACCAGATCCGCGCCATGGCGCCGTCACAGATCTCGGCCCTGCGCCCAACCCAACTGAACGGCCTGTCCAGCAGCCAATTGGCGGCCTTGAGCTCCGTTCAGCTGGGGGCGCTGGCGACCGACGCCCTGGCGGCTCTGACCGCGACGCAGGTCGGCGCCTTGACCGCCGCCCAGATGGCTGGTCTCAACGCCACGCAAGCGGCGAACCTGACCGGCGAACAGCTCGCGGGCCTGTCCAGCACGCAAGTGGGAGGCCTGAACGGAGGCTTCCTCGCCGCGCTGACCCCGACGGCCTTCTCGGCGCTCACGGCGACGCAGGTCGCGCGCCTGTCGACGACGCAGCTTCAGAACCTGACCGCGCCCCAGGTCAGCGCCCTGTCGACCAGCGACTTCGCCGAGCTCTCGAGAACACAGGTGAGCGGCCTCGCCCCTTCGCAAATCGCGGCGCTGTCGGTCACGAACCTGACCTCGCTTTCCACCACGGCGCTCGCCGGATTGTCGGCGAGCCAGTTTGGCGGTCTGACGAGCACCCAACTCGCCGCCCTGCCCGACAGCGCCGTGAAGACCCGCATCGGCCAACTGACTCCCAGCCAGATCGCTGGCGTCTCCGCCACCCTGATCGCCAGCCTGTCGACCACCGAGGTCGCGGCGCTGAGCGCCAGCCAGGTTGGCGCGCTCTCCGCCTCGGCCCTTGGGGCGCTGGGGACCAGCGGGCTGGCGAACCTCACCTCGACCCAGGTGACCGGGCTTTCCACGACGCAGATCGCCAGTCTCGACGCCAGCAGCTTTGGACGCCTGTCGGAAACCCAGGTCGCCGCGCTGTCGGCCGCGCAAATCGGCGCGGTGCGCGGGGAAATCCTTTCGGCCTTGAACGCGACGCAGTTCGCCCGGCTGACGGCCAGTCAGGTGCGCGGCCTAACCTCCACCCAGATCGAGCAGTTCAGCGCCGCCGACATCGGCGAGATCACCATCACCCAGATCGGCGGACTTAGCCCGCAGCAGATGGAGAGCTTCTCCGCGGCCGATATTTCCGCCCTGACGGCGACGCAGGTCGCCGCGCTCACCGCGGCGCAAATCTCGGCCCTGGCGCCGGTGCAGGTGCGCGGCCTCAGCCCGACCGACATGGGGGAGCTGAGCCGGACGCAGATTGCCGGTCTGACATCCAGCCAGATCGGCGCCCTGTCCATGAGCGCCATCGGCGCGATGTCGGAAGACCAGTTCAGCGGCCTCAGCGCAAATCAGGTGCGGGGCTTTACGGCCGAGCAATTGACCGCGTTTGGGGCGAGCGGACTGGCGCGCTTCTCCGGCGCGCAATTGGGCGCGCTCACGACGACCCAGGTGGGCCAGTTGCCCGCCGCCTCGATCGAGGCCCTCGACGCCACGCAGGTCGGCCAGATCATGCCGAGCCAGATCCCGGGCTTCACGGCCGCCCAGATCGCCGCCTTCAAGCCCAGCCAGCTCAGCAGCCTGTCTCGCGCGCAGATCAATAAGCTGACCGCCGCGCAGCTCGACGCGATGGCGCCAGGCCAGTTGGAGGCGATCGGCCTCTAGGCGGCTTCTGGTTCGGCCACAACGAACCGGCGCGGCCTGTCAGCAAAAAGGCCCGGCGGTCTCCCGCCGGGCCTTTCCTGTTTCAGCGTCCGACGCGCGCCTAGTCCTTGGCGCGTTCGACGTACGAGCCGTCTTCCGTCAGGATCACCACCTTGGTGCCCGAGGTGATGTACGGCGGAACCGTGGTCTTCACGCCGTTGCTGAGCACGGCGGGCTTGTAGGACGAGCTGGCGGTCTGGCCCTTCACTGACGGTTCGGTGTCGACGATCTCGAGCACCACGGTGCGCGGCAGATCGATCGCGATCGGCACGTCGTTGTGGGTCGACAGGATGACGGTCATGCCTTCCTGCAGATAGGGCGCGGCGTCGCCGATGACCTCTTCCGTCGCCACGAGCTGGTCGTAGGTTTCCGGGTTCATGAAGTGGAAACCCTCGCCGTCCTGGTACAGGAAGGTGTGGTTGCGGTCGTCGACGAAGGCGCGCTCGACCTGCTCGGTCGTGCGGTAGCGTTCCGAAACCTTCACGCCGTCCGAGATGCGGCGCATGTTCAGCTGGGTCACCGGGGTGCCCTTGCCGGGGTGGATGTTCTCGGCGCTCAGGACGACATAGAGCTTGCCGTCGAGATCGACGACGGAGCCTTTGCGGAGCGAGCTGGCTGCGACCTTCACGTAGTTACCGTCCTTGGTGGAAAGCGCGCGCGAGGCCGCGGGCGCGTTCGTGCTATTGATCCGTGAGCGCCCTCCTATAGCGAAAGGGCCGAAATCTCTAGTCTCTTCGGTTTAAAGCCCTTGCCGCACTCATCCTCGACCTGGTGGCGCACGGACGTCCACCAAGACCGCCGTCCCTTCCTCCTGGCCCGCAATCGGATCACCAAGGCCTTCCGCGCCTGGTTCGAGGCCGAGGGCTTCGAGGAGGTCGAGACCGCCGCCTTGCAGGTCTCCCCGGGCGCCGAGGCGCACCTGCACGCCTTCGCCACCGAAGCGCTGGACGCCGCTGGCGAGGCCGCGCCGCTGTATCTGCACACCTCGCCCGAGTTTGCCTGCAAGAAGCTGCTGGCGGCGGGGGAGGCGAAGATCTTCAGCCTGGGCAAGGTGTGGCGCAATCGAGAGCGCGGGCCGTTGCACCATCCCGAGTTCACGATGCTGGAGTGGTACCGCGCCGAGGCGCCGTACGAGACGCTGATGGACGATTGCGCTGATCTGGTCGCTCTGGCGGCCGAGACGGCGGGAACCCGGCGCTTCGCGTTCCGAGGCATGGCCTGCGATCCCTTCGCCGTTCCCGAACGCCTCTCGGTGGCCGAGGCCTTTCGGCGCCACGCCGGCGTCGATCTGCTGGCCAGCATCGCCTCAGACGGCGAAACAGACCGCCACGCGTTGGCCGCCGAGGCCGCCGAGGCTGGTGTTCGCGTGGCGGAGGACGACACCTGGGCCGACATCTTCAGCCGGATCATCGTCGAAAAGGTCGAGCCGCGACTGGGCGAAGGCCGCCCCACGATCCTTTGCGAATATCCGATCCCCGAGGCGGCCCTGGCGCGTCCTAAGGCTTCCGATCCGCGAGTCGCCGAGCGCTTCGAGCTCTATGCCTGCGGCGTCGAGCTGGCCAACGCCTTCGGCGAGCTCACCGACCCCATGGAGCAGCGCCGCCGCTTCGGGCTGGAGATGGACGAGAAGGCCCGCGTCTATGGCGAGCGCCATCCCATCGACGAGGACTTCCTGGCCGCCCTGGCCCACATGCCGGAGGCGTCGGGCTCGGCCCTGGGCTTCGACCGCCTGGCCCTCTTGGCGACCGGCGCCCGGCGGATCGAAGACGTCCTCTGGACGCCCGTCGCGGGATAGACCGCGAAAAATCTCCATCGCCCCTCTTGAGTCCCGCTCGATTTCAACCAAACTTCTAACTGCGGGCCGGGCCCCTCTGACGTTTCGACGCTTCGCGTCGGGCGTGATGTCGGACCGCATCGAGTGCGCTCGATGCTGGGTCCTGGAGGCCGCTTACCCCCTCTGAGCCCCATTCGCCCGGCATCGGCGCACTCCCCCAACAGAGGAGAGCGACAACATGCCCTTGATGAACGCCCAGCAGCTGCGTGCGGAGATCGCGCGGCTGACCATGGCCATGCGCGAAGAAGGCGCACGGCCCAATCCGGACAAGGCCAAGATCCAGATCTGGAGCCTGCGACGGCAAAGCCTCCAGGAACGTCTGTGGACGATCGAACTGAACGCCGCCACCGCGCGGTGGGCCTGAGATCATGGCCAAGGCCGTCAATGATAACGACAACGAGGAAAAGCTCATGAACAACGCCCTGCGCAAGGCGCTCGCGCCGACCGACGTCTGGACGCCGCGCCAGCTGGAGCAGCTCGACGCCGTGGTGGCGGCCTGCGCCCTGATCGCCCACGCCGATGGCGAGGTCTCGACCGAGGAGCGGGGGCGGATGCTGGACCGCATTCGCGGCCAGGCGGGGCTGATCCCGTTTGGCGTCGATGACGTGCTCGAAGCCTTCGAGGCCCTGGACGCCCGGTTCGAGACGCGCCCGGAGGAGGCGCGGGCGGAGGCGGAGATGATGATCCGCCAGCTCAAGGGACGAGCGGAGGCCGTGGAGGTCGCCGCCGCGGCGGTGGCGGTGTCGATCGCCGACGGCGGGCTTGAGGCCGAGGAGCGCCAGGTCATCCTCAACATCTGCGCGTGGCTCGGCGTCGCGCCGGCCCGGTTCGACCTGTCGCACTAGACCCGTAAGCAGCCGCCAGGCTTGACCCGACGCAACCGCCTGGGTCCTCCTTTGGTCGAATTCGATCAAGGGTGCGACCATGGCTCGGTTGAAGGCGCACGTCGAGCATCACGCGGTGTCGCGGATCGGCTGGCTGCGCGCGGCCGTCCTGGGCGCGAATGACGGCATCGTGTCGACGGCGGCGCTCGTCGTCGGCGTCGCGGCGGCGGAGACCACGCGCGGCGCGGTCCTGCTGGCCGCCGGCGCGGGCCTGGTCGCCGGCGCGATGTCGATGGCGGCGGGCGAGTATGTCTCGGTCAGCTCGCAGGCCGACAGCGAGGCCGCCGACTTGGCCCGCGAACGCCAGGAGTTGGCGACCAGACCGGAAGAAGAGCTGGACGAGATGACCGCGATCTATGTCTCGCGCGGCCTGACGCCGGACCTCGCCCGTCAAGTCGCCATGCAGCTGAACGCGGGCGATGCGCTGGCCGCCCATGCGCGCGACGAACTGGGCATTTCCGAGCACCTGACCGCGCGGCCGGTCCAGGCCGCCCTGACCTCGGCGGCGACCTTCGCCTTGGGCGCGGCCATGCCGCTGGCGGTCACCGCGATCGCGCCCCTTCAGGTGATGATCCCGGTCGTCACGGCGGCCACCCTGGCGGCGCTGGCCGTGCTGGGCTGGCTCGGCGCCTGGGCGGGCGGCGCGCCGCCGCTGAAATCGGTGATCCGGGTGACCTTCTGGGGCGTCCTGGCGCTGGCGGCCACCGCCTTGATCGGCAAGGCGTTCGGCGCGGTGGTCTAAACCGGCAAGGGCCGCGGCTTGCGGTGCTCGTCGATGGCCACGAAGGTGAAGACGCCTTCGGTCACCTTGTGCGCCTGCTCCCCGTCCCGGCGGCGACGCCACGCCTCGACGGCGACCTTGAGAGAGGTGCGGCCCGTGTGGATCACCTTGGCGAACAGGCTGACCTCGTCGCCGACGAAGACCGGGCTGATGAAGGTCATGCCGTCGATGGCGATGGTGGCGCAGCGGCCCGCGGCGCGGTGGAACGCGATCGAGGCCGCGGCCAAGTCCATCTGGGACAGCAGCCAACCGCCGAAGATGTCGCCTTCGGGATTGGTGTCGGACGGCATGGCGATGGCGCGCAGGACCGGCGCCTCGCTTGGCCACTCGGCCTTCTCCCAGGCCTTGGCGAGGGTCTCGGCCCGCTGGCCCGGCGGCACGCTGTCGTCCACGGCTTAGTGGCCGCCAGCGCCTTCGTAGACGCCCGGCGCGAGTTGCTCGTCCTCGTCGCCTTCGGCCGTCGCCGCGACGAAGCGACGATCGCAGTAGGGGCAGTCGACGAAGCCGGCCGCGCCCATCTCAAGCCAGACGCGCGGATGGCCCAGGGCCCCGCCGACGCCATCGCAGGCGATGCGGTGCGAGCGAACCATGATCGTCTCCGGCGCGGGACCGGCGATCGCCGCCGGGTCCATGGCGGTCGGAACGGTCGCGTTGGCGGTCGGAGTCTTGGCCTTGGCCATCTTGGGAGTCCTCGAATTCGGATCGCGGCCTTGGCGTCGCCGCGAACGAGGCATACCTATGCGACGCCGAAAGGCGCCGTCAATCGACGCGCGCCTCCGGGGGCCCTTCTCGCGGCGTTTCCGGCCTCGCCGTTTGCATTCTGGACGATCCATGGACCTGCCCGCCTACGCCATCGAAGCCGAAGGCCTCTACAAGACCTACGCCGCCACCAAGACCTCGCCCGAGAAGCGCGCGCTGAACGGCATCGACCTGAAGGTCCCGCGCGGCTCGATCTTTGGCCTCCTGGGCCCCAATGGCGCGGGCAAGTCGACCTTCATCAACATCCTGGCCGGCCTGGTCCGCAAGAGTTCGGGCACGGTGCGGATCTGGGGTCGCGACATCGACCAGCGCCCGCGTGACGCCCGCGCGGCCATCGGCGTGGTGCCGCAGGAACTGGCCGCCGACGTCTTCTTCACCCCACGCGAGTCCCTGGAGGTCCAGGCGGGCTTTTATGGCGTGCCCAAGCGCGAGCGCCGGACGGACGAGTTGCTGAACGCCCTGGGTCTCGGCGACAAGGCCGGCGCCTATGTCCGCCAACTGTCGGGCGGCATGAAGCGCCGCCTGATGGTCGCCAAGGCCATGGTCCACCAGCCGCCGGTGCTGATCCTCGACGAACCCACCGCCGGCGTGGACGTCGAGCTGCGCCGCCAGCTTTGGCAGTATGTGACGGGTCTGAACGAGCTCGGCGTCACCATCGTGCTGACCACCCACTACCTGGAAGAGGCCCAGGAGCTCTGCGACCAGATCGCGATCATCAATCGCGGCGAGGTGGTGGCCTGCGAGCCGACTGGGACCTTGCTGCGCCGGATGGACAGCCGCAACGTCGTGGTCACGCCGGAGCAGCCCGTGACGGCCGCGCCGGCCTTGGCGGGCTTCGACACCAAGCTGCGCGCGGGCGGAGCCTTCTCGGTCACCTATCGCACCGGCCAGTCCAGCGTCGAACAGGTTCTGGCCGCGGTCCGCGCCAGCGGGTTGCTGATCAAGGACATCGCCACCGAGGATCCGGACCTCGAGGATGTCTTCGTCGCCCTGACCTATGGCGATCCGAACGCGGCCGACCCGACCAAGGACTAGTCAGCTCATCCCACGCCCAGTCAGCGGCGACAAACGCGCTTGCCAGGCTCGCCGCAGCGCGCCAGCTTCGCCGCGATTTGCGCGTGAGGGGTATGACAATGCGGCTTCTGGGACTTGTTGTGGCGCTATGCCTGGGTCTTTCGACCTTGGCCCAGGCGCAAGAGGCCAAGCCCATCCCCGTCAAGGTCGTGGTGCTGACGACCTTCGAGATCGGCGAGGTGACCGGCGACCGGCCCGGCGAGTTCCAGCCGTGGGTCGAGGGCCTGCCGCTGAAGGAGACCATCCCCGTCCCCGGCCTGCGCCACGCGGCCCGCTGGTCGCCCGAGACCGGCGTGCTGGGCGTGATGACCGACATGCGCGCGCGGGCGCGGGAAAGCGTCGCCGCCCTGATCCTTTCCAAGCAGTTCGATTTCTCCAAGACCTACTGGATCGTGGCGGGCATCGCCGGCGTCGACCCCAAGGCGGCGTCGATCGGCAGCGCCGCCTGGGCGCGCTACGTCGTGGACGCCGATCCCATTTACGAGGTCGACGATCGCGAGATCCCGGCTGACTGGCCCTACGGTCTCTATTCGCTGGAAACCGACAAACCCAATGTGAAGGGCTCGGCGGAAGGTTCGTCGGGCATGGTCTGGGCGCTGAACTGGCGGCTCGTGGACTGGGCGTATGGCCTGACCGTGAAGACGCCTATCCCCGACAGCCCGGCCTTGGCGGGCCTGCGCGCGCCCTACGCCAGCGACGGCAACGCCGCCAAGCCGCCTTTCGTCCTGAAGGGCGAGGCGCTGGGGGCCACTCGCTTCTGGCACGGCGCGCGTCGCACTCAATGGGCCGAGGACTGGGTCCGCCTTTGGACCGACGGCGCGGGGACCTTCACGATGACCGACTGCGAGGACCAGGGCATCATGGACGTGCTCGACCTCTATGCGAAGGCCGGCAAGGTCGACTTCTCGCGTGTCCTGGTGCTGCGGACGGCCAGCAACTACTCGCGCGCGCCGACAGGCGCTCCGGAGTTCCCGCGCGCCTTCCACGGCGAGGGCGCGCAGGCCGCGTTCGACTCGGCCTACCGTGTGGGCTCGGTCGTGGTGCGCGAGCTGACAAGCCACTGGGATCGCTACGAAACCAATACGCCCAGCGCGGCGTCCGTTGGGGGACGGTGAAATGATCGAACGGATGTTCAAGCTGTCGGCTCAAGGAACCTCGGTGCGCACCGAGGTGCTGGCCGGTTTCACCACCTTCCTGACCATGGCCTACATCGTGATCGTCAATCCGACGATCCTGGGCCAGGCGGGCATGCCGATCGCGGCCGTGGCGGCGGCCACCTGCCTCGCCGCCGGCTTCGGCAGCATCCTGATGGGCCTGATCGCCAACTATCCGATCGCCCTGGCGCCCGGGATGGGGCTCAACGCCTATTTCACCTTCACCGTGGTCAAGGGCATGGGCCTGCCTTGGGAGACGGCGTTGGGCTGCGTCTTTCTGTCCGGCGTGGCCTTCTTGGTTCTCACCGTCGCGGGCATTCGGCAGTTGATCGTCGGCGCCATTCCGCGCCCGCTGTTCTCGGCCGTCGCCGCCGGCGTGGGCCTGTTCATCGCCTTCATCGGCCTCAAGGAAGCCGGCGTCATCGTCGCCGATCCGGCCACGACCGTAGCGCTCGGCGACCTCACCAAGCCCAACGCCGCCCTCGCCATCCTGGGCCTTCTCGTCATGGGCGGCCTGATGGTCTGGCGGGTGAAGGGCGCGATCCTGATCGGCATCCTGGTCGCCGCCGTCGCGGGCTGGGCCCTGGGCCTCGCCAAGATCGTTCCCGGCGAGTACGGCCTGGCGGCTCTGACGGCCACGGCCTTCAAGCTAGACGTCCCCGCGGCGCTGCACCTGAACAGCGGCATGGGCATGGCGCTGGCCGAGGTGATCTTCGTCTTCCTGTTCGTCGACCTGTTCGACAATGTCGGGACCCTGGTCGCGGTGACCAAGAAAGCCGGCCTCGTCCAGCCGGACGGGACGATTCCGCGCCTCAACCGCATCCTGACCGCCGACTCGATCGCGACCATTGGCGGCTCCCTGGCCGGCACCTCGACCGTGGTCAGCTATATCGAGAGCGCCTCCGGCGTCGCCGCCGGCGGCCGCACGGGCCTGACGGCGGTCGTGGTCGGCGTGCTCTTCCTGGTCACCCTGTTCTTCGCGCCCTGGGTCCAGGCGATCCCCGCCGCAGCCACGGCGCCGGCCCTGATCATCGTCGGCTCGATGATGGTCGGCGCGCTGGTCGACGTGGACTGGGAGGATCCCGGCGTCGCGATCCCGGCGTTCCTGACCGTGATCGCCATTCCCCTGACCTTTTCGATCGCCAACGGCCTGGCCTTCGGCATCACCGCCTATGCCGGGCTGAAGCTGGTCCGAGGGCAGGCAAAGAAAAGCGACTGGCTGCTGTTCGTGCTGGCGGCCCTGTTCGTCGCCCGCTTCATCTACATGGGGGCGGCGTAAGCCGCTCCCCGCAAGACCGTTTGCGCCCCGGCCGCCTTTCGGCTAAGACCCGCTTCCCGCAAGGGATGCACCCGTAGCTCAGCTGGATAGAGCGTTGCCCTCCGAAGGCAAAGGTCACACGTTCGAATCGTGTCGGGTGCGCCATTTCGGTTCAAAGGCACGAACGCCTAGCACCGCCGCCTCTACGCCAGAGGCGGCGGTTAGGGTTCGGAGCAGCTCGCTCCGCAGCCCACGGATGCGGACCTCCTTCCGGCTCACCACTTCAACCCGCTGCGCCACGGCGCGAACCTGATCGCGGGCGAACGTGCCGTCGCCCTGCCGCAGCTTCTTTTTGAGGGCGGCCGCGAAGGCGCGCAGGCTCTCCGGCGTGATCGCCGGGCCGATCTTCGCGATATGGGCCAAGGCGCGCTCGGAATCGCCCTTGGCCTGGTCGCGCGTCGCGGTGAGCTCGGCGATACGATCCTTGAGCGATGGATCGCTCACGTCGATGACGCCGTTCTCAATCGCATCATAGAGGCGCTTGAGCTTCGCTTCCGCCTCGGTCGCACGCCGCTCAAGGTCGGCGACATGCTCGCGGCGCTGGTTAACCCACTCGTCGCGGCGTTCGAGGATCTGATCCATCAGAGCTTCGAGCCGCACCGGGTCGAGCAGCCGGGCTTCGAGATGATCGACCACGGCCTCGTTGAGCCGGTCCATCGGCACCGTGATGCCGGGACAGCCGGTCGCACCCTGCCGCGCCTTCGTCGAGCAGGTATAATAGCGATATTCCCGCCCGACGCTGCTGGTGCCCGTGCGCAGCGTCATCGCGCCGCCGCAGCACGCGCAGAAGCAGATGCCGGTGAGCAGCGTCGGACCGCCCACCGCCATTGGCGCCATCATCTTCGGGCTGCGCGCCTTGAGCGAGCGCTGGACCGCCTCGAACTCGGCTTCCGAGACGATCGCCGGCACTTCCATGATGGCGTGCTCGCTCTCCGGCTTCGGCGTTTTCGTCTTGTGGTCGCGGGTGTTGAAGCGGTGCTGGCCGATATAGGTCGTGCGCGTGAGAACCTGATGCACCGCGCCCAAGCCCCAGCGCCCGCCATCGCGGGTGCGGATGTTGTTTTCGTTGAGCCAGGTGGCGATCGACTTGAGGCCCATGGGGCCGCGGTTATCGACGCCATTGAGCGCCATGCGGTAGATGCGGCGCACCGTCTCGGCCTGGATCGGGTCGATCTCCAGCTTCTTCTTGATCTTCGCGCCGCGCTCGCCGGCCGCGATCACGCGATAGCCGATCGGCGCGCGTGCGCCGTTCCAGAAGCCTTGCCGGGCATTCTCCTTCATCGCCCGCAAAGTGTGCTTGCCGTTCTCCTTTGACTGATACTCGTCGAACAGCGTCATGATCTGACGCATCATCACGCTCATTGGATCGTCGCCCAGATCTTGCGTGATCGAGATGAGTCGCACCCCGTTCTTAGCCAGCTTGCGGACGTAGAACTCGAACTGGAACTGGTCGCGGAAGAAGCGCGAGAAGCTGTGAACGAGAATGACGTTGAACGTCGGCGGCTTGACCATCGCCGCGTCGATCATCGCTTGGAAGGCTGGGCGACGATCATCGGTCGCGGTGTTGCCCGGTTCGACGAACTCGGCCGCGACCTCCCAACCGCGCGACAGGCAGTAGTCTTCGATCTGACGACGCTGGTCGGGAATCGACAAGTCGCTGTCGGCCTGCCGGCCTGTCGAAACGCGCAGGTAAAGAGCAGCGCGGGCGGTCGCGACGACCGGCGCCTCATCCTCGTGTCGTCGCAAGACGGCCTTGGTCATGACGCTTCACTCCTCACTTCACGGTAGCGGCCCCAACAGCTTGTCCAGCTCCTGCCGCATGTGGCCTTCGATCGCGCGCAATTCCGCGTCGCCGATCGGAACTTGCTCGGGCCAATCGTCGGTGACGACGATCTGCCCATCATCCTCGCGCGCTCGGCGCGAAGCCCGGCGTGGCGCGACGCGGTTGGTGTAGTCATGCAGGTCATCCGGGCACTCGGCCCAGCGGCGAGGCGTGCGACGGCGGAGCTTGCGAGGAAGGGCCATCGCGGCAGGCTGCCGCGCGACCGCATCCCGCGCAAAGCCTCTCGCGGGGCGAAGCGCAGATAGGGGCGCGCGACGGCGGGCGTCATGCTTCGCCCCACGGATCGACGACTGTGATCCCACATTCGGCAAAGTCGCGCACATTACGAGTCGCCAGCCGCGCGCCGCGCGAGCGCACGATCGCCGCGATTTGCGCGTCAATCTGGCTGATCGGCTTGCCGCCCTGTTTCCGCCTGGCGGCGATCTCGGGATATGCAAGCGCCGCTTCGGTATCGAACGGCAGCACGCGGCCTGCCAAATCGACCTCGAACATCGGACGCGCAGCCGCCAGCAGATCATCGCGGCGGCGTCCCTCGGGAAGCAGCGCCAAGCCATAGAAGATTTCCGCCTGTGTCAGCGTCGTCGTGAACACGCCTGCCATCGGCTGCTCGGCGATCCACGCCATGACTGTCGGGTCAGGCTCGCGCCGCATCAGCTCCGAAATGACGTTGGTGTCGAGGACGATCATTCGCCGAAGTCCACCGGCCGGATCGCCTCACGGGGCAGGTCAGGCAGATCGACGCCGCCCAGCGCGCCGAAGCGCTCATTGATGGCCTGGCCCAGATTGCGAGGGCGCGGGATTTCGGTCGAGAGCGCCGAGCGCAGGATGTCGCGCGCCTCGTCTTCCATAGAACGGCCGTGCATTGCCGCGCGCAGGCGCAGGCGATTTTTGATCGCATCGTCGATGTTTCGGATCGTCATGACCGCCATGCTGACCTCCATAAGTCAATGACTGCATGTTAGTCGATGAAGGTATAAATTGCAAGATGGGGTTGGCGCCTCCCTGCGGGACCGCCGCTCTATCTCCGCTGCGCTGCGACCGAACCCCTGACGGGTTTCGGCCCTGCCGGGTGACGATCAGCATGGCGGGCGGCGCTGGTGCGCCGGTCGGTCAATCCGCCCCGCGGATTGAGGTTCTTCCAGGCTGCGGAGATCGGCCAAGGCTGCGCCGGCCGATCGCATTGGCGGTCGTTGCACTCCCCGAGATGGGGTGGGCGTCGCTTCCCTCTAGGCCCGCCGCGCCGGGCCGCAACGCGCGTGCCGCGCTTACCTCCTCTGCGTTCCGGCCCTGCGGGTGCTGCCCGGCTCCGCCGGCGGGCCTGCCGGTCGCTCTTTCGCCGCCCACCCCATTCCGGGGTGAGTGCGGTTTGAAGGAGAAGTGTGATGAACGCTGTTACCGAAACCGTTGCCGCCGAGCCTGTGTCGGGCGTCGAGATTTTCGTGCCGCTCGCAAAGCTCAAGAAGTCCCCGCGCAATGCCCGCAAGGTGCCGCACGGAGAAGCCGCTATCGAGGCGCTGGCCGCTTCGATCCAGCACAAGGGGCTGATCCAGAACCTTGTCGTGGAGCCGGAAGTCAAAGAGGACGGGACGCCGACCGGCTATTACCTCGTCACCGCTGGCGAGGGCCGAAGGCTGGCGATGCTGCTGCGCGCCAAGCGCAAGCAGATCAGGAAGTCCGAGCCTGTCCGGTGCTGGCTCGATACGCAGAACGATCCCGCCGAGATCAGTCTGGACGAGAACGTCACCCGGACCCCGATGCACCCCGCCGACCAGTTCGAGCGGTTCCGCGAGCTTGCGGACGGCAAGGGCTGGGGCGCGCAGGAGATCGGCGCGCGGTTCGGCGTATCGGCTGGCGTGGTGAAGCAGCGGCTTCGCCTTGGCGCTGTCTCGCCCAAGCTATTGCAGGTCTATCGTGAGGATGGCCTTACGCTGGACCAGCTTATGGCCTTCGCGATCACCGAGGACCATGCCCGGCAGGAGCAGGTGTTCGAGAACCTGCATCACAATCGCGAGCCGTGGATCATCCGTCGCGATATGACCGCCGCCAACGTGCCCGCCGATGATCGCCGCGCGGTGTTCGTCGGAGCCGACGCCTATATCGAGGCTGGCGGCAACATAATCCGCGACCTGTTCAGCGAGGACCGGGGCGGGTTCTTCGAGGATGCGGGCTTGCTCGACATGCTCGCCGCCGAGAAGCTGCACGAGATCGCGGACGAGGTTCAGGCCGAGGGCTGGAAATGGGCCGAGGCGCATATCGACTATCCCCATGCGCACGGGATGCGGCGTTTCTATCCGCAGACCGTTCCCCTGTCCGATGAGGACGAGGCCCGGCTGGAGGCGCTGTCGATCCAGCATGACGAATTGGCCGAAGGCTATTCGTCCTATGACGAGATGCCCGAGGACCTGGCGGCGAGGCTGGAGGTGGTGTCCGACGAGATCGACGCCATTTCGGCCAAGCGTTCCGCCTACGACGCCAACGTGATCGCGCATGGCGGCGCGTTCGTCGTGCTTCACCATGACGGTACGGTCAGGATCGAGCGCGGTTTCGTCCGAGCCGAGGACGAGGCGCTGGCGGACCCGCAGCCCGAGCCGGAAGCCGAGGGCGACCCGACCGACCCGGAGGCCGTGGAGGACGAGCAGGCCGAGGACGGCGACGAGGACGTGCAGGAGATCGAGGAAGAGGACGAGGAACCGGGCAAGCCGATTTCCGACAGCCTCACCCGCGACCTGTCCGCCTATCGGACGCTGGCCTTACGCGTCGCCCTTGGCGAACGGCCCGATCTGGCGCTGATCGCCTTAACCCACACGCTCACGGCGCAGTTGTTCTACAGCTACGCCGAAGCCGGTTGCCTTGAGGTCCGCCCGACCGTGACGCCGCTTGGCAGCCATGCGGATGGGATCGAGGACACGCCGCTTGCCGCCAAGGCGAACGAGGCCCGCGAGGCGTGGGCCGAGCGGATGCCGCGTGACGTGGCCGACCTGTGGGGCTTCGTGGTCGCGCTGGACGACGAGAAGCGGCTGGCGCTGCTGGCGCATTGCGCGTCCCGCACCGTCAATGCGCTGCGCCTGCCGTGGGACCGCAAGCCTCGTTCGCTGCAAACGGCGGACAGGCTGGCGACGGCGCTGGCGCTGGACGTGGCGAAGGACTGGACGCCGACCGTGGACAGCTACCTTGGCCGCATCACCAAGGCGCATATCGTGGAGGCTGTGACCGAAGGCGTGTCGGAGGACGCCGCCCGCCGTATCGCGGACATGAAGAAGCCGGACATGGCGCAGGCCGCCGAGCAGCTTCTGGCCGGGACCGGCTGGTTGCCTGCGATCCTGCGGACCTCGGAGCCGGAGGCGGAGCAGTCCGCAACCGTCGTGGCCGAGGACGTGGGAAGCGTGGAGCAGCCGTCCGAAGCGGAGGCTCCCGATACCGAAGCGGAGGACGGCGAAGCGTCCTTCGCCGTCGCCGCCGAATAGCGGCATCGGGCCGGGGCCGCGCGAGCGGTCCCGGCCTTTCATTCGCTGCCGCTTTTGCTGTTTGAGGAGCGTCGTCGCTCGCCGGGCCAAGGCCCGGCTCGCGAATGCAGGTCAGGCCGGGCGCGGCCCGAACAGGATCACGGTCGCGCCGACAAGGCAGATGACCGCGCCGGTCACGTCCCAGCGGTCGGGGCGCAGCCCTTCGACCGCCCACAACCAGCCGAGCGAGGCCGCGATATAAACGCCGCCATAGGCAGCATAGGCGCGTCCCGCCGCATCGCTGTCCACCAGCGTCAGCAGCCAGGCGAACAGCGCCAGCGAGATCATGCCCGGCACGATCCACAACGGCGACTTGCCGAGGCGGAGCCATGCCCAGAACGAATAGCATCCGGCGATCTCGGCCAGGGCCGCGCCGACATAGGCAAAGGGCGTGATCGTCATAGGCTCCCTATCCGTTGTGGGGCGCAAGCGCCTCGATGATGCGGCAGTCCGCGACCGTGCCGCCCCCGCATGAGGTGATGAGCGCGGCCAGCTCCCGGCGCAACGCCGTCAGATCGGCGGTCTTGCGCTCGACTTCGCTGAGATGGTCGCGGGCGAGCGCATCGACCGTTGCACAGTCCCGGCCGCGATCGTCCGACAGCGAGAGCAGCGCGCGCACCTGGTCGAGCGGGAAGCCGAGATCGCGGGCGCGGCGGATGAAGCTCAGCCGCCCCAGCTCGACCGCGTCATAGGCGCGGTAGTTGCCGCCGGTGCGCGGAGGCTTCGGCAACAGCCCGATCCGCTCATAATAGCGGATCGTTTCCACCTTCGTGTCCGTCGCCTTGCCCAGCTCGCCGATGGTGAGCGCCATAGCCTTGACCCTGTAGTTGCTACAGGGTGCATATAGCCTGTCGCATCGAACGAATCGAGGTGACGATCATGGCAGGCGGATGCTGCGGCGGCTGCGAGACGACCGCGCCGACCAGGGACAAGGCATGGCGGCGCGTGCTGTGGATCGCGCTTGCGATCAATGCCAGCATGTTCGCGGTCGAGATCGTCGCCGGTGTCGCGGCGCACTCGGCCGCGCTCAAGGCCGATGCGCTCGACTTCCTCGGCGACAGCGCCAACTACGCGATCAGCCTCGGCGTCGCCGGCATGGCGCTGCAATGGCGCGCGCGGGCCGCGTTGCTTAAGGGGGCGTCCCTGTTGCTGCTCGGCCTGTGGATTCTCGGCAGCACCGTCTGGATGGCGATGACTGGTGCCTTGCCGCAGGCCGAGACGATGGGCGTCATCGGTGTGCTTGCGCTGTTCGCCAATCTCGTCTGCGCCGTCATGCTGTGGCGGCACCGTGACGGCGACGCCAACCGCAGATCGGTGTGGATCTGCTCGCGCAACGACGCGATCGGCAACATCGCCGTGGTGGCCGCCGCGCTCGGCGTGTTCGGCACCGGGACGGCCTGGCCGGACATCGCGGTCGCCGTGATCCTTGCCGGGCTTGGTGTCAGCGGCGGATGGCAGATCGTCCGTCAGGCGCGCGCCGAGCTGCGCGGGATCGCATCTCCGGGGCGGGAGCAAGTCGCCCTCTAGCCCGCCGGCCGGTGTCTGGATGTGGAGTCGGTCTCATCGCCCCTTGCTCGCTCTGCACCTTGGCGAGTGCCGATGGTCAGAGCGCGATTCCTTGCCAGTGCCGACACGACGCTGCGGCCTCTCCAATGGCTTGATCTAAGCGGGCCGGCTTCGCCTCGATCGTCTTGGCGCAACAGCGCCGCGCGGCTTTTTTCCGCCGCCTTCGGCTTTGCATCGCGAAGCAAAAAAGCCGCGCTCCGCCGTCCGGCGCTTCGCTGGGCCGCAAGCGGTGCGCGTCCGATCGTCCCTGCTTCACCGATCGCCATCGAGGCCGCGGCGGTCGTGGCCCGAAAGCGAAAGGAACTTCGACATGGCGACCATCGGCACCTTCACCCAGGCGGCCAACGGCTCCTTCACCGGAACCATCAAGACGCTCACCCTCAACGCCAAGGCCACCCTCCGGCCGATCGATAAGGAGAGCGAGAAGGCCCCAGACTACCGCCTCGCGGTCGGTTCCGTCGAGTGCGGCGCGGGATGGAAGAAGACCAGCCGCGAGAACCGCGACTACATCTCGGTCAAGCTGGACGATCCCGCCTTCCCGGCGCCGATCTACGCCACTCTATCAGAGACCGAGACCGCCGGCGAATACGCGCTGATCTGGTCCCGCTGACCCCGACACGGCGCCCCGCTCCATTGGAGCGGGGCGCCTTCGTGCGCTTGTTACGCCGGTTATCAAAAGCGGACGGGCCAGTCGGCCCGGCATGTTGTCCGAGGTGCTTGGGGCGCTGCCCCCAGCGCCCTTCGGAGCGGCTTCCGCCCAGCTTCCTCCACGCTGCGCGTTCCGTGCAGCCGGTTCCCCGCGAAGCCGCCCACTCCGGTTGCACCCCCGGTCTCGCCGACGGGCAGGGTTTCAGCGCGGCGCTCCGCTGCGCGGAAACCCAAGCCCAAAGGAGGCCAAAATGCACTACCAGCTTGCCACTCGGTTCGGTCGCAACGCCCATCAGATCAGCGGCCGGGAGCCGCTCGATAACGAGGCGCTGTATCGGCACGTCCCGTCAATCTTCGCCCGCGAGGCGCACGACAGCCGTTCGGATCGCTATGTCTATGTCCCCACCATCGACATCGTAGAGGGGCTGCGTCGGGAAGGATGGTCGCCGTTCTTCGCGGTCCAGTCCGTTCCGCGCGACGGCAGCCGCCACGGCCACGCCAAGCACATGCTGCGCCTGCGCCGGGATGACGGCATCGGCAAGCCCGAGGCCGCAGAAGTCATCATCGTGAACAGCCATGACGGGACCAGTGCCTATCAGATGTTCGCCGGGATGCTGCGTTTCGTCTGCACCAACAGCATGATCGCGGGCGAGCGGTTTGAGGAGGTGCGCGTTCCCCATAAGGGCAACATCGAGCACGATATCATCGAAGGCGTTTACACCGTCGCCGAGGACTTCCCCCGGCTGATCGACGCCAGCGAGTCGATGAAGGCGATCCAGCTTTCGCCGGATGAGCAGCGCTTGCTCGGCGAGGTTAGCCTTGTTGCTCGCTATGGCGACGACGAAAGCCCGATTCGGCCCGAGCAGATCATTGAGCCGCGCCGCCGCGAGGATGTAGACCGCAGCCTGTGGACCACATTCAACGTCATTCAGGAGAATGTCGTTCGTGGCGGGTTGCATGGCCGCAAGCGCAATGCGGAGGGCCGTATCCGCCGCGTGCAAACCCGCGCCATCAACGGCATCGACCAGAACGTGACGCTTAATCGCGCGCTCTGGACGCTGGCTGAGGGGATGCAGCGCCTCAAGGCCGCCTGACTGTTCCCCGCCGCAGGGCCGGAGTTCCGGCCCTGCGGTTTTGCCGCTTGCGCGCCGATCCGCTGCGCCGGATCGGCAGCGGCCGCGCGTCCCAAAGGTCCGCGCGGCCGCATGGGCGCGCTCACCGGGCTGGCGCCCGGCTCGCGGTGGGTAGTGGTAAAATCCCCAGCGCTGCCTTAAAAGGGCGATGGGCTGCTACGCGGCAGCCTGGGGTGTGGAAACCCCACGTTTAGCGGTTCGGCACCGGCCGTAACGGTGCCGCAATCCTTGACCACGCGGTCGGGGAGCCTGTGACGTATGTCCAGGCGCTCCGGTGCTAAAGGTCACAGGAACCGTCTAAACGCGGTTTTCCAACTCCCCGATCAGGGTTCAGGAGCTGTTTGCGGGGGCGCACCGCAAACCAGCAGCCCCTGTGAGTGTGCAGTAGGCAATGCAGATTCCGCGCGCAATTATGCCTGGCAAGCACGTCGAAAATGCTCGGCATTGTCCTATTGGTTAACGCGGACGGGAAGCCAAGGGCATGGTGGTCAAGATGAGATTCGATGATCGGGCGCCCGATTCACCACAACTCACCAGCTATGACGAAGGTCATCTGGCAGATTATCTGCGCTTGCTCGACGCCGACGCCGATGTGTACGTCGTCAGAAGTTTTGAGACAGCCGGGCTGCGGATTTAGCGGAGGGTT
>NZ_LSJA01000373.1 GCF_001556515.1 Caulobacter sp. CCH9-E1 | reverse complement strand
CCTCTCCAGCTCCGAAAAGCTAGCATGGGTGTCCACTGAAACGAGGGAGGATCAAGGTGACGTAACCGTTGCTGTCATAGTTGAGGCTGTTGATCACCGACGGCTTCTGGAAGGCCGACGGCCAGACGCCGCCCGCCGCGGTGTCGAAGGCGACCGAACCGGTGGAGGCCAGCGGACGCGTGGCCAGGTGCATCTCGTTGCGGTGCGTGGTGAACTGGCCGTAGAGGCCGTCCAGCGTCAGCAGCAAGTTGTCGACCGGCTTCCACTGCACCGCGGTGGTGACGCCGAGGCGTTCCAGCTTTGCGTCCCACGAGGAGATACGGTTGCCGTCCGCAAAGTAGAGATCGCCCGACAGGAACTTGGTCTGCTGGGCGGCGCTCAGCTTCGAGATATCCAGACCCTTGTCCACCAGCGACTTCAGGGTCGAGGCGCTGGGGTGCGAGTAGTTGTAGGTGTTGTGGCCTTGCTCGGTGGTCTTGCGCTTTGAGTACGCGACCGAGGCCAGGACGCCGAACCGATCATCCCAGTTCTGGCTGAACAGCGCGGCGATCCGCGGCTGGGTGTCCTTGGTGTACTGATTGGTGCCGGCCTTCAGCGACAGCGCGCCCTTGGAGCCCGACTTGTAGTCGAACGGACGGCCCGTGAAGAGGCCGAGCGTGCCGGCCATACCGCCTTCTTTCTGGGCGGCTTCGAAGGTCTTCTCGACCTCGACCTTGGAGAACAGCTCGGAAGCGAAGATGTTGAAGTCGAAAGCGCGGTCGCGCGAGCGCTGGCCGCGGCTGTCCTGCGCCGAGTCGACGTTACCCAGCACTTCCATGCCGTTCAGCTGCACGCGGACGAAGTCGGGACCCAGGCCGCGCAGCGAAACGCGACGGCCTTCGCCGGCTTCGCGGTTGATCTGCACGCCGGGCAGGCGCTGCAGCGACTCCGCCAGGTTCAGTTCCGGGAACTTGGCCATGTCCTCGGCGACGATGGCGTCCTTCTGGATCACCGATTCGCGCTTGATGGCGCGAGCCTCGGCGAGCGACTTGCGATAGCCGGTCACGAGAACGGCATCGACGGTGTCGCTGGCGCCCGCGCTCTCCGCGGCCTGCCGCGCAAAAGCCGCGGTGGCGCTGGCGTTGGCCGCGAGCACGGCGACCGTGCACAGCAGACAGCTCTTCAAGTTCGGCCGCCAGGCCCGAACGGATTGCAACTTCAGCATGAGAATCCCCTGCCCCAAAACTGGTATGGACCAGCGGCTTTAAGCAGGCTGCCACGACACCTGCGTGACAGTGACGGGCCGTCAGTCAAAATTCCTTGCGCGAGCCCCTGACTCCGCTCTGGGCTTGGGATCATTTGCGCCCGGGACGGATCATTCTTCCAGCCATTCCTGAGAACGCGGTTAAAGGGCGCAGGCCGTGACGTCGCGATCTCGTCACGCGAATGACTTTTTGGACTATACCAATAATGGAGCCGTTGAGCCCGGATCCAGCGGCCTCGAGACCTCCTTCCAGCGCGCGCGCTTGTATTGCGGGGGCTTCCTGAGCATCTTCGCCGGGCTTTCGGGGGAACATCTCGCTTGACGACCAAGAGGCCCACCATTGACGACGTCGCCCGGCTTTCGGGCGTGGCGCGCGTGACGGTGTCTCGGGTGCTCAACGGCGGTCCGAACGTCCGGGACGAGGTTCGCGCGCGGGTTATGCGCGCGGTCGAGGCGCTGGACTATAAGGTCAATCCCCAGGCGCGCAGTCTCGCCGGGGGCGCCAGCCGGCTGCTCGCCTTCGTCTTCGCCTCGGATCCCGAGAACGAGCCCAACTCCTATTATGAGTCCGCGCTGGAGCTGGGGGCGCTGAGGGCCTGCCTGGCCCTGGGCTATCAGGTGCTGATCCAGAACGTTCCGCATCAGACGCCCGACCGGCAAAAGCGCGTGCTGGACCTGGTCACGACCCAGCGATGCGAGGGGCTGATCCTCTCCCCTCCCTACAGCGACGATGTCGCCTTGATCGATGCGGCGTTGGCGCAGGGTTGCAAGGTCGTGACCGTGTCGCCCGGCGGCCCCGGACGCGGCAAGGCCGACGCGGTTGGGGTCGACGACGAGGCCGGCGGCCACGATATCGCGCGCGAGCTGCTGCGCCTTGGCCACCGACGGTTCGGCTTCATCGCCGGGCTGGAGGGGCACCTATCCGCCGACCGACGGCTCAAGGGCTTCCAGCGCGCCCTCTCCGAACAGGGTCTTGGCCAGTCGGACTATGTGGTTTCGCGCGGGGACTTCACCTTTCGGTCGGGAGTCGACCTCGCCCCCGCCCTGCTGGATCACCCGTTGCGCCCGACCGCGATCGTTTGCGCCAATGACGACATGGCGGCCGGCGCTCTGTCCGCGGCCCACGCGCGCGGCCTGAACATTCCTCAGGACCTCTCCATCACCGGCTTCGACGATGCGCCCGTCGCCGCCATCGTTTGGCCGCCGCTGACCACCGTGCACCAACCGGTCAAGGTCTTGGGCCAACGGGCCGTCGAACTGATCGTCGCCCGACTGACGGGCGCAAATCCAGAGCCGCAGCCGGTGTTTCAGCAACTCGACCACGCCGTCGTCCCCCGTCAGACGACCGCCGCGGCCTAATCTCGCCACGTTTGCGCCTTGACAACGTTGTCGCCTTGGCGGCAATTGGAAGCGCTTCCATTGGAGCATTTCCACGGCCGGATTCGGCCGCATGACAAGCAAGAAGATGTGTCGCCTTTCCGCGGGCGAGTTCAGAGGGGAGAATTCATGCGAAACCGCACGACGAGCGGCGCGCGTCCGTCCACCCAGAAATTCTACGCTACGGCTTCGGTCGCAGCCATCACCCTGGCCCTCGCCGGGCCTGGTTTCGCGCAAACCACGCCAGCGCCCCAGGCCGAGGACGATACGGTCGAGGCGATCGTGGTCACCGGCATCCGCGCCGGCATCCAGAACTCGATCAACATCAAGAAGAACGAGACCTCGATCGTCGAGGCCGTCTCCGCCGAGGACATCGGCAAGCTGCCCGACGTCTCGATCGCCGAGTCGATCGCCCGCCTGCCCGGTCTCGCCGCCCAGCGCGTCAACGGCCGCGCCCAGGTGATCTCGATCCGGGGCCTGGCGCCCGACTTCACCACCACCCTATTGAACGGCCGCCAGCAGGCCAGCTCCGGCGACAACCGCGCCGTCGAGTTCGACCAGTATCCGTCCGAGCTGCTGTCCAGCGTCGTGATCTACAAGACGCCCGACGCCCAGGTGTCGGGCATGGGCCTTTCAGGCACCGCCGATCTTCGCACCGTGCGCCCGCTGGCGTTCGGCAAGCGCGCCCTGGCGGTGAACCTCCGCGGCGAGAAGACCTCGGGCAAGAAGCTGAACGACGACTCCCACAACACGGGCGGTCGATTCAGCGTTAGCTACATCAACCAGTTCGCCGACGACACGATCGGCGTGGCGCTGGGCTACGCCCACCTGGATTCGCCTTCGCAGGTGAAGCACTACAAGGCTTACGGCTACGAGGCGTTTAGTCCTGAATGGACGACGACGAACGCCTCGACCGCCGCCACAAAGGAAGAGCGCCTGATCCCGGATGGTTCGGATGGCGCGTTGATGCTGAACGGTCAGGAAGTCTTCGCCACTTCGCGCAACAACAAGCGCGACGCGGTGATCGGCATCTTCGAATGGGAGCCCAACGACCGCCTGCACACGACCGCCGACCTCTACTACTCGACGTTCAAGCAACATGAAGTCACGCGCGGCGCGCAATGGTTCTCGAACCCCGGCGCAGACGCGGGCGCGGCGTTTACGTCGATCAAGACCGAAGACCTGGGCGGCAGCAAATTCGCCCGCAGCGGCGTGTTCAACAACGGCGCCTTCCAGCTCCGCAACGACTACAACACCCGTCAGGACCAGCTGTTCTCGGGCGGCCTGAACACCGAGTATAAGATCAGCGACAAGACGCGCCTGACAGCGGATCTCTCCTATTCGTCCAACAAGCGAAAGGAACAGATCATGGAGACCTACGCGGGCTACGGCCTTGGCGTGGGAGGCGTAACGCCCGCGACTTCGAACGTTGGCCGAACCTTCGACAAGATCGGCTTCGTCGTGGCCGACGACGGCTTCTCGCAATATGACGAAGGTCTGAACTACGCCGACGCCAGCAAGGTCAGCCTGGGCGATCACGCCCCGTGGGGCGGCTGGGGGCATGACGGGGCGATCCGCTTTCCGCACGTGAAAGAAGACGTCACGGCGGTGGACGTACGCCTTGAGCACGACCTGGATGGCTTCATCACCAACGTCTCGGCCGGCGTGAACTACACCAAGCGCGACAAGGGCAAGACCGTCTCGGACAACGACCTTTTCCTGAAGAACGGGCGCCAGCAGGTGCTGGTTGACGCGGGCGACCTCGTCAGCCCGACGCAGCTAGGCTTCGCCGGCCTGGGTGGCGTGCTCAGCTTCAATGTCGGCGATACGTGGCGCAAGTACTACAACTGGTCGCCGATCCTCGATGCCAACTATTACGACAAGAATTGGGACATAACGGAGAAGGTCACAACCTTCTTTGCTCGCGCCAACTTCCAGGCTGGCGACCTGCGCGGCAATATCGGCCTTCAGGTCGTCAATCAGAAACAGTCTTCAACCGGTGTTCAAATCAATGACGGCGGCACGATTGATGACGTGAAGCAGCCCATCATTCCGACGCGGATCGAGGCCAAAGAGGACTATACTGACGTTCTACCCAGCTTGAACCTGGTCTATGATCTGGGTGGAGGTCATCGTTTGCGCGGCAGCCTGTCCAAAACCATGGCCAGACCGCGCATGGACGACTTACGGGCCAATGTGACGCCGTCCTTCAATGGGATGATCTGTAGCGCTCAGGGCAGCTGTAAGGACGGTCAAACCGTCAACCCCTGGTCTGCGTCCGGCGGCAACACTCATCTGAAGCCTTGGGAGGCGAAAGCCGCCGATCTGGCTTACGAATGGTATGTCAGCCCAACGACATACCTGTCCGTGGCTGCCTTCTATAAGAAACTGGACACCTACATCTATCAGCAGACCCTGCCCTTCGACTTCACCGGCATTCCTATTCCCGCGGGCCCGCTTCCGCCTGCGACCGTCATCATCAGCACCGCGGGTCAGATCACACTGCCTCAGAACGGTAACGGCGGTAACCTCAAGGGCCTTGAGTTCAGCGGCGCGCTGGACTTTGGTCAGGTCGCCGATCTCTTCAAAGGCTTCGGCGTTCAAGGCAGCCTGTCTCTGACCAAATCCGACCTGAACCCGACCAGCAACCCTTCTGCGCCCTCACGCATCCCGGGCCTATCGAAGACGGTCTACAACGTCACCGGCTACTACGAGCGCGGCGGCTTCCAGGCGCGCATCAGCCAGCGCTACCGATCGGCCTTCAAGGGCGAAGTTGTTCAGCTGTACGCCACTCGCGGCTTTACCGAGATCCTGGCCGATAAACAGGTCGACGCCCAGATCGGCTATACCTTCGAGGATGGTCCGCTGCGGAATCTCGGCGTCCTGCTGCAGGTCAACAACCTGACGGACTCGCCGTACCGCACGCGCGTTGGCCTCGATGACGGCGGTTCCAAGACCCAGAACGGCAGCTCGCTGCCTGAAACGTATGAAAAGTACGGCCGCCAGTTCCTGTTCGGCGTCAACTATCGGTTCTAGGCAGACGGTCGAGCCCCCTGCGCCCCCCTTGCGGGTGAGCTCGCCAGCAAGGAACCATCGGAGGCGGGGCCGCTCAGCCAGCGGCCCCGACCTTTGACCAAAACCGGGAGGCGAGTGGTTGCAACCGCTCAAGAAGATACTGATCGCCGGCGGCGGATCGGCCGGGTGGATGACCGCGGCGCTGTGCGCGCGCCTGTTCCAGGGCCTCTACGAGATCGTTCTGGTCGAGTCCGAGCAGATCGGCACGATCGGCGTCGGCGAAGCGACCATCCCCGCCATCAAGAAGTTTAACGAACTGCTCGGCCTCGACGAGGACGACTTCCTGCGCAAGACGCAAGGCTCCTTCAAGCTGGGCATCCAGTTCCGTAACTGGTGGCGGAAGGGCGAGAGCTACCTGCACGGCTTCGGCGTCATCGGCCAGGATCTCGGCTGGCTGCGCGCCCACCAGTACTGGCTGCGCATGCGCGAGCTTGGCCGCGCGCCGCCGTTCGACAATCTGGCGATCAACAACGCCATGGCCTTGAGCGACAAGTTCATGCGGGCGCGGGCCGACATGAGCGAGTCCCCGATCGGCCATATAGCCCACGCCTTTCATTTCGACGCCGGCCTCTACGCCAAGCACCTGTCGACCTACGCCCAAGCGCGCGGCGTCCGGCGGCGCGAAGGCAAGATCGTCGATGTCACGCTGCGCCCCGAGGACGGCTTCGTTCAGTCGGTCACGCTGGAAGACGGCGAGACGATCACGGCCGATCTCTTCGTGGATTGCTCGGGCTTCCGCGGCCTGATCATCGAACAGGCCCTGAAGACAGGCTACGAGGACTGGACCCAGTGGCTGCCCTGCGACCGGGCCATCGCCGTGCCGTCCGAGCGCTCGGAACACTTCACGCCCTATACGCGTTCGACGGCGCACGACGCCGGCTGGCAGTGGCGCATCCCGCTGCAGCACCGCACCGGCAACGGCCACGTCTACTGCAGCAAGTTCATCGACGACGACGAGGCCGAGCGCGTCCTGCTGTCCAACCTGGACGGCGCCCAGCGCGCCGAACCGCTGCGCATCCGCTTCACGACGGGCAAGCGCAAGAAGATCTGGAACAAGAACTGCGTGGCGGTGGGGCTGGCCGCCGGCTTCATGGAGCCGCTGGAGTCGACCAGCCTGCACCTGATCCAGTCCTCGGTGATCCGCATGGTGCGGCTGTTGCCCGACGCCGGCTTCGACCAGGCGACGATCGACGAATTCAATCGTCAGACCGACTTCGAATATGAGCGGGTCCGCGACTTCATCATCCTGCATTACAAGGCCACCGAGCGCGACGACACCGCCTTCTGGCGCCACTGCCGCGACATGGAGGTCCCGGCGACCCTGCAGCGGAAGATGGACCTGTTCCGCGCCAACGGGCGTGTGTTCCGCGAGGACGACGAGCTCTTCACCGAGGAAAGCTGGATCCAGGTGTTCCTGGGCCAGGGCGTGATCCCGAGCGGCTACGACCCGCTGGTCCGCGTCCACTCGGACGAGGCCATCGCCCAGTACCTGCACAACATCGAGACGGTGATCGGCAAGTGCCTCGCCGTCATGCCCAGCCACGCCGAGTTCGTGACCCGCACCTGCGAGGCGCCGCCCCCGGCCGCGCTGCAGGCGGCCACGCCGCTCGTTCCCACCCCCTGATGGCACGGAGTAACGCCATGACGACCGCCCAGCCTTCTTCCGCCCTGCGGATCCTGTGCCGGACTACCGCCGCCGTGGCGTTGCTTTCATTCGCGCCGCTGACGGGAGCCGTCGCCGAGGTCATGCCGACCAAGGACAGCGCCCCGCTGGCTCCCCGCGCCAACGACCCGGCATGGGCCAGGGCCGACGCCCTGGTCAAGCAGATGACCCTGGACGAGAAGATCACCTACCTGCATGGCCTCTTCCCGCCCAACACAAAGCCGGCGCCCGCCGACATGATCCCCTCGGCCGGCTACGTGCCGGGCGTGCCGCGCCTGAAAATCCCAACGCTACGCGAGAGCGACGCCAGTCTCGGCGTGGCCAACCAGGTCGAGCAGCGCAAGGGCGACGTCGCCACCGCCCTCCCCTCGGGTCTCGCGCTCGCCTCGACCTTTGAGCCGAAGCTCGCCTACGCCGGCGGCGCCATGATCGGCGCCGAGGCGCGGGCCAAGACCTTCAACGTCCTGCTGGCCGGGGGCGTCAACCTGACCCGCGACCCGTGGGCCGGCCGCAATTTCGAGTATCTCGGCGAGGATCCGCTGCTGGCGGGCGAAATGGTCGCCGAGCAGATCAAGGGCGTGCAGTCCAACCACATCGTCTCGACCATCAAGCACTTCGCCCTGAACGCCCAGGAGACGGGCCGTCACGTGATGGACGCCCAGATCGACGAGGCGGATCTGCGCGAGAGCGATCTCCTGGCCTTCCAGATCGCGATCGAGAAGAGCAATCCCGCCTCGGTGATGTGCGCCTACAACAAGGTCAACGGCGACTGGGCCTGCCAGAATGACTTCCTGCTGAACAAGGTGCTCAAGCGCGACTGGAACTATCCGGGCTTCGTGATGTCCGACTGGGGCGCGGTGCACAGCACGGTGAAGGCCGCCCTCGCCGGTCTCGACCAGCAGTCGGGCCAGGAGCTGGACACCCAGATCTTCTTCGGCGACGACCTGAAGGCCGCGGTGGCCAAGGGCGAGGTCAGTCAGGCCCGCGTCGATGACATGGTCCGCCGCATTCTGCATGGGGTGATCTCCTCGGGCCTGATGGATAATCCGACGCCGACCACGGCCCAGCCCATCGACTACGACGCCCACGCCAAGGTCGCCCAGACCGTGGCCGAACGCGGCTCGGTGCTGCTGAAGAACGACCGCAGCCTTCTGCCCCTCGCTAAGACGGCTAGGAAAATCGTGCTGATCGGCGCCCATGCCGATGTCGGCGTGCTGTCGGGCGGCGGCTCGTCCCAGGTCCGCTCGGTGGGCGGCGCGCCCGTCGAGATCCCGCTGAACGGCGGCGAGGCGGCTTCGTTCGTGCGGGTCACCTGGCACGCCTCCTCGCCGCTGGAGGCGATCAAGGCCGCCGCGCCGGGCGCGCAGGTGGTCTATGTGGACGGCAAGGACCCGGCCGCCGCAGCAGCTGCGGCAAAAGACGCCGACGTCGTCATTGTGTTCGCCTGGCACTGGCAGACCGAGGCCCAGGATGCGCCCTCGATCGCCCTGCCCGACAATCAGGACGCCTTGATCGACGCCGTCGCGGCGGCCAACAAGAACGCGATCGTCGTGCTGGAAACTGGCGGCCCAGTGCTGATGCCGTGGCTCGACCGCGTGGGCGCGGTGCTGCAGGCCTGGTATCCTGGCCAGCGCGGCGGCCAGGCCATCGCCCGCCTGCTGTTCGGAGAGGTCAATCCGTCGGGCCGCCTGGCCATGACCTTCCCGAAGACCGCCGACCAGGCGCCGCGCGCCAGTGCGCCCGGCTTAGCTGAACAGGCCGCGATCGACGACGCCCGCCGCGCCGGCCAGAACGTCCCTGGCATCAAGGGTTTTCCGGTGAAGTATGTCGAGGGCGCCGCCGTCGGCTATCGTTGGTACGCCCAGCAGAAACTGACGCCGCTCTACCCGTTCGGTTACGGCCTTTCCTACACCTCGTTCGCCTACAAGAACCTCAAGGTCGAGGACGCGGCGGGCCTGAAGGTCAGCTTCGACGTGACCAATACTGGCAAGGTCGCCGGCGCCGACACCCCGCAGCTCTACGTCACGACCGGCAAGCGCAAGGCCATGGTCCGCCTGGCGGGCTTCCAGAAGGTCGACCTCGCGCCCGGCGAGACCCGACGCGTCACCCTGACGGTCGAGCCGCGCATCCTGGCCGACTACGATGTCGTCAAGCCGGGCTGGTCGATCGCGGCGGGCAGCTATCCGCTCTATGTCGGCCACAACGCCGGCCAGCCCGTCCTTACGGGCAAGGCCAATCTGAAAGCCTGGTCGAGGAAGCCCTGATGCGCGCGCTCTGCACCGCCCTCGCGGCGCTCTCGGTAGCCTTCCCGGCCGCCGCAGCGCCCAAGCTTCAGGCCTGGGTGACGACCGGCGACAAGAGCCAGCTGCTGGCCGCCCAGCCGGCATCGGGCGCGGTCTCGGCGAAAGCCGTCGACGGCTTGCCGCTGATCGCCGTCGATCCCAAGGAGCGCCACCAGTCCATCGTCGGCTTTGGCGCCTCGATTACCGACGCCTCGGCCTGGCTGATCCAGAACAGGCTGTCCTCCGCTCAGCGCGACGCCCTGCTCCGTGAGCTGTTCGGCCGCGCCAATGGCGGGCTCGGCTTCAGCTTCACCCGCGTCACGATTGGCGCCTCGGACTTCTCGCTGGACCACTACAGCCTGGACGAGACGCCGAACGGCGCGCCCGACCCGGCGCTGGAGCGCTTTTCTCTGGAGCGGCCCGAGCAGTACGTGTTCCCGACCGTCCGCGCGGCGCTGAAGATCAATCCGGACCTCAAGGTCATGCACTCGCCCTGGAGCGCGCCGGCCTGGATGAAGACCACGGGCTCCCTGATCCAGGGCGAGCTGAAGCCCGAGGCCTATCCGGTCTATGCCGCCTTCTTCGCCCGCTACATCAAGGGCGCGGCCAAGCTGGGCGTGCCGACGGACTATCTGAGCATCCAGAACGAGCCGGATTTCGAACCGGACAGCTATCCCGGAATGCGCTGGAAGCCCGAGGGCCGCGCGCGTTTCTTCGGCGAGAACCTGGCGCCGGTGTTCCAGCGCGAGAAGATCGCCACCAAGGTCCTCGACTGGGACCACAACTGGGATCAGCCCGAGCAGCCGATGACCGTGCTGGCGGATCCCAAGGCCAACGCCTTCCTCGCGGGCGTGGCTTGGCACTGCTACGCCGGCGACGTCTCGGCCCAGGCGCCGGTGACGGCGGCGCATCCGGACAAGGAGATTTTCCTGACCGAATGCTCGGGCGGCGAATGGGCGCCAAAGTTCGACGACAGCTTCTCCTGGATGATGGAGAACCTGATCATCGGTTCGACGCGCGGCGGCTCGCGCGGCGTCCTGATGTGGAACCTGGCGCTGGACGAGAAGTTCGGCCCGCACAAGGGCGGCTGTAGCGACTGCCGTCCCGTGGTCACGATCGACAGCCAGACCGGCGCGATCACCCGGACGCAGGAATACTACGCGTTCGGCCACGCCAGCCGCTTCGTGAAGCCGGGCGCGGTTCGGATCGGCTCGCCGGCCAAGCTGGGCGACCTGCGCACCGTGGCCTTCCAGAACCGCGACGGCGGCCGGGTGCTGATCGTGTTGAACGTCGGGCGCGCGCCCGCCAGCTTCGCGATCAGCGACGGCGCCAAGCGGTTCAAGACGTCGTTGCCGGCCAGAGCGGCCGCCACCTTTACGTGGTGATCATCTGGGCAACGCGCTGCAGGAACAGGCCCGGCAAGAGTCCGCCGGCGCCTGTCAGCCGCCTTAGAGAGCGATAATCCCGCGGCGATGGGCGACCGTCACGGCCTGGGTGCGATCCGTGACGTCCAGCTTGCTGAAGATGCTGCGCATGTGGCCCTTCACCGTGTCTTCCGACAGCGACAAGGCGCGGGCGATTTCCTTGTTGGCGGCGCCCTGCGCGACGCGCCGAAGCACGTCGATTTCGCGATCGCTGAGGGGTTCGGCGATCGCGTTGACGGCGATGTCATGGGCCACCTCAGGGTGGAGGTAGCGCTGCCCGCCCAGCACGGCGCGGATGGTGTCGATAAGTTCTCTTCTGAGACTGCTTTTGAGCAGGTAGCCGCTGGCGCCGGCCCGGAGAGCGCTCAAGGCCCTCACGTCGCCGGCATAGGTCGTCAGGACGATGATCCGCGCATCCGGAGCGATCGCGCGGATCGCGCTGATCGCCTCGACGCCGTCGACGCCCGGCATCTGCAAGTCCATCAGCACCAGATCGGGACGCAAACGTTCGAATTGAGCGATCGCGTCCAGCCCGTCCGCGGCCTCGCCCACGACCCGGATGTCCGGCTCGGCCTCGAGCACGGCCGCAACGCCTTCGCGCAGGAGCGGATGATCATCGACGATCAGAATCGATACGGCGTCGCTCACTCCGCGCCCTCCCCGTGCTTCCCGCCGCGAGGTCCGACCAACCATCTCGGCCAGGCGATGCGCCGGCGAGCGTAGGCCACGGCGCCCGGAACAACTAGTTCCACGTCAGCGCCCTCGCCCGGACGGCTGTGGATAGTCAAGCTGGCGCGGATCTTACGCGCGCGCTCGCGCATGCCCGCCAGGCCAAAGTGCCCATCGCGGCCGCCGACCTCGAGAACCGCGGGCTCGATGCCCACGCCATTGTCGCGAACATTGATGCGCAGGCGCTTGCTCTCGTACGTCACAATCACCTCGATCAGCGAGGCGCGCGCGTGGCGGTGAGCGTTGAACAGCGCCTCGACGACGATGCGCTCCACCTCGTCGGCGACCAGCGGATGCAGGTCGATGGGGCGCCCGATCGCGGTCGTCACGACCTCGGCGGTGTGCTCCGAGCGCATCGACTCGGCGACGTCGCGCAGGGTCGTGATCAGATCCCCGCCGACCGAGACGCGCAGGCTGCGTACGCGATCGCGCGCTTCGACAACCACGGCCTCGGCGCGGTCCAGCGCGCGCTCCAACTGGTTGCGAGCGGGCAGGTCCGCCGGCACCTGGCGGGCGGCGGACTGGAAGGTCAGGATCAGGCCCTGGACCCCTTGTAGAAGCGTGTCGTGGAGCTCGCGCGCGATCCGTTCCCGCTCGGCGATGCGCTCGCGCAGGCTGGCCTGGAGGCGTTCGGCGAGCCGTCCCATCCGCCACTGGAAGGCCACGGCCAGCAACGCCAGGCCCAGAACGACACACAATAGCTGGAACAGCCGGCTTTGAACGAGGGTTGGAGGAAGATCGAGGGTCACGCTCGCCCCTTCCTCGTTCCAAACGCCATCGGCGTTCGCGGCGCGGACCCTGAACACATACTTGCCGGGCTTTAGGTTGGTATAGAACGCCTGCCGACGCCCGCCGGCCTCGACCCAATCGTCATCGACGCCCTCGAGCCGATAGCGGAAGCGCACTCGCTCCGGAGCGGCCAAGCTTAGACCGACATAGTCGATCTGGACCGAGCGCGCCCCTTTTGGCAGGTCGACGAGCGGTCCATCCGCTGCGCGCTGGCCGTTCACCAGGACGTTCTTGATCGAGACCGGCGGGGCGATTGTGTTGAATGGCAAGCGGGCCGGATCGAGCGAGGCGATCCCGGCCGTGGTCGCTATCCAGACGCGGCCGTCGCCGCCGATCGCCAGATCGGCCCGGTACTTGTATGAGGCCGGACCAGGCAGACCGTCCTTCAGATCATAGATCCGCGCCGGAAGGTCGACCTTGGGATCCTCGAAAGCCCGTTCGAGGTCGGCGTTCCGCATCCTGACGAGACCCGCCGCGCCCAGCAGCCATGTCTCCGTGGCCGTCTGCGCCAAGCCGTGACTTAGACCTATGAACGGAAAACGGTCGCGAGAGATGAACTGCGATCCCGTCTCGCGAAAGCGGGTTAGGCCGAAGTCGCTGCCGGAGATGACGCCGAGCGGACCATTCGCCATCGGCATGGTCCCGCCCCTTTGTCTACGCGGCAGGGTCTTGATCAGCTTCACCGTCGCGCCATCGATCAGCACGGCGTTGCGGCCCCCGTCGGCCACGATACGACCGCGAGAGTCCGCCGCCAGGGCCGTCACGGCCCGTCCCAGCGCCTCTGGCATCGCGTGCGTCCACGTCCGCCCGTCCCACTTCACCAGGCCGCCCCTGAAGCCCGCACCCCATAGATGGCCCTGCGCATCCATCGCGCAGGCCGTGACCTGCACATCCGGGAAGGGCGGATCGGGAATTCGGGTGACGCGATCGCCGTCGACTCTGAGCACTTCTGAGCCCAGGCCCATCCAGATGCCGCCGTCCGGCGCGTCGCACATGGCGGTGAATGGACCGAGGCTCCGGATCAGAGGCTTCAGCGGCTGACCAAGGTTGGCCTTGTACAAGGTCTCGGTGTCATAGACGTAGACGGCGCCCTGGGCGTCCGAGAACACGCCATAGCCGTAGGGCGAGCTGATCGGCACGACGGTCTCGGGCGCGATCGCCGCCGGGCGGAAACGATCCAGCCCCCGCACGGTCCCCACCCAGATGTTGCCTTCGCGATCCTCGAACGCCCGATAGGCCATTTCGGAGCTCAGACCTTGCCCCGCCGAAAAACGGTCGACGGCAGGCCTGGCGCTGTTGAGGCTCGCCGACGGGCGTATGCGCAAGACGCCGTCCGGATGGCGCGCGCCCCACAGGCTGTCGTCGCGATCGAAGAAGATCCGCGTCTGACGGCTGACGGTCGGTAGGGGGTAGATCACCTGCCCGGCGCCTGGACCTTGGATAATCCGCACGCCCCGGGCGTCGGCCGCCCAGATCGAGCCGCGCCGGTCTTCGGCCAGCGCGACCTCCTCGACAAAGCCAGACTGGATCGTGGTGAACCTGGGCTCTCCGGGACGCATGCGGGCCACGCGCCCTGAACCGGCGACCCACACCGCGCCGTCCCGAGCGATGAACACCCAATCGGCCTGGTCCGGCATATCGATCAGCGGGTCGAGGATCTCCCAGGTTCCGTTCGAAAACCGGACCACCTTGGCGTTCGGATTGGACGTGGTCGCCCAGATCGCGCCGTCCTGGCCCTCGGCAAGGGAGTGGACCACCGAGCGGAAGATCCTGGGATCGAAGACGAGCCTGATCTTGCCCTTCTCAAGAACAGCCAGGCCGCCTTCCTCGTAGCCGACCCATAGCGCGCCGTTCCGCGCGACCATCAGACGAACGACGCGGTCGTTGAGCGTGTACGTGTTCGGTCGGGGGGGCCTCACCGGCTCGAAGGTCCCGCCGTCGAAGCGATAAAGACCGAGAGGCGTGCCCAGCCAAAGATAGCCGTCGGGAGTTTGGGCGATGTCCTCGATCGGCGCCGGGGCGCCATCTTCGACTGTCCAGCGTGTGTGCTTGTACTGGGCGATCGCCCGCTGCGGATCCAGCGCCAGGACGGGAGACGCCAGCACCAGGGCGATCAGGAACGCCGCCCAGCCAATCCTCGCAGACCCGTTCGCCATGAGCGCCTTCATACGTCAGGCGCCAAGCGTAAGCGCCGACGCTCAAGCTGATCAATATCGACCGGGCTAGGCCTAGCCCACCCTTTCGGTGGGATGGGAGCTCGCAAGCGCCCGTTCTGGTGGAGATCCGCCGCCCATTCGTGTCGACGCTGGGTAGCCCGCCCGACATTTACGCTTCGGCCCCATCGCGGGACTCTTCGCCACGATAACGACCAATCCCGACAAGACCCGCGACGCGACAACGTGTCGTCTGAGCCTGATCGCGGCGGCTTTTCCATTCCGCTCTGAACCTTTTCTCGGGGGACATCACGATGACTGACCACGAACAAGACCCGGCCAGCGCGACGCGGCGACGTGTCCTGGCCGCCGCCGCGGGCGCGGCGGCGCTGGCGGCACTTCCCCCCTCCCTGGCGCTGGCCAAGCCCGCGTCCTCAACCCAAGGCAAAGGAAACCACGACATGAGCAGCGGCTACGTCACGACCCAGGACGGCGTGCAGATCTTCTACAAGGACTGGGGCC
>NZ_LSJA01000372.1 GCF_001556515.1 Caulobacter sp. CCH9-E1 | reverse complement strand
TCGTCGGCCAGCACGTCCAGGACGCGAGCGCGCAGCTTGGAAGCCGGCGTCGACACCTTCGAGCGCTTGCGCGTGGCGGCGTTCTTGATGCGAGCGATCATATCGCTCAGGGGATCGTTCATCGACATCTGATCGTCCTCACCAGCTCGACTTGACGAGGCCGGGGATCTGCCCCTGCGAACCCAGTTCGCGGAGCGCGATACGGCTCATCTTCAGCTTGCGGTAATAGGCGCGCGGGCGGCCGGTGACTTCGCAGCGATTGCGGATGCGGATCGCGGCGCTGTTACGCGGCAGCTTGGCGAGCTTGAGGCGAGCTTCGAAGCGCTCCTCGAGCGGCAGGCTTTCGTCGTTGGCGATCGCCTTCAGCGCGGCGCGCTTTTCGGCGAACTTCTTGACGAGAGCGCGGACGGCTTCGTTGCGGTTGACGGCGCTTTTCTTGGCCATGGTTTGTTTTCCCTTCCCGCTCTCTTAGTTGACGAACGGGAACTGGAATTCCTTCAGGAGAGCCTTGGCTTCCTGGTCGGACTTCGCAGTGGTGCAGACGATGATGTCCATGCCCCAGATCTGTTCGATCTGGTCATAGTTGATTTCCGGGAACACCAGGTGCTCCTTCAGGCCCATGGCGTAGTTGCCACGGCCGTCGAAGCTCTTGCCGTTCAGGCCGCGGAAGTCCTTCACGCGCGGCAGCGCGATCGTGACCAGGCGATCCAGGAACTCGTACATCCGGTCCTTGCGGAGGGTGACCTTGGCGCCGACCACCATGCCTTCGCGCAGCTTGAAGCCGGCGATCGACTTGCGGGCGCGGGTCGCGACGGGCTTTTGGCCGGCGATCGCTTCCAGGTCCTTCAGAGCGGTCTGGGCCTTCTTGGAGTCGGCCACCGCCTCGCCGATGCCCATGTTCAGGACGATCTTGTCCAACTTGGGGATCTGCATTTCGTTGGTGTAGCCGAACTGCTCCTTCATCGCGGCGCGGATGCGCTCGCGATAAACGGTCTTCAGCCGGGGCTCGTAAGCTTGATCAGCCATTGATCACCTCGCCGGTCGTCTTGGCGACGCGCACCTTCTTGTCGCCTTCGATCTTGAAGCCGACGCGGGTGGGCTTGCCCTTGGAGTCCACGATGGCGACGTTCGAGACGTGCAGCGCGGCTTCCTTTTGCTTGATGCCGCCTTGCGGGTCGGCCTGGGTCGCCTTGGTGTGACGCGAAACCATGTTCACGCCTTCCACGACAACGCGGTTGTCCTTCGGCAGGACTTGCAGGACGGAGCCTTGCTTGCCCTTGTCCTTGCCGGCCAGAACGACGACGCGGTCGCCCTTCTTGATCTTAGCGGCCATTACAGCACCTCCGGAGCGAGGGAGATGATCTTCATGTGGTTCTTGGCGCGCAGTTCACGGGGAACCGGGCCGAAGATCCGCGTGCCGACCGGCTCGCTCTGCTTGTTCACGATCACCGCGGCGTTCTTATCGAAGCGGATGACCGAGCCATCCTTGCGCTTCAGATTTTGATTCACCCGAACGACGACGGCGCGAAGCACGTCACCCTTCTTCACGCGACCGCGCGGAATGGCTTCCTTCACGGAGACGACGATGACGTCGCCCACGCTGGCGTAGCGACGGCCAGCGCCGCCCAACACCTTGATGCACATGACCCGGCGAGCGCCAGAATTGTCAGCGACTTCCAGGTTAGTTTGCATCTGGATCATGGTCTAAACCTTCCAGATTAAGCCGAAGCCTTGGGAAGCACTTCCCAGGTCTTCAGCTTGGACTTCGGAGCGCACTCGATGATGCGGATAGCTTCACCGGCCTTGTACGCGTTGGCTTCGTCGTGCGCGTGGTACTTTTTGGACTGACGCACGATCTTCTTCAGAACGGGGTGGACGATGGTCCGTTCGACCTTCACCACCACGGTCTTGTCGCCCTTATCGGAGACGACGACCCCTTCGAGGATACGCTTGGGCATATCGTTCTCCTTAAGCCGCGGCCTTGGCGCGCAGCACGGTCTTGATCCGCGCGATATCCTTGCGGATCTCGTTGACGCGGTGGGTCTTCTCGACCTGACCCGTGGCGGCCTGGAAGCGCAGGTTGAACTGCTCCTTCTTCAGGCTGATCAGCGTGTCGGCCAGCTGGTCGGGGGTCATGCCCCGGATGTCAGCGATCTTCATGAGCCTCAGGCCTCCATGGCCACACCCGCGTCGATGCGGGTGACAACACGGGTGCGGATCGGCAGCTTGGCGGCGCCCAGGCGCAGAGCTTCACGCGCGATATCGTCCGGCACGCCGTCGATTTCGAACATGATGCGGCCCGGAGCCACGCGAGCGGCCCAGTAATCCACCGCGCCCTTACCCTTACCCATCCGGACTTCGGCCGGCTTGCCGGTGACCGGCACGTCCGGGAAGATACGGATCCAGACGCGGCCTTGACGCTTCATCTGGCGGGTGATGGCGCGACGAGCGGCTTCGATCTGACGGGCCGTGATGCGCTCCGGCTCGACGGCCTTCAGGCCGTACGAACCGAAGTTCAGCAGGGTGCCGCCCTTCGAGGCGCCGTGGATGCGGCCCTTGAACTGCTTGCGGAATTTGGTCTTCTTCGGAGACAGCATGGCGATCTAATCCTTAGGCGCGATCGCGACGGTCACGACGGTCGCCCCGGTCGGGACGATCGCCGCGCTCACGGCCGCCACCTTCGCCGGCGGGGCCGGACTCGGTGGCCAGGCGCTTGTCGAGCGCCATCGGATCATGCTCCAGCACCTCGCCTTTGAAGATCCAGGTCTTCACGCCGATGATGCCGTAGGTGGTCTTGGCTTCGGCGAAACCGAAGTCGATGTCGGCGCGCAGGGTGTGCAGCGGCACGCGACCTTCGCGGTACCACTCCATCCGAGCGATTTCAGCGCCGCCGAGGCGACCCGAGACGTTGATCCGGATGCCCTTGGCGCCGAGGCGCACGGCCGACTGGATCGAACGCTTCATGGCGCGACGGAAGGCGATACGACGCTCGAGTTGTTGAGCGATCGACTCGGCCACCAGCTGAGCGTCGGTTTCCGGCTTGCGGATCTCGACGATGTTCAGGTGGACTTCGCCCTCGGTCTGAACCGACAGGTCCTTGCGGAGCTTGTCGATGTCAGCGCCCTTCTTGCCGATGATGACGCCCGGACGAGCGGCATAGATCGTGATGCGGCACTTCTTGTGCGGACGCTCGATGATGATGCGCGAGACACCAGCTTGGTACAGGCGCTTCTTCAGGGCGGCGCGGACCGCGAGGTCCTGATGCAGCATCTTGCCGTACTGGGCGCCGTCGGCGAACCAACGGCTGTCCCAGGTGCGGTTCACGCCGAGCCGCAGCCCGACCGGATTGACTTTCTGACCCATTAGGCGGCCTCACCCAGTTCGCGGACCACGATCGTGATCTCGGAGAACGGCTTCTCAACGCGCGTCGCGCGACCGCGAGCGCGGGGCGAGAAACGCTTCATGATCAGGTTCTTGCCCACATAGGCCTCGGCGACGACCAGGGAGTCGATGTCGAGGTTGTGGTTGTTCTCGGCGTTGGAGATCGCCGAGTACAGCGCCTTGCGGACGTCCTGAGCGATACGCTTGTGGCTGAACTCGAGCTCGTTGAGAGCGCGCTGGACGTTCAGGCCACGGATGGACTGAGCGACCAGGTTCAGCTTGCGGGCGCTGGTGCGCAGGGTGCGAACCTTGGCCATCGCTTCGGCGCCGTCGAGGCGGCGAGCTTGCTTTTGCTTGGCCATGATTACTTCCTCTTGGCCTTCTTGTCGGCGGCGTGACCCGGGAAGTTCCGGGTCGGCGCGAATTCGCCGAACTTCATGCCGACCATGTCTTCCGACACCAGCACGGGAACGTGCTTGTGGCCGTTGTGCACGCCGAAGGTCAGGCCGACGAATTGCGGCATGATCGTCGAGCGACGCGACCAGGTCTTGATGACGTCCTTGCGGCCCGACGACAGAGCGGCATCGGCCTTCTTCAGGAGGTACCCGTCGACAAACGGGCCTTTCCAGACGGAGCGGGTCATGGCTTAGCGGCCCTTCTTCGCTTTGTGGCGCGAACGGATAATGAACTTGTCCGTGGCCTTGTTGACGCGGGTCTTGGCGCCCTTGGTCGGCTTGCCAGCCGGGGTCACCGGGTGACGGCCGCCCGAGGTCCGGCCTTCACCACCACCGTGGGGGTGATCGACCGGGTTCATGGCGACACCGCGGACGTGCGGGCGACGGCCCATGTGACGAGAACGACCGGCCTTGCCGAGGTTCTGGTTCATGTGGTCGGGGTTCGAAACGGCGCCGACGGTGGCCATGCACGTGTCGAGCACCATGCGCAGTTCGCCCGAGTTCAGGCGGATCTGGGCGTAGCCGGCGTCACGACCGACCAGCTGGGCGTAGGCGCCAGCCGAACGGGCGATCTGACCGCCCTTGGCGGGCTTCAGCTCGATGTTGTGGATGATCGTGCCGATCGGCAGCGTGCGCAGCGGCGAGGCGTTGCCCGGCTTCACGTCGACCTTCTCGCCGGTGACGACTTCGTCGCCGGCCTTCAGGCGTTGCGGGGCCAGGATGTAGGCCAGCTCGCCGTCGGCCTGATACTTGATCAGGGCGATGAAGGCGGTGCGGTTGGGGTCGTACTCGAGACGAACGACCGTGGCCACGCCTTGCTTGCGGCGCTTGAAGTCGACCAGACGGTAGAGGCGCTTGGCGCCGCCGCCGCGGAAGCGAACGGCCACGCGGCCATTGCCGCCACGGCCGCCCGACTTGGTCAGGCCTTCGACCAGCTTCTTCTCGGGCTTGCCCTTGTGAAGTTCGCTGCGGTCGATCAGCACCAGGCCGCGCTGGCCGGGGCTGGTCGGGTTAAATTGCTTCAAGGCCATGACTTAGAGCCCCGTCGTGATGTCGATCGACTGGCCTTCGGCCAGCGTCACGATCGCTTTTTTGACGTCGTTGCGACGACCCACGATGCCGCGGAAGCGCTTGGTCTTGCCCTTGGTCACAATCGTGTTGACCTTGGTCACCTTGACCTTGAACAGCTCTTCGACGGCGGCGGCGATTTCGTCCTTGGTCGCGTCGTTGGCCACCTTGAAGACAACCTTGTTCTGCTCGCTGAGCAGGGTCGTCTTTTCGGTGATCACCGGCGACAGGATCGTGTCGTAGTGGCGAGCGGTGGCGGCCATTAGGCGGCTTCCTTCTCAGCGAAACGCGCCGAGATCGCTTCGACCGCGTCCTTGGTCAGGACGAGGGTCTGGCGACGCAGCACGTCGTAGACGTTCAGGCCGGCGTTCGGCAGGACATCCACGTTCGGGATGTTGCGGGCGGCGAGCTTGAAGTTCGCGTCCACTTCCGGACCGGCGATGACCAGGGCGTTCTTCAGACCGATCTTGTCGAAGTTGGCGCGCAGGGCGGCCGTCTTGGCTTCGGTCAGAACGGCGCTGTCCAGGACGACCAGCGAGCCCGACTTGGCCTTCGACGACAGAGCGTGCTTCAGGGCCAGGGCGCGGATCTTCTTGGGCAGGTCGAAGGCGTGGCTGCGGACCACGGGACCGTGGGCCTTGGCGCCGCCGACGAACTGGGCCGCACGGCGCGAACCGTGACGGGCGCCGCCGGTGCCCTTCTGCTTGTACATCTTCTTGCCCGTACGAGAGACCTCGTTGCGGACTTGAATCTTGTGGTTGCCGGAGCGGCGCTTGGCCAGCTGCCAGGTCACGACGCGCTGCAGGATGTCGCCGCGGATGTCGTCGATGCCGAAGATGGCGTCGTCGAGGTCCACGGAACCGGCCTTGCCGCCGTCAAGCTTGATGACGTCGAGTTTCATTAGCCTTCGCCCTCTTCGGTCGTCGCCGCGGGGGCCTCTTCAGCGGGGGTTTCAGCGGCCGCGGGAGCAGCTTCGCCAGCCTTGCGGAAGGCGCCCGGACGCGGAGCGTCGGCAGGCAGAGCCTTCTTCACGGCGTCACGAACCTTCACGTAGCTGCCTTCGTGGCCGGGGACAGCGCCCTTGACCAGGATCAGGCCGCGCTCGACGTCGACCTTCCAGACGGTGACGTTGAGGGTGGTGACGGTTTCTTGACCCAGGTGACCGGCCATCTTCTTGCCCGGGAACGTACGGCCCGGATCCTGGCGGTTACCGGTCGAACCGTGCGAACGGTGCGAGACCGAGACACCGTGGGTGGCGCGGAGACCACCGAAGTTCCAGCGCTTCATGGCGCCGGCGAAACCCTTACCGACGGTGACGCCTTGGATGTCGACCTTCTGGCCGGCGACGAAGTGGTCGGCCGTCAGTTCGGCGCCAACTTCGATCAGGGCGCTTTCCTCGACGCGGAATTCGGCGACGACGCGCTTCGGCTCGACGGCCGCCTTCGCGAAGTGGCCGCGCAGGGCCTTCGAGGTGTTCTTGGCTTTCTTGGCGCCGGCGCCGAGTTGCAGGGCGGTGTAGCCGTCCTTCTCAACGGTGCGCACGCCCGTGACCTGGCAACCGTCGAGCGACAGGACGGTGACCGGCACGTGCTGACCAGCTTCATCGAAGAAGCGGGTCATGCCGAGCTTCTTGGCGAGGACGCCAGTGCGTTGGGTGGGGAGAGTCATATGGAAGGCCCTCCTTACAGCTTGATTTCGACGTCAACGCCGGCCGACAGGTCGAGCTTCATCAGCGCGTCCACGGTCTGCGGAGTCGGGTCAACGATGTCGAGGACGCGCTTGTGCGTACGGATCTCGAACTGCTCGCGCGACTTCTTGTCGACGTGCGGCGAACGGTTGACGGTGAATTTCTCGATAAGCGTGGGCAGGGGGATGGGGCCCCGCACCGTCGCGCCCGTGCGCTTGGCCGTATTGACGATCTCGCGCGTGGAATGATCCAACACGCGGTGATCGAAGGCCTTGAGCCGGATGCGGATGTTCTGACGATCCATATCGCTCGGTTTCCTAGTGGGCTGCGCCCGCGTCTCGAACCATTTCAAAGACCAACTCGGAACCCAGGTGGGCTCCGTACGCAGCGTCCGCAAAACAAATATCCCCAACAGTCGCCTGTCGGGGGTGATGACCAGATATTGCGCCTGTTAGGGCGCTATGTCCGGGCGTCTCGCGAACCGCGTTTGAGCCCGAAAGCTCACAGCCGGTCCAACAGAGGCGCGCTTGTACGTTCCAGAATCGGTTTCGTCAAGCGCTCTGTCCGGTTCGTCTCGTCCAAAAGGACTCGAGTCGTCGGGCGGGTTCTGGATAGGCGCCCGCGCCCCTCCGCGCAAGACCCCCGCAAACATAACAGCGGTCGGCTTTTAACACTTCCAGGTCAAAGCAAGGAATGAACGTGCGCACGCTTGCGTGTAGTCGAAATTCTCTTCTCCGCAAGTGTCACAAAAATGCATTATTCGCCCCGCAAGCGTCGCCGCGGGCCTTGAGCACGCCCCCAAACCTCCATAGATGCCGCCCCTCCTCGGCGGACTGGGCGGCCCCTCCCCCAACAACGACCGCCCCGCCAGCCGGAGGAGCCACAGTGACTAAGGGGATAGACCCAATGCATACCAAGCTCTTCGCCACCGCCGCCCTGATCGCCGCCGCCGTCTCGGCCCCGGCCTTCGCCCAGAACGTGGGTTCGGTCGGCGCGGCCGTGAACTACACCGACATCAACACCAAGCTGGGCGGCGGCCACGGCTCGTCGGCCATCGTCGACGGCTCGGTCGCGATTCCGCTGCAGGGCGCCTGGACCGTGACCGCCAACGGCGACGTCTCGATCTCGGACAACGACCTGTCGGATGAGACGGTCGCTTCGGCCGCCGCTCACCTGACCACCAAGATCGGCGACAGCTGGCGCGTCGGCGGCTTCACCGCCCTCTCCCGCCCGGCCAACGACACCGTCTGGGCCGTCGGCGGCGAAGCGCACAAGTACCTGTCGAACGTGACCCTGTCGGGCGTCGCGGCCTACGGCCAGTCGAACGACCTGGACGCCGACCTGTACACCGTGCGCGGCGACGTCCGTTACTTCGTCTCGGACAACTTCCGCCTGGACGCCGGCGCGGCCTGGTCGCGCATCGACACCAACGTCAACGCGGACCTGTGGGACGTGAACCTCGGCGGTGAGTACAAGTTCGCCAACAGCGGCTGGTCGACCTTCGCCAAGTACACCCACAGCGAGTCGGACGACCTGGCCGATCTGAACGCCGACGCCATCAAGGTGGGCCTGCGCTACACCTTCGGCGGCAGCCTGAAGACCCGCGACCGCGCCGGCGCCGACCTGGTCTCGGCCGGCGACCTGTTCGGTATCGCCGTCCGCTAAGCGCGACGCTGGACCCACGGTCCGGACATGAAGAAGGCCCCGGGAGCGATCCCGGGGCCTTCGCTCTTTATATATGCGTGCGTGATGATCGGCGGCCTACTGGCCGATGATGACATCGCCCGAGCCGGCCACGTGCTTCTTGATGGGGCCATTGACCTTGGCGATCCGGACGTCGCCGGAGCCCATCACGCTGACCTCGACCTGATCGGCTTCGCCCTTGAAGGTGACGTCGCCCGAGCCCATCACGCTGACCTCGACGGCGCGGCTGCGGCCGCCCGCGACCATGATGTCGCCCGAACCCGCGATATTGCCTTCCAGCTTGCCGCCGATGCTCGCGGCCGAGACGTCGCCCGAGCCGGCGATGTTGGCCTCGAGATCACCCGCGATCGCCTGGGTGCTGACGTCGCCGGACCCGGCGATGCTGATCTCGGCGGAGCTCGCCGAACCCGTCCGGGTGTCGCCCGAGCCGGCCTGGCTGACCTCAAGCTTCCCGCGGGTGTTGGCGATCGTCCAATTGCCGCAGCCCGCGTTGCCGAGTTCGACGCTGTCCGAGCGGCCGATGTCGCCAAACACCGCGCCGCCAGCGCCGACGCGCACGTCCATCGGCGTCCGGATGGCGACTTGTGGAATGTTCTCATAGGCCACTTCACCGACGCCGCGCACCCTGACCGAGGTCTTGCCGTTGCGGCTGTTGCAGCCGTTGATCCGGCTCATCCGCAGGTCGCCGTCGACGACGACCTTGTCGCCTTCGTTGCGGACCGTCAGGGGCAGGCTGGCGTTGGTGGTCAGGAACTCCACCTTAACGTCCGAGCGGTTCTCCGGGATGATCACGACGCGGGCGACCGCGTCCTTGATCTTCACGGACGGCTCGGCCTGGGCGACGCCAGCGGCGGAAATGGCGGCGGCCAGCACGGCCAGGGTGGTCATAGCGCGCATCGGTTTGCTCCCCATCGGATGCGTGTATCTCGATGGAGGGCAAGCTAGCGGCGCTTCGTTCGGACCACGACTTAATTCGCGGTCATGACGTGGAAGTCATCGAACGCCATTCGGCCTGGTGCTTGCGGAGCCTGACGGGCGCGGACTTGTAGGCCGGCGTGCCCGAGCGCTGATCGTGGTCGTCCAGCGCGATGACCACATTGGTCTCGGGGTAATAGGCGGCCAGGCATCCCGGCGGGATGTCCCGCGCCACGACCGTGAAGGCGCGGACCACACGCTCGCCGCTCTCGTCGAAGGCCGCGCCGACGTCGATCAGGTCGCCCTCCGCCAGCCCCATCCGGGTCATGTCGTCCGGATTGGCGAAGACGACGTCGCGCCGGCCGAACACGCCGCGATAGCGGTCGTTCTGCCCGTAGACGGTCGTGTTGTACTGATCGTGGCTGCGCAGGGTGGTCAGAATCAGCACGTCTGGATCGCCCCGGCGCGGGTCGCCGCCCTTCGGATCGAAGACCAGGAAGTTGGCCTTGCCCGTCGCCGTCTTCCACACCCGGTCCGATGGCCCGACCGGCAGGCGGAAGCCGCCCGGAACGCGGACCTTCTCATTATAGTCCTCGAACGCGGCCGGGAAGACGCGGGCGATCAGGTCGCGGATGGCGTCGTAGTCGTCGGCTAATCCCAGCCAGTCGATCAGCGGGTCCTGGCCGAAGGTCGCCGTGGCGATCCCCGCGACGATGGCGGGCTCCGACAGCAGGTGCTCCGACGCCGGCGGATTGAGCCCGCGCGAGGCATGGACCATCGACATCGAGTCCTCGACCGTCACCGACTGGCGCACGCCGGCCCGGACATCCAGCTCGGTCCGGCCCAGGCACGGCAGCAACAGCGCGGCCTTGCCGATCAGCATGTGCGTGCGGTTCGGCTTGGTGGCGATGTGGACCGCCATGTCCAGCTTGCGCATCGCCCCGAAGGTCCTAACCGGATCGGGCGCGGCGACGGCGAAATTGCCGCCCAGGCCGACGAAGACCTTGGCCTCGCCGCGCTCCATCGCCGCGATCGTCTCGATCACCGTATGACCATGCGCCCGAGGCGGCTCGAAGCCGAAGACGTCGCGGATCGAGTCCGACAGCGCCTCCGAAGGCTTCTCCCAGATCCCGACCGTGCGATTGCCCTGGACGTTCGAATGGCCCCGCAGCGGACAGATCCCGGCCCCTGGGCGCCCGATATTGCCCTTCAGCAGCAGCAGATTGACCAATTGCTGCACGGTCTGGGAGCTGTCGCGGTGCTGGGTCAGGCCCATGCCGTAGCAAAGGATCGTCGAACCAGCCCGGGCATAGGTCGCCGCCGCCTCCTCGATTTTGGCGCGCGGCAGGCCGCAGCCGGCTTCGATCGTCGCCCAGTCCAGCGCCTCAAGATGCGCGGCCAGAGCCTCGAAGCCGGTCGTGTGCTCGGCGATGAAGTCGCGATCGATGACGCCGCCACCCCGCGCCTCCAGCGCCAGCACCGCCTTCATCATCCCCTGCACCAGCAAGGCGTCGCCGCCGATGGTCAGCTGGTAGTAGGCCGAGGCGATCGGGGTCGAGGTCAGGGTCGTCATCTCGACCGGATCCTGCGGCGACGCGAACCGCTCCAGGGCCCGTTCGCGCAGCGGATTGAACGCCAGGATCGTCGCGCCGCGCCGGCTGGCCTCGCGCAGGGTCGCCATCATCCGCGGATGGTTGGTGCCCGGATTGTGCCCGAAGCACAGGATCAGGTCCGCGTGGTCGAAGTCCTCCAGCGTGACCGAGCCCTTGCCCAGGCCGATCGAGTCCGGCAGGCCCACGCTGGTCGGCTCGTGGCACATGTTCGAGCAGTCGGGGAAATTGTTGGTCCCGAAGCGCCGCCCCAGCAGCTGATAAAGAAACGCCGCCTCGTTCGAGGCCCGGCCCGAGGCGTAGAATTGGGCCTGGTTCGGATCGTCCAGCGCCTTCAGGGCCGCGCCCGTTCGGGCGAAGGCCTCGTCCCAGGTGATGGCCTTGTAGCGGTCGTCGGCCAGGTCATAGGCCATGGGTTCGGTCAACCGGCCCAGGTCCTCGATCTGATGGTCGCTCCAAGTCAGCAGTTCGCTGACCGTGTGGCGGGCGAAGACCTCTGGCGTCGCGCGCTTGGATGTCGCCTCCCAGGCCACGGCCTTGGCCCCGTTCTCGCAGAACTCGAACGACGAGGTGTGCTTGGGATCGGGCCAGGCGCAGCCCGGGCAGTCGAAGCCCTCGGGCTGGTTCGCTCGCATCAGGGTCTTGCCGCCTTCGACCACCGCCTCCTGGTCGATCAAGGCGCCGGCCACGGCCTTGAGCGCGTCCCATCCGCCGGCCGGATGGCGATAGGGGCGGACGCCCGGGGTCTTCTCGTTCGCCATCAGGCCGGCTCCGGCTGGGTTTCGATCAGGCGCTCGCCGCCGGCGAACACCGCGTGGCCGTCGGCGCGGGCCAGGGCGACGAGCGTGATCCCCGCCTCCTGCGCCTTGGCGACCGCCAAGTCGGTCGGCGCCGAGACGGCCACCAGGATCGGGCACCCCATCCGCGCGGTCTTCTCGACCATCTCGAACGAGCAGCGGCTGGTGACGACGACGAAGCCCGTGGCCGCGTCGATCCCGTCTCGCGCCATCGCCCCGGCCAGCTTGTCGAGCGCGTTGTGGCGGCCGACGTCCTCGCGGACCAGGAGCAGTTCCGCCTCCGAGGTAAAGAAGGCGGCCGCATGGGTGGCGCGGGTCAGTCGTCCGAGCGCCTGCTGCTCCTCCAGAGCCGCGAGCGCCGCCGGGATCGCCTCGTGTTGGATGGAGGCCCCCTCCCCGACCAAAGGCAGCGGCCGCACCGCGTCCGCCAAGCGCTGAACGCCGCACAGCCCACAGCTGGAGCGTCCCTCCAGATTGCGCGGCCGCGCCCTGCGAGCCAGGGCGCCGGGCGCGAAGGCGACATCGACCAGAACGCCTTGAGCTTCTTCCTTCAGGGTGATCGCCGCCACGTCGCCCGCCTTGGCGACGCCTTCGGTGATCACGAAGCCCAGCGCCAGTTCGTCCAGGTTCTCCGGCGTCGCCATCAGCACCGTATGCGGACGACCGTCGAACGAGAGGCCGACCGCCGTCTCCTGCGGCGTGATCCGCTCGAAGGGCCGCGCGGCCTGATCGGCGCGCCACTGGACGGCGGAACGGGGGGCGACGGCGGAACGCGACATGCCTGAAAGCCTACTCCGTGGGCGAAGGGCGGTATAGCCGATGACGTGACAGCACGATTGTTCAAAACCGTCATCGATCGGCCGATGACCTAACGTCATTCCTGGCGCAATCTGGCGCGATGGCCAGCACCACCATGGAAACCCGTCGCGCCCAGATGTTCCCCCGGCTGGAGCCGGAGGAGATCGACCGCCTCCGCCGCTTCGGCCAGATCGTCCACGCCGCGGCGGGCGAAGCCCTTGCCACCGCGGGCGTCGCCTCCCCCGGCCTGTTCGTCGTGCTGGAAGGGCGCGTGGCGATCACCCGCCGCGACGCCAATCGCGAGAGCCAGCCGATCGTCGAGCACGATCCGGGGCAGTTCGTCGGGGAAATCAACCAGTTGTCGGGCCGCCCGTCGCTGGTCGACGTGACCGCCCTGAGCGACGTCAAGGCTCTGCTGATCTCGCCCGACCGTCTGCGCGCCGTTCTGGTGGCCGAGGCGGAGCTGGGCGAGCGGATCATGCGGGCCTTGATCCTGCGGCGGGTCGCCCTGATCGAGACCGGCGCCGGCGGCCCGATCATCATCGGCCGCGCCGCCGACGCCGAGGTCATCCGCCTGGCCGGCTTCCTGGCCCGCAACGGACACCCCTATCAGAACCTCGACCCGGACCAGATGGACTGCGCCAAGGTGCTGATCCAGCGCTTCGAGGTCGACGAGAGCGAACTGCCGATCGTCCTGTGTCCCAACGGCCAGATCCTGCGCAAGCCGACCAACCATCAGCTCGGCCGCTGCATTGGCCTGGTCGGTCCGATCGACGAGAGCAAGGTCTATGACGTGGCCGTGGTCGGCGCCGGGCCCGCCGGCCTGGCGACCGCTGTCTACGCCGCTTTGGAGGGCCTTTCGGTGCTGGTGCTCGATACCCGCGCCTTCGGCGGCCAGGCCGGCGCCTCGGCGCGGATCGAGAACTATCTGGGCTTTCCCACGGGGATTTCCGGCATGGCCCTGATGGGCCGCGCCCACGGCCAGGCCCAGAAGTTCGGCGCCGATCTCGCCATCCCCGACGAGGTCGCCTCCCTGGCCTGCGAGGACGATGGCCTTCACCGCTATCGCCTGGCCCTGGTCAGCGGCGAGAAGGCCCAGGCCAAGACCGTGGTGATCGCCAGCGGGGCCCGCTATCGCCGGCTCGACGTCGACAATCTCGACCAGTTCGAGGGCTCCAGCGTCCATTACTGGGCCTCGCCGCTCGAGGCCAAGCTCTGCGCCGGCCGGGAGGTCGCCTTGGTGGGGGCCGGAAATTCGGCCGGCCAGGCGGCCGTCTACCTCTCCAGCCAGGTCAAGAAGGTCTGGATGATCGTGCGCGGCGAGAGCCTGGCGGCGACCATGTCGCGCTATCTGATCGACCGGATCGAGAGCACGCCCAATATCGAGGTGGTCGTCCGCAGCGAAGTCGTCGCGCTTGAAGGCGAAGGCGGACAGCTGTCCTGCATCCGCTGGCGAGGTCCGGGCGGCGCGGAGACGACGCGGCCGGTCACCCACCTCTTCCTCTTCATCGGCGCGGCGCCGAACACCAGCTGGCTGTCCCAGTGTCAGGTCGAGCTCGACAACCACGGCTTTGTGCGGACCGGAACCGACCTCGCCCCGGGTCACCCCTTGCTGCAGACCAGCCGCAAGGGCGTGTTCGCGATCGGCGACGTCCGGGCCGGCTCGGTCAAGCGCGTCGGCGCGGCCATTGGAGAAGGCGCCCAGGCCGTCGCCGCGATCCACGCCTATCTGGCCAACGCTTAGGGAGCGCGCCGATGACCTGCATGCACGCCGACACGATCCGCCTGGTCACGCCCAGCGCCAAGGGCTGCGAGGAGTGCCTGAAGACCGGCGGCTGGTGGGTGCACCTGCGCCTGTGCCGGGCCTGCGGCCACGTCGGCTGCTGCGACGACAGCCCCAGCAAGCACGCCACCGCCCACTTCCGCGCGACCCGCCATCCGATCATCGAAGGCTACGACCCGCCCGAGGGCTGGGGCTGGTGCTTCGTCGATGAAGAGTTCGTCGAGCTGCCCGACCAGACCGCGCAGGTGGGGCCTATTCCGCGGTTCGTGGAGGGTTAGGCGCGAGACGGCGCCCTTCCGCCGGGAGACCGGCGGGCTGGGGAGGCGGCGGAGCGTCCGGGCAGGGCCCGGATCAGTGTTTGATGGAGTACCGTTTCGGCCGAGGCCGGAGCGCTCCGCGTGACCTGTGCTCCGGAGCCTTCGACGCGCGGGGTTTTAACCCGCTTCCGAAAGAGGCCCCGGGCGGGCGGAGGAAGATGCGTTTCCTCCGGACCGCGCGGGCGATTTCAGCCCACGCCTGCCGCGCCTGTCTCCTCTCGCCGCCCGGCTTTCGTCCCGATGTTTCAGGGAGCCCGTCCGGATCCGTCGCGAAGGCGGCCCAAAGGCCAAGACCAGCGCTTCCCGCTCGATCACCCCCGCCGCTCGTTCGGTCGCCAGCTGAACGCCCTCCCCCGCGACGGGGCGAGGAGAAGTATGCGGGCGGTTTTGGGCGCGATGCGTCGATTTTTCCTGGGCTCGTGGGTCGGGGGCTTAGGGCGTTGAGATTGCTGGGGCGGGGTGTGCCGGACGCTCGTACGCGGACGAGGATAAACGCCTACTCCCACCCCTTCCGCCCATTCTCGTGTCATCCCGGAAGCCTCGCAGAGGCTATCTTAGGACCCAGGGGGTGACGAAGCGCCGAGCGCGCCGCCCCTGGGTCCCGGCTCTCCGCGCTACGCGCTGCGGCCGGGATGACA
>NZ_LSJA01000371.1 GCF_001556515.1 Caulobacter sp. CCH9-E1 | reverse complement strand
AAACGATTTGACACGGAATTCGAGGTTGGATAGATAGCCGCCTCCGCCGACACCGGGCGCTAAACGGTGGGGCCGCTGAGGCGGTTCGGGTCTTTGACATTGTTGATTTGGAAAGAGAAACGCAGGCGGCGGCGCTCTGGCGGTTCACTCTACGGAGTGGATCATTTGGCGCTGACGTAATGCGGTCTCTTGAAGACACCATTAATACGCCGGTCGGTTCTTCGGAGCTGGTCGGAGTGTGATGGGAACTCGTCAAGAAACTATGCAAACCAGAACGCGGACTGAGGTTCTCCCCTCGGTCTAAATACTGGAGTCAATGTCAACTCAACCTGAGAGTTTGATCCTGGCTCAGAGCGAACGCTGGCGGCAGGCCTAACACATGCAAGTCGAACGGATCCTTCGGGATTAGTGGCGGACGGGTGAGTAACACGTGGGAACGTGCCCTTTGGTTCGGAACAACTCAGGGAAACTTGAGCTAATACCGGATGTGCCCTTCGGGGGAAAGATTTATCGCCATTGGAGCGGCCCGCGTCTGATTAGCTAGTTGGTGGGGTAAAGGCCCACCAAGGCGACGATCAGTAGCTGGTCTGAGAGGATGATCAGCCACATTGGGACTGAGACACGGCCCAAACTCCTACGGGAGGCAGCAGTGGGGAATCTTGCGCAATGGGCGAAAGCCTGACGCAGCCATGCCGCGTGAATGATGAAGGTCTTAGGATTGTAAAATTCTTTCACCGGGGACGATAATGACGGTACCCGGAGAAGAAGCCCCGGCTAACTTCGTGCCAGCAGCCGCGGTAATACGAAGGGGGCTAGCGTTGCTCGGAATTACTGGGCGTAAAGGGAGCGTAGGCGGACTGTTTAGTCAGAGGTGAAAGCCCAGGGCTCAACCTTGGAATTGCCTTTGATACTGGCAGTCTTGAGTACGGAAGAGGTATGTGGAACTCCGAGTGTAGAGGTGAAATTCGTAGATATTCGGAAGAACACCAGTGGCGAAGGCGACATACTGGTCCGTTACTGACGCTGAGGCTCGAAAGCGTGGGGAGCAAACAGGATTAGATACCCTGGTAGTCCACGCCGTAAACGATGAGTGCTAGTTGTCGGCATGCATGCATGTCGGTGACGCAGCTAACGCATTAAGCACTCCGCCTGGGGAGTACGGTCGCAAGATTAAAACTCAAAGGAATTGACGGGGGCCCGCACAAGCGGTGGAGCATGTGGTTTAATTCGAAGCAACGCGCAGAACCTTACCACCTTTTGACATGCCCGGACCGCCACAGAGATGTGGCTTTCCCTTCGGGGACTGGGACACAGGTGCTGCATGGCTGTCGTCAGCTCGTGTCGTGAGATGTTGGGTTAAGTCCCGCAACGAGCGCAACCCTCGTGATTAGTTGCCATCAGGTTTGGCTGGGCACTCTAATCATACTGCCGGAGTTAATCCGGAGGAAGGCGGGGATGACGTCAAGTCCTCATGGCCCTTACAAGGTGGGCTACACACGTGCTACAATGGCGACTACAGAGGGCTGCAATCCCGCGAGGGGGAGCCAATCCCTAAAAGTCGTCTCAGTTCGGATTGTTCTCTGCAACTCGAGAGCATGAAGTTGGAATCGCTAGTAATCGCGGATCAGCATGCCGCGGTGAATACGTTCCCGGGCCTTGTACACACCGCCCGTCACACCATGGGAGTTGGCTTTACCCGAAGGCGCTGCGCTAACCGCAAGGAGGCAGGCGACCACGGTAGGGTCAGCGACTGGGGTGAAGTCGTAACAAGGTAGCCGTAGGGGAACCTGCGGCTGGATCACCTCCTTTCTAAGGATGCTTCTCCAGTCTCTCACGGGACTATTGAGGCTCCAGACACGGTGCGCTTGACGCACCACAAAGAGCGGATCGCCGCCGTCTTCGTTTCTCTTTCCACACATTCCGGTCGAACGAGATCGGGATGCAATCGCGAGCCCGGGGCTGACGCCACGAAGGCCGTCATAGGCCTGTAGCTCAGGTGGTTAGAGCGTACGCCTGATAAGCGTAAGGTCGGCAGTTCGAGTCTGCCCAGGCCTACCACTCTTTCTCCTGACTTCGGATCACGACCAGCTCTCCTGGCTAACCCAGATCTCTTGCAAAAGAGCGGGGCCATAGCTCAGTTGGTAGAGCGCCTGCTTTGCAAGCAGGATGTCGTCGGTTCGAATCCGTCTGGCTCCACCATCTTTGTTGGTTGTCTTCGCTACCGCTTCGCTACTTGAGCGAAGCCAACAGCTTGAGGACACGGCGGGGACAATCTCGCGATTGGAATGACAAGTTTGCACTGGCTCTTGAGCCAGCTGCGAAATGACATTGTGAAGGCAGGGTTCTCCCGCCGACCGCAGCTCACCCCTGGGATGCGGATCCGGTTTAAGGGCGGACTTAAGAAGACATCATTGTCTGACTAAAGGTAGAGCCCAGGCTCAGCCTTCCCCGCGCGATGCGGCGAGGGCTGAAACAGCATGGGTTTTGCTGAGAACGATCAAGCGCATAAGGGCTTCTGACGGATGCCTTGGCATTGAGAGGCGATGAAGGACGTGGCACGCTGCGATAAGAGCCGGGGAGGCGCGAGCACCCTTTGATCCGGCTATCTCCGAATGGGGAAACCCACCTTTATGGTCACCCGACTTAGTCTCAGCTTCGGCTGGGGCTGCGATCGGTTGATCAGACAAGGTATAATGACCTGAATACATAGGGTTCATTAAGCAAACCCGGGGAACTGAAACATCTCAGTACCCGGAGGAAAGGACATCAACCGAGACTCCCGTAGTAGTGGCGAGCGAACCGGGACCAGGCCAGTGCTGTCGTGACATAAAGCTGAAGGATCTGGGAAGGTCCGCCATAGTGGGTGATAGCCCCGTAAGCGTCAAATAGCGACAGACTCGAGTAGGGCGGGACACGTGAAATCCTGTCTGAACATGGGGGGACCACCCTCCAAGCCTAAGTACTCCTCAATGACCGATAGCGAACAAGTACCGTGAGGGAAAGGTGAAAAGCACCCCGACAAGGGGAGTGAAACAGAACCTGAAATCGGAAGCCTACAAGCAGTCGGAGCCACCGCGCGTGGTGACGGCGTACCTTTTGTATAATGGGTCAGCGACTTCATGTGCCGTGCAAGCTTAAGCCGTTAGGTGTAGGCGCAGCGAAAGCGAGTCTGAATAGGGCGAATAAGTACGTCGCATGACGACCCGAAACCAGGTGATCTATCCATGAGCAGGTTGAAGGTAAGGTAACACTTACTGGAGGACCGAACCGGTGAATGTTGAAAAATTCTCGGATGACTTGTGGATAGGGGTGAAAGGCCAATCAAACCTGGACATAGCTGGTTCTCCGCGAAAACTATTTAGGTAGTGCCTCGGACGAATTCCTTGGGGGGTAGAGCACTGAATGGATGCGGGCGGCGCGAGCTGTACCAATTCTAATCAAACTCCGAATACCCAAGAGAACTATCCGGGAGACACACGGCGGGTGCTAACGTCCGTCGTGAAAAGGGAAACAACCCTAACCATCATCTAAGGCCCCCAAGTTCTGGCTAAGTGGGAAACGATGTGGGTTTGCTTTGACAACCAGGATGTTGGCTTAGAAGCAGCCATCATTTAAAGAAAGCGTAACAGCTCACTGGTCAAGCGAACCTGCGCGGAAAATGTAACGGGGCTCAAGCCAGACGCCGAAGGTATGGGTGTGCGTAAGCACGCGGTAGCGGAGCGTTCCGTAAGCCGGTGAAGGTGAGGCGTGAGCCTTGCTGGAGGTATCGGAAGTGAGAATGCTGACATGAGTAGCGATAAAGAGGGTGAGAGACCCTCTCGCCGAAAGCCCAAGGGTTCCTGCGTAAAGCTAATCTGCGCAGGGTTAGTCGGCCCCTAAGGCGAGGCCGAAAGGCGTAGTCGATGGGAATCAGGTGAATATTCCTGAACCAGTTGGAAGTGACGGATCTGGTAAATTGTCAGGGCTTATTGGATTGCTCCTGGCAGTGAACAGGTCCCTGGAAATAACTCCAACGGAGACCGTACCCGAAACCGACACAGGTGGGCAGGTAGAGTATACCAAGGCGCTTGAGAGAACTATGCTGAAGGAACTCGGCAAATTGCACGCGTAACTTCGGGATAAGCGTGACTCTCTTTTGGGCAACCAGATGAGAGTGGCACAAGCCAGGGGGTAGCGACTGTTTATCAAAAACACAGGGCTCTGCGAAGCCGCAAGGCGACGTATAGGGTCTGACGCCTGCCCGGTGCCTGAAGGTTAAAAGGAGGGGTGCAAGCTCTGAATTGAAGCCCAGGTAAACGGCGGCCGTAACTATAACGGTCCTAAGGTAGCGAAATTCCTTGTCGGGTAAGTTCCGACCTGCACGAATGGCGTAACGACTTCCCCACTGTCTCCAGCATAGGCTCAGCGAAATTGAATTCCCCGTGAAGATGCGGGGTTCCCGCGGTCAGACGGAAAGACCCTATGAACCTTTACTGCAGCTTCGCCTTGGCGTTAGCAGCAACATGTGTAGGATAGGTGGGAGGCTATGAAGCAGGGGCGCCAGTTCCTGTGGAGCCATCCTTGAAATACCACCCTTATTGTTGCTGACGTCTAACCGCGGCCCGTTATCCGGGTCCGGGACATGGCGTGGCGGGCAGTTTGACTGGGGCGGTCGCCTCCCAAAGTGTAACGGAGGCGCGCGATGGTGGGCTCAGACCGGTCGGAAATCGGTCGTCGAGTGCAATGGCATAAGCCCGCCTGACTGCGAGACTGACAAGTCGAGCAGAGACGAAAGTCGGCCATAGTGATCCGGTGGTCCTGCGTGGAAGGGCCATCGCTCAACGAATAAAAGGTACTCTAGGGATAACAGGCTGATTTTGCCCAAGAGTCCATATCGACGGCAAAGTTTGGCACCTCGATGTCGGCTCATCACATCCTGGGGCTGGAGCAGGTCCCAAGGGTTCGGCTGTTCGCCGATTAAAGTGGTACGTGAGCTGGGTTCAGAACGTCGTGAGACAGTTTGGTCCCTATCTGCCGTGGGTGTACGAGACTTGAGAGGATCTGTCCCTAGTACGAGAGGACCGGGATGGACACACCTCTGGTGGACCTGTCATGGCGCCAGCTGTGCAGCAGGGTAGCTAAGTGTGGAATAGATAACCGCTGAAAGCATCTAAGCGGGAAACTAACCTCAAAACAAGGTCTCGCTGAGAGCCGTGGAAGACCACCACGTTGATAGGCCGGGTGTGGAAGTGCGGCGACGCATGGAGCTTACCGGTACTAATAGCTCGATAGGCTTGATCGTTCTTCAGTCAAACCCATGCAACAGGCATGGCTCTACTTCAGACACTGATGTCTTCTTCACAATCACTGACCCCGCAAGGGGTCGGTCGATATCCTTTTCGCTGACCTGGTGGCTTTGCCGGGGGTTCCCCACCCGATCCCATTCCGAACTCGGTCGTTAAGTCCCCCTGGGCCAATGGTACTTCGTCTCAAGGCGCGGGAGAGTAGGTCGCCGCCAGGTCCGCCAAAAGGATATCAAAACACAAGTCCAACACCCTGCCTCACAATCCTAAACACCCTGACGCGGGGTGGAGCAGCCCGGTAGCTCGTCAGGCTCATAACCTGAAGGTCACAGGTTCAAATCCTGTCCCCGCACCCAAGG